>CBHYLN010000065.1:0-28413 GCA_966128725.1 uncultured bacterium | reverse complement strand
GAATGGGGTCTCGTGGCAATCGGGTTCACAGGGTTCGATGCTCTGCGCGCGGGCAGGCGTGGTGGCGAACAGCAACAAGGCGCCGATGGCGCCAAGCACCAGGGCTCGTGGAATGTTGATCATGATACGTCTCCAATAATGAACAATACGTGAATCACGCGGCGGCACGGGCATTGAACCGGAAGAAAAAGCCCGCACCCCCGCATTGAAGCCGATGGGCGCACGCGGTGCGCTCACCCAGCCGGAAACTCGTACCTGAATCCTGCTTTGGGGAAGAGATGGTAATATTGCACGGCCCGTAACGAACCGACGGAGCGAATATACATTTCGCCATCGCGAATGTCAAGATCATATTGCACTGCCGGCAATCGAACCCGGCGCCGGGGCAATCAATCGGTTGACACTTCCCGCAACGGCTTGATGGAGATGGTCTGGCGGATTATTCGTGGGGTTCAAAAGGCTGGTGCAGGCCACCGTAGGTGACGCAGTCACGAACTACAAAACGACAGTGCCGCGCACAAATCATGGGCACGGCATGGGCGCATGTTGCCCACGCGCCGGCATTCAGGTTCATCAACACGAGGATGCCATCAGCACGCAATGCAACACACACCACGTTTCACCGGAGTATGGCCATGCCGATCGGGCCTGAGGCAAGCTCCAGACTGTTGCGCACGTTGTAGGTGTTTGCGTCCAGCACGTACAACACCCCGGGGCTACCGGCCATGCCGTGGCCGCCGCTGTCGCCGGCCTTCTCGCATGCCACGTATGCTGTTGCGCCGTCGGACGAGAATCCGATACAGGTAGGGCCGGTGGTTATATCACGTATTGTGGCAATGGTGCTGTGTGTCCGCGTATCCAGCACGGAAATGGTATTGGTTACCCTGTTGGGCACCCAGAGGGTATGGCCATCGGCCGCCAATGCCGGCGCCAACGGTTGTACGCCAACAAAGATGCTGTCGACAACGCGACCGGCTGCAAGATCGATCACCCTCACCTCGCCGCTGCGGCGGCATGTAACCCACAACATGGTGCCGTTGTTGGTAAGCAGACCGCCGTACGGTTCATAACGGGCAATAAAACCCGGGATAAGCGGATTATTGCTCGACACCGGAATCCGCATCAGCGTACGACCGGTGGCAAGATCAACCACACCGATATCATCGCCCAATGTGTTCATCGTGTACAGTCGCGTGCCGTCGGCGGCGATGACAACGCCATGCGGCGCACGGCCAACACTGTCGATGACGCCCACAACCTGCATGCTGGCCGCATCGATCACCGAAATCTGCTGTGTTTCCTGATTGGGATTGTGGTGAGCAACGTACAGGCGACGACCATCCGGGGCAACGATGGTTTGCGCGGGCGCGGCGGCAACCGCCACACTTCCCGCCGGTGCCAACGTGCGCCCGTTGAACTTCACAACACGCGCCGCATTGGTAAGCGCCACATACAGCGATCCGTCCGGACCGATCACGGGCTCGGCCGGGAGTGCCAGCCCATCCCCTGTGGCCATGGCATGCACATCAAGGTAGCGCGCAACCAGCCCTGATGCGCCGTCGAAAACGGCAACGACATCCTCGGCCGCCGCGGAGATAAAGGCTCGCCACCGGTTCTCGCCGGCCAGTGCAACAGTGCCTGCATCGTTGCGCGCGCCTTCGTTGATCCATCGCACAATGGCGCGGATCTGCTCGGCCGGCAACGGATCGCGACTGAGCGGCATGCCGGGTGTGGCAATCGGCCCCTGTGCCGAGTCGCGGTTGAGATGTTGGAACAGGTGGCTGCGCCGCGCGGTGAACGGGATAACCTCGGTAGTACCGTCATCGGCGCCGGCCATCACCTTCTCCCACGTGTCAACGGCATATCCGCCCCCACGACTCCCCGACAGATGGCAATCGGTGCCACCACACGAGTTCATGAATATCGGCTCGATATGGCGCGAGTACAGAATCGGCTCGCCATCGGCAGGGATAACAACAGGCGGCGGGCCAACCGGCGATTCCGAAGAACAGCCAACAAGCGGAAGAAGAACCAGAGCAAGGGTGACAAACAGACGTATGCGCATCGGGATGTACTGGGATAGTAGTGCAGGCACCGGAAATGCCGACGGGACGGGCACACGCCACTGTGTATGGCGCGCACCGTCCCGTACGAACATGCTCAAGAAGACATCAATCAGCAAACAATATGCCGACCGGCAATGCATGCCGGCCGGCATACATCACCAATTAATGCACGATCACCAACGGCATGGTTGCCACACGGCCGCCCACCATCAGGTGAATCGCGTAGCGGCCCGAGGGCAGCCCGCGCGTATCGATGCGCAGCAGGCCATCACCCACCGGCGCGTATCCGTTGAATGCCACGTCGACCATACGACCCATATCGTCGTACAGCGCGATGCGCAGCGTACCGGCGTGCTTCACAACGTAGCGAACATCCACTTCGTTGTTGGCCGGGTTTGGCACCGCCGAAACAATGCTGGCGAGCTCGTTCGAGGCCTGACGATCGACGCCCTGCAATGCCTGCGGGAACCCTACCACCACAGTGCGGCTTACCGAGCACCGCATCTGGTCGGTAACGGTCACGGTGTATTCACCAGGGGCCAAGCCCTCGATCTTCTGCCCCGTGGAGCCGTTGTTCCAGAGATACGAGTACGGCGGCATGCCAACGGCAACCGCCTCGGCGCTACCATCGACGGCATCCTCGCTGCTGGCGTCGGTTGCCGTGGCAAACACCTCCAGCATGCTCATCTCGTCGTACACGCTGATGTTGGCCGTTACGGCGCAGCCAGCGGCATCGCTCACCACCACCGAATAATCGCCCGCGGCAATCCTGGTAAGGCTATTACCGATTGCGTTGGTAATCGGCGCGCCAGCAACGTACCACTGATACTTGTATGGCGGCCTGCCACCGGTAACGCCAACCTTGGCCGAACCGTTGTTGCCACCACAACTGGAGTTGGTGCCGTCCACGTCGGTCGCCAGGTTGGAGTTGCTCTTCACCACGATATCCTTCACCTCGGCCACACCTGCCGCGTCGCGCACATACACCGTATACGTGCCGGCGGTAAGCCCCGCAACGTCGCGTGTGCTGGCTCCGTGGCTCCACCAGTAGGTGTATTGGCCCGCGGCATTTGCCATGGTCAGCTTGATGCCACCGTCAGCCGACTGCGGGCACGTCGTATTGGCAACGTTCACTGCGGAAATCAGCGGCTTGCCCTCGGTAGCCTTGGTCTTCACAGCCCGCAGCTCGTAGGTAAGGCCGCCAACGATCTCCTCGTTCTTGCCTCCATCCTCGCTTTCGTACTGCACCACATGGATGGGCACAACATCGCCGTAGGCAACATCGGGCTTGCCGCCCTTGGCATCGTTCTGCAGATATGCCTGCACGCACGGGCGATACAGCACACCGCGCTGCATCTTAAGGCCGGCGATCTCGGCATTCGGCGCGTTTATCTGAAGACGACCGTTGCCCAGATCAACCACATCACGCGAAGCACGGCCGCCAGCGGCCCACGCCTCGTACAGATCAGTACCGAGATTCACGGTGAAACGCACCGCACGGTTACCGTTATACGCAAAGCGCAGCTTGCCGGTGGTGGCCTTGTCGCGCACGAGCTTGAAGAAGAACTTGTCGCAATCGTCGGTTGGCGGCGGCGCGATGTTCAGCGGGTCCACATCGTACACCATCACGTTGCGCCACGCAACGTTGTTGTTGTTCTTGGTGTTGGCGTACACATCGGTGCCTTCGATGACGGCCATGGGGTCAACAACGGACTCCAGGCGCGCAAGCAGGCAGAAGTGATTGGGGTCCAACGGATACAGCGCGGGATCGGGCACTGTCCACGGCACCTCGGCTACCCACTGCTGGCCCGGGTCGAGCGCCGGCACCGCAATCGGGGCAAGCGTGATTTCGTCGCCGTGCGGCGGGATCAGCGGTGGCGTATTGGTCCAGTCGTTCGGCCAGATCCACACACCCGAGGATGCCTTGCTCCAGTATACGCGCAGGTTCACCTCACCGGCATTCACGCGCGCGCAACCAAGGTTACGGATGCGCACATACACGTAGTTTTGCCCGAAGTTCTTGTACTCGGGATTCTCGTGCCTGTTTGCATCGTTCTCGTGCTGGTAAACACCACCCACGATCGGGTCCTGATTCTGCCGCACCCAGACGTCCGGGCTCTGCCACATCACGCCGGAGGGCTCGGTGTTGTTGGGTTCGTCGCCAACATCCTCCTTGTTGTCCTTCATGTACAGATCCTTCACCTTCGCGCTCTGGCAGGTGCACTGATAGAATCTGTAGTGGTCGTCGATATACGCGTGCCAGAGGAAGAAAATCGCAGCAGCCGGAGAATTGAAGTTCCCCATCACGCCGCCGATATCTCCGTGCACGTTATTGTGCTGGCGCTCCAGAGCCAGGGCGAAGTTGTCGATTGCGGTACCGAACGAAACGCCCGTGCAGGCTCGCGACTGCGTTCCGGCCGGATATGTGGCGCACACCGTACCAAGCGTGAACGACGTGAAGTTAAAGTTGCCGAAACCGGAGATGTTCTGATTCACAAGCGCGGGATACCCCGCAAGCACGGCACTGCCCGGCGACACCAGATTGTTGAAGAAGGCGTTGGGAATGCCGAGCACGTTGTTGGGGTCCCACTTCGGCAACGGCAAGTACTTCGTACCATTGGTCTGCGTCATCAACCACGCTTCCATGCGGTCGATATATCCACGGTGCCATGTCAGGAAGAACTCGTTCTCGCAGTGAATACCCGGTGTTGTGAGGTGTTCGTTGACGATTACGTTGTTGATGTAGGTCATCATCAACTGCCGCAGCTCCAACTGATCGGCCGGCGAGAACGTGCTGATGTTCCGGCGCCGATACGGTGGTTGTGCCTGAGTGACGCTCAGGTCCGTAATGACAATTGTGGCGATTAACGCCAACAATACGATAACTCTGTTTCTCATGATCCCTCTCTCTCTCGTTAAAACGTGAAGTATCCAACGTGCAGGGTCCCGCAGCGCGTGAGCACATGCCGCACGACATTGCCACTTGCATTTGCCGCATGTTCTGGCAAAAGGGGCGCCACGGCCTGCAATGGATATGAGGCCAAAAACGAAGCGGAGATGATTTCGTGAATTGTTCGCGTGAGCCTGGCAGTTACGGGGCGAACGTTGTGCCGGACGTGGGATAGGAGTCACGTTCCGACTGTGAAACGGTTCTTGGGAGGAACGGTGGAAAAGGTACGGTGACAAACCGCCGCATGCGAGTACATGAAGATGTACCCCGCCCCGCCCGGGTTGGTGCCTCGGGCTCAATCAGGCCTTCCCCGGCCGCCAGACGGAGCCTTAAGGCCCCCGTTGCGGCGATGTACTACGAAATGCAGAAGGCGGTGATATGTCAGCCACGGAACGGCTGCAGGGGTGCAATCGAAGTCCACCGGCGATTGCGTCACAGCACGGCCGCGCGTAACTTCGCGCAGGTTCCAGTGCTCCTGGCGGATGCGATCACACCGAACGCCGCGAGTACGCGCACCGCTGCCAGCCGTTAAAGGGCATCCGTGTATGCATCAGGCGGTTCCGGACCGGGGCAGCAGATTGTGCCGCATTTCATCGGGCCCTGCCAACACGTGCCCAAACACTTATCGGAGGATTTCATCACCATGCAACTGATCACATTGCTCGACAACAATGACGTTGTCACCATCGAAATCACGGTGCAGGGAAATGTGGCATGGCGCTACGATTACGTGGCCTATGACTACACCTACACGCATACGTCGAAGGATGCCCCTCCGTATCAGCATGCGCTGGGCTTTGCAAGGGAGCTGGACGGCGAGCGCCATTTCTGGGACTTCTCGATCGACAATCTTACCAGCAACGCGGTTGCGTACTCAACCTCAATCGTCTGGAAGCAGGGCACGACGCAAATTGGCAAATGGTCGTCCAGCGGTACAGCCGAAGCCGATGAATTTGTGCCGATAAACGACAACGCCCGGCTGCGCATCGCCGCGCCGGCTACGCAACCTGCACCCGCACCAACAACACCGTGATTTCCACATAGCGCCGATAACCGAACGTAACCACAACCAACACCACTTACACGGGGCATCACACCATGAAGCACCTGATGTGCGGCATCATGTTATTGATCTGCGCGGCGGCAGTACCGCTTGCAGCACAAGATCGCAGTCTTACCGCCGAGAGTTCGATCGACTCGCTCTACATCGATTTCAGCATCCCCGATCTCTCGGCATTCACCATGCTGGGCGTCAACAGCAATCAGATCTCACGACCCAACACGGTAAAGGAATTGAGCGCTGCACTGCTGAACTCAGCGGGCTCGCTGGGCAGCATCGCCACGGGCGTTGCCGTGGAATGGGCGCCGGCACAGACATTCGGTCGCATGGCCGACAGCACCATCCGGGCCTATCGCGCGGGATACCTGCTGCGCTCGTTGCAGATCACGTATGCCACGGTAAAGGCCGACACCGCCACACGCATGGCGTTCGGGCTGAAACTGACACCGTTCGACGCCGCCAATCCGCTGCTGAACAAACACCTGGAAGATTCGATCCAGCAGGAGTTCGCCGCGTTCGCGCAGCAGTTCTCGCCTGCACGCCGAGCGTCGGCCTTTTCGCGGCGAATCGATTCGGTGATCACAGCGCTGGGCTGGTCCAGCGCCATCGATACCGTATCAGCCCTGTTCTTTCCCAGCCCCCTTCCGGCCAGCGTAACACCGTCGGCATTGATTACGGCGATCAACGCGGCCGCGGCAACCAAGGGGCTCACCGCAACAGCAACACAGAACGCCGCGCTGCTTGGGCTGGTTGCTGACTACAACACGTTGCTGCAGCAGATCGCCGCATCGTATGCGTATCTCACACCACGGCTTGCGCGCATCAAGGCCAACTATCGCGACGCCAACTGGAATGCATCATCGGCAGGGATCGCCGTTGGCGGCACGGCGCTTTCGCCGAACTCCACCTGGAGCAGCCTGGCGCTGGAGAACGTGGTGGGGTTTGTTGGCGGCACGGCAGGCATCGGCACGTGGGGGCAGCTTGTTGCACAGGCCCGCATTGCGGCGGCAACCAAGGCACAACCGACCTTCCGTCAGGATAGCTCCACGAACATCCGCGACAGCGCGGCCACTGTTGCCAATACACCGTTCGAGCGCTCAAGCTGGAGCCTCGGCGGCCGGATTCTGCTTGGCGGCAGCGACGTCCACGGCACCATCGAGGCCCTGTACACGCGCGCCAGCTTCGCCGCCACACTGGTTGATTCGGCAACATCAACGTCGCGGGCGTTCGAATCGAACGCAAGTTCGCTGCGGCTGACGTTCGGGTTCGAGTTCAAGCTGACCGACGGCACCTGGCTGGAGCTTGCCATCGGCTCGGACTCGCGGAACAGCCCCGACGGCAAGCAAAGCCTGCTGGCACTGGGCAACCTGAAGTACGCTTTCGTGAAACAGCCGGAGTTCGCCATCCCGTAAACAGGGCACGCGAAGTATCGACAAGGGGCATAGGCACCACATACGAAGGCCCGGCCATTGCTGGCCGGGCCTTTCCCCACCGCACACGCAGCCTCTCCTCAGGTGTGGTGGCAGGGTAGAAATCACCTGCTCCGTGCATGCAACAACACGAGCGGGTTCATCAACGATCGGCCGGAAGCCCCTCGATATCGTCCACCGCCAGCGTAAGATTGCTGACACGGAAGATGGGCAACTTGCCAGCATCGCCCAGACTGGAGAACACCGAGATGTCGAAGACAAATCCAGCGTCCTCGCGCGACGGGCTCCTCGCTGTAAGCCACGCCGCAAGCGTCTCGGCAAGCCCGCAGGTCATCGTTGCGGGTGGGCAATCCTCCAGCAGATCACGCTCGAACACGAAATCGAACGGCGGCGCCATTACAATCGGAAGGGTCACATAAATAGCGTCCGAGCCGGCCACCGTGGGATTTACCTGATAGTAGTAACTCACATCGATGCGAACCTTTCGCACCTCGGTGTTGTCCTGCGGGCGTGGCACTCCTTCGAACACCTTGTCGAACATCCAGCCGATATGCTCCTGCAACGTTTTACTGCGGGGCTCGGCCAGCATGGCGACATCGAACTGCTTGCCGGTTGCCAGCAGCGGCGTAACGGGCACCGCGAACCGCACTCGCGGTGTGCGATAAATGAAGCTCGGATTGGTATGTACCGGCGCGGTGGGATCGCAGGCCACATTGCCGAACAGATTCTCGTTTCGCGTCACAAATGCACCACCCCACACGTTCTGCCGGTTGAGAATGTTGATCTCGTCGAACACCACCCAACGCCGACGCTCGGCCAGAGCCTGATCCCATGTCATGTACTCAACATCGTTGAGCTGCGGATTGAACCAGTAATAACAGAAGCATCGTCTCGCTTCCCCACAGACACCTGCCGGCAGTTCCTCCAACTCCCAGCCCTCGATTTCCACTTTCGGCAGCGGAAGATCCGGGGCACCCTGGCACCGCCGCACGGTGATAACAAGGTTTCCGCCAACCTTCGTTTCGCTTACAACAAACACCTCCTCGCCGTTCTCATCGCCCGACGGAGCGTAGTCGTAACGATCGCATTCCCACTGGCTCCATAGCGGAGCGATCGAGGACACGATATTGGCAAACGCTGCAAGGCTTCCCTCGGCCTGCTCCACGTCGGCGCCTGTTGCTCCCGGATGAATCTTCGGCAGCGATACGAGCAGATCAGCCTGAATGGCATCCCAGTTATGATCGAACTCGGCCAGCGCATGGAAGAGATCCGCCGGCAACGTTGTCTTCGGGAACTTCGACTTCGGAACGTTGAACCAAAGCGACGTATGCACGGTGTCGTTGCTGCCAACGGCGCGCTCGTACTGGTACGAATAACTCCAATACCGTGCCCGCTGCAGCGTTAGCGGCGGCGTTTGCTGATCAACCGCTCGCCAGATTTCCTGCCGTACCAGCGCCGGCGCAACCGGATAGGAACGGATCGGAATGGGGATCGAAATATCCACGTTGCGCACCATGTCGGGCACAAGGAATGTTAACCACTCCGAGGCTGAGAACTCCGGGCTGTAGGGTACGTCGGCAATGCTGCGCTCCAGCGCCGTAACGCTGAAGTCGAACGCAACATCAAGCGTCTGTTCCGGTATCGCCTTCTCCGAGCGGAACAGGAACGTCATGTTCGAACCGTTCTGCTTCAACGGAATGCGCGATGTGGAGAGGGTATACTCGGGCTTTCCAGTATTTGCCCCCGCCCCCTTCAATATGGGCTGCCCGAAGAGCTTGGGTACATGAGCTTCGTCCTGGGTGAACGGCGACTGCACATCAACCGGGAACTGAAGAAGCACATCGGTTTCGTAGGCGCTCGACAACCGAACCTTCAGACGCTGCAGCATCAACTGCCGCGCCTGTGCCAGGTCGCCGATGTTGTTGTCGGACAGCAGGTCCACGGTGCCGGCGATCGACTCGGCGATGGTCCGTTTCGCGGCAATGATGGCGTCGATACACGAGGCCGCACCCACCGAACAATTGGCGCCCGGCCCTGTTGCAAGCAGACGGGCGGGGACCAGGTATTGCGGCAACAGTACCGTGTCGATGGCGTTCAACAATGACTTGGCCCACACATCGAGATCGATCGACGAATACGACTTGGTAGCCGTTGCATCGGCGCCCAGTTGCTTGTTGGCGTACACACGCAGTGGCACATCGTTTTTCGATATGGCAAACGTGGCCAGTGGCGGTATGGCGAAGAAGGCCGGGCTGGATGTATCCACCTGATAGTTCACCAGACCCTCGGATGTCACCTGAACCGCCCACAGCCTGGTGCGCGACTCGATTTCCACCTCGCCAACCATTGCCCGCGAGGATGCAACCTTCACGTCGAACAACGCGCTCTCGAACACCTGCGCAAAGCCACGCAGCGTGTCGTCCTCGAAGTTATCGGGGAACTGCACATTTATCCCAAGCTCGCAGAATGCCACCGTCATGTTCAGGATCGGCTCCACCTCGTGCGCCGCCTCGCGCACGCCCGGGACATCCAGGAAGTTCGTATCCACAGGGCCTGTGCGTGTGATACCGAACCATACCGCAAGCGGGAACCACGGGGCTGTATTGGTCATCGAGACGTTGTAGCGTACCAACAGCGGCTCGATTGCCGCGATCGACGCCGGCCAATCGCCATCTGCCGTATTAGCCAGGCCATGCAACAGTTCCAGAATCCGCTCCACATAGGCGATCACAGCGGCGATGTCGATCTCGAACCGGGTACGATCGTTGATTGTGGTCTCCACCCACGCAAGCTGCCTGCCCCATGTAAGCTGATAATACAGACGGCGATACGTGGTCAGATCGGCCTTTACGGCACTGCGCACATTGCCCGCACCGCCGGTTCCACCGGTGGTGTAACGCGACGGATCGAAACGAATAGCAACGATCAACTCCGCGCCACCGGCCTCCTTAGGCACAACCGTGTAGCCAGCGTTGGTTGACGGCCACCGCTCCAGCCCGATAAGCTCGTCGGTGTACCCCAACAGCGACACCGAGTGATAGGGTTCCAGGCCGGTACCGCGCAGTGCCGGCAGCACGTTATTGTTAACGTCCTGAGTGGCCATCGGCAGGTATGCCGCGGTAACATTGCCGAATCCATCACGCCACTCGGCGCCAAGCTCCAGCAGACCGCCCACACCGCGATACGGGCTCAGGCCCGGATGCGGCTTCCATGCCTGAGGCGGCGCAGCCGGAGAACTGGCCCACAGCTTGTAAATCGGCAGCAGGATATCATACCACCATGCATTGGCTCGAGGCGTAATTCCGCCAGGGCCAACGCGCTGCTGTCCAGGGCCAACGGCCAGGCTCCGTACCGAGCCGTTGAACCACGCATTTGGACGCACATAGAAGCTGAGCAGGCTGAACATGTAGGCAAGCTGCTCGTTGAACCACGCCGGATTGGTTCCCTGGTTACCCATGAGATTCTCGTTGGGCGGGGTACGCCACAGCGAAGCTCCGACATGGCCAGCCGGAACGGTTGGAGTCTTGATCTCGGCACCATCCTCGATGGTGATGCCGCCACCGGCGAACATGCGCACGCGCGGGTTGGCATACGCGATCATCTCCGGGGTTATGCTGTACGTGGTGGCAATCGATGCAAGCGTTGAACCCGACTGCACGGTATGCCAGAACCCCGGCACAACAATCGCGTTGCCGGCTGCCACCGTCACACCAGGATTGGCGGCCTGCATGTCCGCGGCTGTAACACCCGGGTATCGTGCAGCAACGGAAGCCCACCCCGTATCACCTGCAAGAATCTGTGCCTGGCTACCGGATATCAACAGCTTCAACGGCTGTTCCGGCGCTGCGGGCACGCGAAGAGTCAGGTTCTTCAAGTTCGCCATCAACGCCGCCGAGCTCACGCTGTAACGGCGTGTCAACTGCTCCACCGTTGTCTGGTCGGTAACGTTTACACTGATGTTGAGCTGCTTGGCGGCACGCGCAACAATGGTCATGCCGGTAGCCAAAGGCGACGTACGCAGTACCCGGTTGACAAATCGTGGCACCTGTATGCCGGTCGCCGTCAACGGCACCAGAATTGTAAGCACAGCCGTCCCCTCCGTGCTGAACACCGAGTCGGGCAGCCCTACCTCGCTTCCGTCAGCAGTTCGCTTGCGATAATACAGGAAGTAGCCGCCGGAACGCACCTGGCTTGCCTGCCACAGCAACGCCAGCGTGGCAAGCTTCGTGCCTCCATTGAACATGTTGGGCACCTGCGCCGGCGTTGGCGCCGCCTTGGTCAGATCGATCCCCTTGGCCGCATCGGGATTGTTCAACGTGGAGAGATTCGCCTGGGCGATGAACGCTCCGATATTGCCGGCACCGTCGGACGCCAGGCCCACCGCACGATCGGCCACCTTGCGCTGATACAGGATCTGCACTTCGCCAAGCGAATTGGCTGCGGTACGCAGCACGCCGTCCAACCGGCCAATGCCGTCCGGGTCGGTGCCGTCGATCTCGTATGTGGTTGGCAGCGGAACACCATTCGGGCCTATTATCCGGCGTACCGTCACTTCGATCGCCGAAGCCCATTCATACCCGCCAAGCGCGTCAAGCTGTTGCGAGATGTCGGTCTGGGTCTGTGAACGCACGTACAGATCCAGCTTCGGCTGCACGCCACGATAGCCGCCCACCAACTGCGCAAGTGGTTCCGAGAAATTCCAGAGCACAAGCGTTGTGGCTTGCCCGCCACCCACCGCAGGCGCAACCAACGCCTCGGTGACCTTGCCCAACGGGAACTCGGCGGGCACCGAGCTGTACAGCGGCGTGTCGAAAATTTCGGAGGTGACGGGCATCAACGATGCCTTGGCGAACCTTGCAACCCATTCCAACTGTGCCGCGGCAAGCTTGATCTCAACGTACGTTTCACCGGCGTCGGTAGGATCAATCCGCTCAACATCGTACCGGATCCAGTTCGGACGCGCACCGGCACCGCGCTTGTTGCCCAGTGTGATGCGGAACGATGCGTTTGGCGGCACCGCTTGCGGCTGATACAGCGGCAGGCCGAACTGCTGGCCGGTGAGGTAATACAGCGGCAGCGAGTCCTCACCCTCCCACGGCGTTTCGTCGGTACCAACGAAGAACCGTGGCTTCGGAAGGCGCAATCCCGGGAGCATGAACCGCGATGCCATGCCCGCCACGTTGCGGAACCCATCGGTGCCGTGCATCAGCTCGGCAAGGAGGCCCGCGTTGATTGTGCCCACGTTTTCAACGGTAAGCGTTGCGCCGGGAACAAATGTTGGCGGCGCGGTAACGTTGGCACGCGCCAAATCCACCACGTGAACGCCATACGTTGCAGCCAGCCCGCCCAACGTATCTCCGGTCTGCGTGGTGAACGAGATCGGCGGAAGCAGGAGCTGGATGCCGGCGCTCACCGCGTACGGATCGGTTGCATTCTCCAGCAGAAGCGCCCCGGGCGTTGTTGCCAGCGCCAAGGAATTGATAATCGAGGCAAGGCTTTCCCCGGCCACCACTGTGTGTGTACCACCACCCGGCAGCGAAATCAGCGCATCCGTTGGGAAGATATCCGGCGTGTACGCGTTCAGATCACCCATCGCAGCCAGATAGTCGCGCTGTGCCTGTTCGGTTGCATACGCGGTAATGGTGGCAACCTGGTCCAGATAACTGCCAATCACACTTACCGTGTAGCTGGCCGCGCCAAACGGAACGGTAACATCCTTCCCGGCCGCCAGCGCATTATCGTAGGCGACTGCATATGCCAGGGCAATCAGCGGTAACGGTGGGCTCATCGCCTCGCGGATTCCGGCAACGGTTTCGCCTGCGCCAACCGTGTACGGCTCCCACCCTTCAGCCACTATCTCGTAGCCTTCGCGTATCAGGCCGGGCACAAATGCATTGGCCATCAGCAAGCGTTCGTAGAAGTCGTAATCGTAGTCAACACCAAACTGTGCCGAGATGGAGGCCAACGAGTCGTCGGTGACTGTTGTCACGCGCGCACCACTGCTAACCATTGCGGTGCCGGCCTGCAGCACAACGCCGGCACCGTTTGTTGCGATTGTTGCCAACGGCACGCTGAGCCGGTTGGCAAGCTGCACCGTGGTATCGCCGGCAACGGTTGTAACCTCAACCGATCCCAGAACATCCAGGCTGCCCTGAATGGCCGCACGCGCCACGATCATGAAATAGTCCTCGAACACGAACTCGGCAATGGAGCGCGGAGCGTATGTGCCGGCCGGATACAGATCACTGTCGAGTGGCGCATCCACACTTTCTTCAACGTCGTTCTGGAAATCCACGCTGAGCTGCGAGAAATACAGCGCCATGTCGTCGTGATATTCGGGCGGCACAAGCGTCTGTTCCTTGAATACCACCGGAGCGTATTCGCCCTCCTCGGTGCCATCATGCACAAATCGCCGCAGCTCCAGCTCCGGAATCATCGGGAATACGGTTACCGTTGGTCGATCATATTGCGGGATAACGCCCGGCACCGGCACCGGTCGCCGGCGGTTTTCGTTCGGCGCCCACAACGTGATCGTGAACATCCCCTTCAACATCGCCGTTACCTGTTCCGACGTAAACGGCGAGCGCCCCCGTGGCCGCGCGGTGAGCACCTTCAGCAGCGTTTCAAGCTCCTGCTTGCTTACGGTGTGCGCCTGTAGCTGCGAGCGCTGCGTAACCGGCGTTCCGGGATTCTTCAACGCATTGATCATCCACAACAGCACGGCCTCGGCAAGCTTGTCGAAATCACTCCTGTTTAGTCCCGGGGCCTGGGTAACGGGCGTCCCCTCCATGAACAACATGCCCACGTAGTAGGGCATCTGCTGCGCCTGTGTTCTGGACAACGCGAACTGCGGACGGAACGCAAGCCAGATCGGCAGGCGTCCGTCGCCGTTGGGATCGGCGGAAAGGTCGATCGGGTTGTCCCAGTTCAACTTGGGGTACCGAGCAACGGATGTGGTAAGGTCGCCCACCCCATGCGCCATCACATCGCCGGCAATACCGTGCGCGGGCAGCCCATGCGGCAAAGCATGTGGCAGGGCATGCTGGCCACCAGCCCCCGGCAGCCTTGCCCACAACGGAGTACCTGTTTCGGCCGCCGGGATCGTGACGGTTTCGCTGATCTGGGTGGAGAACGAGCAATTGATATCACATCCGAACCACTCGGTTCCCACACGCACCGAAAGTTCAACGTTCACGCCGGCCTCGAACGTAAGCGGAATCGGCTTGAACGATTCGAACACCGCCCGCACCCGGGCATAGGCCTCCAGCATCACGTTCGCGGAGATCACGGCGAAATTCACGCGCCCCTGGATGCGCCCCACAACGGCAAACGATCCTTCCAGGCGGTAATACAGCGCGCGTTGCTGGTCGGTAGCCGAACTGAAGAACCCAAGCACGCCTTCAAGGATGCCCTGGAACGTAAGCGAGAGCTCCGCGCGCAGAATGCCGCGCTCGATGATCTTGCCCACGCCAATGCTCAGGCCCACGCCGGCCTCGATCACCGGGCGGAACGTGCCGCTGCCAACCACATAGTCCGATGGAAGTTGCGTGGCGGTATCGCCCTCCAGCAGTGCGAAGTAGAAACCACCAGCACCCAGGAACGGGAACACCTGCACGGCAAACGACCTGGAGAAATCGTTGTTGCGTGGGAAGCCGAGGTCGATCCGGAAATTGCCGTTGGTATAGATGTCGATGGCGATCACCGGAATCGTTACGCTCACCGCGCCAAACTCCAACTGACGGATGGCGTCGGGAAGCCGAAGCTCGATCTGGTACACACCAACGGACTCGGTGACCTTCTTGTACAGAATCTCGAAACTGAAACCTGCAAGCCTGGGGAAGCGGTCGCCTCCCAGCTCAATGCGCACGCCGGCGAAATTGCCGTTGTTGAACACGGCACCCATTTTGAGAAATCCGAGCATCGAGAAATCGATACCCAGCAGCCAGGAACTGGCCCGATCGAACTGCAACGCATTATTGCCGCCAACGGGCAGGCCCGACTGCCCGGGCTGGAACGCCGTACGCATGTCGGCAAGCGCCGAAGTCACCGTGCGGCCCGTGGGCGTTGTCATGCGCAGGCGCTGGCCAAGGGCAAGGAAATCCAGGCTGAAGAACCGCGCCGTACTGCCCGGCATCGCCGGTGGCTGGCCACCAAGATCCATGCTTGTGGTTTGCGGTGCTCCGGCGCCAAATGCCGTGCCGGTGAATGCAAGGCTCACCTGGCGACCGGGGCCAATCTTGTATATCGAAACCGCGGTGAGCGAATAGAATCCCAGATTGATAGGCCTGGGAAAGGTTACAGTGCATCCAAAGCGCTTTTGATCGCCCCTTGGGGATGTATACACCGTAAACGTCAGCGCATCCAGGTTGATGTTGCTGAGCATGCTCCACGGATACGGCAGCTCGCGAGGCAGGAGATTTCCCGCACCAACCTGGTTGGCCATGTCAGCGACAAAGGCCACCATGTCGCCAATGGTGCGATTGCGGAAACCGAATTCGAAATACTTATCGAGTCCGTCGCGGTGGTACGTTCCGGTTACACCACCAATTTCACCGCCGATACGTGTTGGTCCGGCCGGCGAAGTATGCTCGAACCGAACGGTAAGGCGCACATCGGCAACAACCACCTCGCCGGAGATCATGAAATAATTCGAGGCCGAGGCCGGCGTCACCGTGAACCGCTTCAGGAATGTCACCTGAACACGCTCCACATTCAGATCCCCACTGCCGAAATCGTATCTAAAAACGTTCAAGAACGTTGCGGATATACCGAAATTCCCGGCCAGCGTAGCGGTTGCCGAGGCATATGACGCTGAAAAATCCGTGAGTTCGATGCTGGCGAACGCCATCTCGCTCAACCAAGGCGGTTGGCCGGCAGGCAGAAGCTTGCGCATGACGTCAACAAGCTTCACGGAATTCAACGACCGCGCGGCAAAGCGCCACTGGCCGTTTGTGCGTTCCAACATCACCGCAAGCTCGGCAATGGGCGGCTGCCCTGCCTGCCCCGGAATAACCAGCAGACCTTCGATATGCCCATTGATGCCGTTGGCAACACCGTTGCGAGGCTGAATCGCGATCTCGAAGCTCGGGTCCTTCACTTCCAGCCCGCCCTCGATCACGGTCCATACCCCCACCATCGATCCCTCGATATGGATCCGATGGAACGCCGGCGGCACAAGGGTTACCTCGAACGCCGCGTGATCCAGGCTGAACTGATTCTGGGTGCCCAGACCATCCGGAAGATTCCAGTTGTTTGGATCAACGCCACCCGGCAGGCCACCAAGTTTGGCGATCGTAAGGCCGGGCTTCGTACACGAAAATTCCAGCAGCCAACGCGACGCGCCAGCCGATTTTGCCACCGCGACATCAAACTCGATCTGCTGGATCGTAATAGTGCCTCGGGCCGAAATCGAAATTTTCGGTTGTGCCGCCGGGCTGAGAATACGTACCAAAAGCGAGATTTTGCCTATCGAAAAACCTGTCACAACCTCCCACGAACCATCACATGTAAACTGCGTGGTAATTGAGTAGATTGACTTTGCCGCCAACGAGAACATGATGCTTATCGACGTCAGCTTGAATCCCTGTGCCGAGTTGAAGAACGCCGGCAACGAATTGCCCACCGGAATGTTCAACAGAGTTCCAATGTCGCCGGGGGTTAGGCCGACAACGGGATCGGCCCCACTTAACCGGAGCTCGCATGCATCGCCAATATGGGCGCTACCCCATGCGATGGAGAACACCACCGCTAAATCCTTCTGCGCCAGCGTAAACGTACCGGTGATTTCCAGCTTCC
Source organism: uncultured bacterium (assembly GCA_966128725.1). GTDB lineage: Bacteria > Bacteroidota > Ignavibacteria > OLB7 > OLB7 > JAFDZV01. The sequence goes on along the minus strand of CBHYLN010000065.1, from coordinate 11,112 downwards.
AGTTGGTTGCCGTATCGTCATGCGAGCAGGAAAGCGTACAACCGATTCCCGTCAACGTGATTGCGGGCGTGGCAAGCATTTCCCAATTCAGACTCTGTGCGCTGCCTTCGATCGAGATGGTGGCAACATCGGCGTCGGCGCTTACCGATACCGCGATCGCGGTAAACGCGGCGGTTGGTAGATTGTCCACTGCCCCTGCGCCCAACGTCAAATTGAATTTGGACATAATGCCCGATATGTTTCGGGCGGGCATCGAGTAGGTAATCGTGCACTTCTGTGGATCATCCGCTGTTTCCTCGAACGTCAGGGTCACTGTCACAGCGTCCTGCAGTACAGTTCCGTTGCCCGTAAGCACGACATTTCCGTACTCGCCAGCACCGCGAGTCAGCACAGCGTTCGTGAGATCAATTTGCGTGATTGCGAGTTCGCCGCATGCCCGGACGTAGCATTCGGCACTATTCAGCTCGGTGTTAATCGACACCGTGCCGGCTTCGCTATTGAGTACGCCATTAATGGCGTCGTATATGGCTGCGAGAGTCATCTGCGTGCCTCGTGGTGATGGTGAGCGTTATCTTTTGGTATGCACCTTATTGCACACCAACGTCTCCAGCGTGGTGGACAGCGGTGTCTTGAACGAAAAATCAAGCTCGCGGCGGACACTCTTTACGGCAATGGAAACATCACGTAGCCAACCCGGAGCCGAGTTCAGGTACAGGATGAGATCCCGCAGGTAGACTGGGTCGCCCTCGGACTGTTTCGTTTTATTCCCCTGATACGTATACCGTATCACGCATCCCTTGCTGGTCAACCTGTCAAGCGTTGTCTGAAATGGAAGCTGCGTTCCGCTGAACGATCGCAGCGCCGAGCTGATAATCGCCAGGTAGGGGTTACACGCGGTAAGGAAGGCATCCTTGGTTGAGTGGTCGCTGCCATGATGGCCGCACTTGAACGCGCAAAGATGAAAATCCCTGGTTGCACGCAACGTATTCATGTACGTTGCCACAGGCCCCTCCATGTTGGAATACCCGCCGCCGCCGCCACCCAGATCGCCACCGGTGTAGTATGCGAACCCTTCGAACTGAATCAGGAAGGCAAACGAAAGGTCATTTTCATCCCTTGCTTCGCGCGCTGTGGCCCCAGCCTGAGCATGGATAGTCTTATCAACGGCTCCGTTAGCGGCAACGCAGATCATCTTGATCTTCTTGAACCCCTTGAAGAGGTTATCCCCGCTGTGTACCGGCAATCGACGCGTTGGTAGATTAGCCGTCAGGAATGCCTCATACTTGGTAATAGTGGCGGTGCCGTCGTTGTCCCAGCATTCGCCGTACGGCGCCGTCCAGACATCGGGAAAAGCCAGTCGGTCAACAACGTTGATCCGATTCTTCCACGCGTTACCTTCGGCAACCAGCTTGGTCAGGATCTTTACCGCACCGGCCATGTGATCGTGATGCAGGTGTGAGATGACGAAATAGTCGAGCCCCCCAACACCATACGCGGCCAACGTATCCTTGATGTATTGCCAGATAGGTTCGATGCGCTGGTCGGACGAATACGGCCCTGTATCGATCAGCACGCTTTTCGACACATCCTTGTTCTTTATCCGCTCGGTGGCGATGATGAGTGTGCAATCGCCCTGGCCGATGCCGATGTGAAAAATCTTCAGGCTCTGGGCGCGAGCACCCACCGCACAGATCATGAACGCGACGAACAACGTCGCGGTGAACACGCGATTCATGGTGGTATTTCCTTCTCCCGGGTGTAACCCAGGAAAATTGTTGTGGTAGTCTTTTCACCGCTTATCACGGTGCGGCTCGCGCAGTCGGGCGCGCGCGCGGCACGGCGATCTCACTCTGGTTCTACAGTGGGCGCGGATACACCGCATACCATCCCAGCACGTCCTCGGGCGAGGCTTCCGCCTGATCGGGATTGCTGAAGATGACGATGTCCGGCCCGCCGCCAACAGGAAGGCTGAGGCCCAGAAGGCGGAGGGCGTAGCTCTTCAAACGGATTGCAAATCCGTTGGCCACCTTTACCAGCTCGTACGAGCTGGCCCCCAGCTTAACAACACCCTCGATGCTCATCATATCGTTGTTGGCCGCGCCTACGCCCGGGAATTTCAAGTGAGCAGCGGCCTTTGCCTTGGCGACACCACCCGGCGACCACGCCAGCATCACCCGCACAACGATGCCGGCATTGGCGGCGAGTTCACCAAGCGTGCCAAGATTCAACTCGAACTCCAACCCGTACCACCGTGTGGTAAGCGGATCGAACGAGGTATCGAGCGGCGAGCGCAGCACAACAAAACCCTGCGCCGTTGGGGCCGCCCCAGTGCTGCAACGCAGCGCCAACACCCGCATCGGGAAATTGCGGACCAGGCTTCCGCTGCGCGCAACCGTGGCACCCTGCGCCGTATCGATCGCGATTCGCTCGTAGATGAAATTGAAATCGGGCACGAACGGTACGTCGCCAATTTCCACCTCGTAGCGCAGCCCAAGGCTCTCGAATGCAAGGCGATCGTAAGAGAACAGATCGCACGAAACTGCCTGTTGTCCGCTGCCGATGCTCATCGAGTGGAATTTGAGGAACCCGAAGAACGCGAAGTCCGCCATGATCAGCACGCGGCGATAGAACGGCTCCGAGCGGTCGAGTGACGTTGCAACGAACTCCACCTTCCGCACATCCACCTCGGCAATCACCTTGCTGTCCAGCACAAATCGACGCGTACCATCCACAACAAAACTGTACTTCGGTACCGCGGAATGCATTTCGCGCGCGCCAACAATCACAATTGCATTGCCGGCTCCCTGCGGGGCGCCTTCCACGCGGAGCACGGGCTCGTCGAACATGCGATTGACTATCAGATCCACCCGGCTGCGATAATCCAGTACGCCTGAATTGTCGAAGCGCAGATAGAATTCGCGCAGCTTGAACGACACATCTTCAGTGGAGGTGTTCTCCGAATCATCGCGGTAATCCACCAACGCAAACGACGAAGCATCGGCCGGAACAACGGAGCCGTTCTGGAGTTGCACAAAGCCGGTCTCCACCACAACGTGATGGGCAACAAACAACTGCTGATTTGCACCGGCCGCAAGGAACTGCAGCTCGGCCGGCATCGATGGCACATCAATCGAAACATTCAACCCAACCACACCGGTCCATTGTTCGTCGTCGATAACCGATACGAAGCGCTTGTATGCCGCATCATTCGCCGCCTTGACGCGTGCCGCCGCAACAAACGCTCGAATGCGCGTTGCCAGAAGCTGCAATCGTTCGGGCGCACACTCGTTAAAATCTCCCGGATTGGTCCAGGCCTTGGTGTCCTGAAGCCGTTGTGCGATCGAACCCGGCCCAAACTTCACCAGCAATACGTTGTTCAGGTCGGCGAATCCGGTTGCCGGCGTTGGATTTGTCGTTGGGAATGTGCAGTTGGCAACGTCCAGTTGAAAAGCCCAGTCGCCCAGGTTGACGTTTGCGGTCATGCCCTGCAGGTGGCTCGCCTTGCTTGCCACAAGGAATAGCTGGTTGGATTGGAACGCCGCACGCAATGCGTGATCAGGCGTATCGAACTTGACCACTGTGTGGGTAGTTGCATTGTTCGCCACCAGAATGGAGTTCCATTGTCCGGCAACAAAATCAACGATCACACCCTGGGGGGTGGTGGCGCGTGCGGTGCCAACATCCTTCACAGCATCAGCGTACCCGTCAATTCCGGGATCATGCTGCTTGCCAGGCATGCCGTGCGCGGCAACGTTATCGAAGCAGGGCTCGAACGGGCCGGTACCGTCGCACGGAATGGGCTCCACGAAACGCAGGATGCGCTCGCGACGGAACGGCGAAAGGATCTGCCCTTCAAACTCTTCCACGAACTCCTGCCCAACCCCCTCGGTGCCGGCAACCGGAGCAATCGGGAAGCACTTGGCTGCCGCAGGCGCCGGAAGCGCTTCGGCAACCGGCTCAACAAGCTGCAGCAGACGATTATCCGCAACGGTAAAACCGTTGGCTGTTGAGGAATACAGCGGCCCCTGTTCCGGCTGCGAACAGTACACCGCGCCGGCCCCCTGCACTCCCAGCAGCTTGTGAATGGATGCCCAGGCTGTGTGATAATCGCAGGACAGAAGCTGCAACGGGCTGGTGGTACCGGTGGCCACCGCACCTGCACCGAATACGGGATACGCGGGCGCATACGCGGCATGATGTTCGAAAAACATAATGCGATCGCCCGGGGCGCCATCATCGCGCGGCGAGAATTCAACCGACTCCACGCCAGCGAGGCCACACATGAACCGCGCAGGTTCGAACTCGGCGATCTCATCGTCCGAATCTATTTCCTCACCAACACCATCCACCAGCACCAGCTCGAACGAGCCGCTGGGAACCAGATAATATTCATCGTCATCAAATTCCGTCTCGGCGGCCCAGCGCATCTCGAACACCAGCTTCGCCGGATCGGCGCCCCAGTCCACCGGCGAAAGCGCGATACGCTCGCCGGTAACCGTTCGGAAGAACGTGGGCAGATAATCCACCACGCACGGCACCAGCTCAACGTCGCACGATTCCTCGCCCACGTTGCTGAGCTCCACGAATTGCCGGTGCACGGTCAGGAATGTGCGCGTGGGGTTGAGATGGTCGCACGGGTCCCAGCACATCCACAACAGCGGGAAGCAATCTCCATCGGGATCGAATACCGGGTAGAACTGTTCAACATCGGTCCCATCAATCGCGGCAACGTATCGCAGGCCCACATCCCAGCTTGACGGCAGATCGGAGTAATAATCAAAAATCACCGCGGTTGCCTGAAGGCAGCCGGCCCGCTCGCCGGTCATGTTCAGGTACATGGACTTCATAGGGTCCGGCTGCGCAACGGCCCGCGCCGATGGGCACTTGGGGCTTGGGGGATCCGGATATTCCAGCACAAAGCCGGTGGCCTCGCCCCATATGGCGCCCGGCTTTGCGGTTGCCGAATACAGCACGCGCACCTTGTCGTCGATCGGGAGCTTGTAGCCACCGAAATCGATCACTTCGGTTCCGCTTGTCAGATAGTGGCGGACTTCATCGTCGTCCTCGGTGTAGGTGGTTACCACGTGCGCGATTTCCTCGATGGAGTCGGCAGCGGTGTCGTAGGCCATCCACACAAAATCGACATTGGCCGGCGGGGTGCTCCCGTAGTTGGCCGCAACACGGGCCGCGAACGCATCGAGGTAGCTTGCGGGCGGCTCGGCATGCAGTATCAGGACATAGCCCAGATAGTCATCCCACAAGGTGCCGATGGAAATCGGCCCGGGCGGATTCGGCTGCCCCCCTTGGTTCTCGTCATCCTTTGGCTCGCAGCAGTAAAAGGCGATCCAGACTCGGCACTCGAAACCGGTTGGCTCCTGCGGCACATAGAGCTTCGAGTTTCCATGTTGTGTAAGCATCAGTTCGCTCATGGCGGAACCTTGAATTCGTTGTGGCGTTGCTGTTCTGGCACGTTCAAACGTGCCGTCGTCGATACGGCGGCGTTGCGTCGGGACACACGGTGCATCCGGGCTGGTGTAGCCGGATCACACACGGAACACGGTGGCGCGGCAGCCGCCGGCCTGGCGGACCGTGCACCGGAATGGGAACACCATTTCCAGGTCACGGTCCGCTTCGCCATGCGGAATGCGGCCGTTGCGGCGCCGGGCAGGCCACCGGTCTTGGATGTGGCGCCCAGCCCATTCGCAATCTCAAGGGCCTACATCGGTCCGGTAGGACCTGTCGGGCCTGTCGGGCCTGTTGGTCCTGTTGGCCCCGTCGGGCCGGTAACCCCCTGATCCTCGTACTTCACCGGCGCGCCAACCGCTGGTTCGTAGAACTGGTCCAGCAGGCGCAGCAACAATCCGCCCCAGCCCTGCAGCTCAACTGCCGTGCATACCTGAGCGACGTAGGTCGGCTCGTTCAACGGATTCGAGGGCAGCGTCACCCCGGGCTTCAGGGCGAAGTAGATTGCCAGCAGTTGCAGGAAGCGCGTGGTGGCAAGCGTCGAATTCAGTTGATCGACCAATGGATTGGTGTTGAAGGCCGCCGACGTTGTGGGCAATGGCGCCGGACGCACGGCCTTGGCCACGAAGTATGCGTCGAGCGTGGTGATGATCGACGCCGACGTTCCGCCACACACCAATGTACCGGCGATCTGGGTTTGCAACGAGATGCCGGCCCCATAATCCACGTAATACATGCCCGGATCGCCAGGAGGCCCCTGTGGCCCTATCGGCCCCGCAGGCCCCATCTGGCCGGTAGCGCCAGGAGCACCCACCGGGCCGGTTGGGCCGGTACAGCATGGTCCCTGCGGTCCGGTTGCGCCAATTGGTCCGGTTGCACCCGTGACGCCCGGTGGCCCTGTAACTCCTGTGGCACCCTGCGGCCCTCCGGCCGGACCGGTTGCACCCTGGGGACCTGTTGGGCCTGGAGGGCCGCCGGGAGGGCCGGCCGGCCCAATGGGACCGGTTGGGCCAATCGGACCCGGAGGACCGAACGGACCCATCACGCCGGTAGCACCGGTTGAGCCACGGGGTCCGGTAACCCCGGTGGCGCCTGTTGGGCCTACCGGACCTGTTGCACCAGTGGCGCCCGCAGGACCATACAGACCGGTAGCGCCGTATGGCCCGGTCATGCCGCGAGGCCCGGTTGGGCCGTACGGGCCTGTAGCGCCGGTTGCTCCCGTTGGTCCCGTGACGCCTGTAGCACCGGTTGCTCCCGTAGCGCCGGTTGCCCCGGTAGGTCCGGTTGGGCCGGTACAGCATGGCCCCTGCGGTCCGGTTGCGCCAACAGGCCCGGTAGCCCCCGTAGCGCCAGTCGCACCCGTCACACCCTGCGGTCCGGTAATCCCCCCCATTACCAGATAACTCCAGGTCTTCTCGGAATTCGGAGGAGGCCCATCCTTTGGCTGGGTGCGCGGGCTTGTTGCTCTTCGCCCACCCTGATTGTGTTCCTGATCGCTCATGATTGTTCTGGTCAATATGTGGTGGATAAATCCCGCACCCCATGGGCAGCACAATCCCGCAGGGGAGCACTATTCGGATTTCATAATGCACGGCCATCCATTGCCCGTAATCGCTCGCAATCGGCATCCGCCATTCACGGCAAAGCCCTGCGGGCAATTCGGACAAATAGTTTGCATCGCAATACCTGCCAGGCCGGAATCACGGCCGTCGCAATTATTGCGCGTACAACGTTGTCATCTGCTTCAGCAATTGGGGGAAAATGCAGCGCAGCGGCGAATTTGATATTCTACCGTTCAGCAATTTTACATCGGACCACGGCGTCGAATCGCGATCACCGACTTCGCTGTGCCTCGTTAACGCCCGGATTTTCGACCAATGGCCGGGCCGAGGCAGGCGTGGTGCAAGCCTTGTTGACCGCAACGATGCGCCGTTGTTGCCATACTCCGATTATCCCGCGAAGCAAGCCTTGGATGGCTTGATCGCCGGGAAATAATTGTCGAATCGCCTGCTCGAGGAGAGGTTATTCATGATCGACGGTGCATTCCGTATCACCGGCAATCAAACTGATAATGATTCGAGTGAGCGTTGTGTGATGTTGCATGCATTGGCATGCAGCGTGAACCGGACACAAATTACATCCGAAAAATGCCGAGCGCAATAGGTACCGTGCACGCAGCCCGAAGATTTTCGCCCGGCATTCCAATCGGCCAGGATATCAGCGTTTTTTTTCGCCGACAATGTCGCACTGCCCCCAAAGAACTGAAATGGCTGGGATGCCGGAGGTAGCCACGCAAACGCCCCTTCCGGACACGGAGTCCGGAAGGGGCGCACTTTTGAATCGTACGGCGTTCTGGCGCCGTTGCTTCACGTTATCGTGCAAGCGCCAATCGGCTGGCCTGACGCGGTATCCGCTCGAGACCACCGTGATCCAGCGATGTGCTGGAAAGCTTGCTGGCGCCTACGCGCAGGTCATCGCTGATGTACACCACGGCACGATCACCATACGAGCGGTCCAACGCCTTTGCGAGCACCCGAGCGTCCGGCTGCTGCATACCGAAGAGGGCCAGCGCCTCGGTTCCAGGACCCGATTCGGCCCCACGTCCCTGAACGAACGGGCCACGGTATACAATGATCGTCCCCGGATTGCGACGCCCGGTTTCCTCGGCTGCGGCGGGAAGCCCGGGATTCAACGCGGCTGCCAGTTCGGCGGGCACACTGCCCCCGTTCATAAAGGCATTGAGGCTTCGGCGATCGACGTTAACGGTCCGGCCCGCCACGAACACACGGGCAACATCGCCCGATGAGGCACGAGGATACACCACAACACGCCCGCGAGTTTCGGCCCGGCCGGCCAGCGCGGCAGCGGCATCATCCATCTGCTGGACGGCTTCGGCATCACGTGCCGCAAACCGAACCGAGCGCCCACGACGGCTCCAGAGCTCGAGGCCAGCCGGCGTCTGGGCCAGCATCAGGAGGCTGTTGCTGCCGTTCAGGTAGGTAAGCAAACCCGTGGGCACATCACCCTTCATGGTCTCGGCAATCGAGGCACCGGGCTTGAATCGCGCGATCTGCGGCAGAACGTTCTGGTCAACCACGAGACGTGAGGCAAGGTCCGCGTTCCAACGCCCCGTCGGGACCCGACCAAGATATCGCTCGTAGGCCCGCACCTGCGCCGCTAGATCGGTGCGCAGGCTGCGTCCCTCGTTGTCACGGAAGCCCAGGGTGTTGAGCTGATTCTGCAGGTTCTCACCCGCTCGCCCAAGGCTGATGGCCGTGGGGCCGTCGATGGCACCGCTGGGTGTAAGGCCGTTGGCGATCTGGTACTCCCGCGTCGCGTCCGTCATACGCGCCCGATCGATATTCCATACGGACCCCTCGTAGTATCCAAGCACGCCAAGCAGACGTTCGGCCGTGGTAAAGCGCCAGATAACAGCCTGGCGGGTTTCGTAGTCCTCGATCTCCGGCGAGTTCAAGGCGGCCAGCGCCATCGGGTTTACATCGCCGCCCGGGCGATCCCACAGAACGATCGGCTGATCGAAGTTGATGGCCATCGAGCCGCCACTGCGATTGGTAAAGCGCACGCTGAGCTGATTGGCGCGGATATCCAGCAACCCGGAGCTTACGGCGTCGCCAAGCGGCATCCGACGACCATCGGCAAGCCGCACCTCGGCATTCTTGCCGGCCAGAACATGGTTGAACCGGGTAAGCCGGCGTGGGGCAATCAGGTATTCGTCGAAACAGTACCCCTGGATCGTTCCGGTCTGGTTTGCCGACAGTTCCATCTGGGTGCTCGGCGTCGCGGCCGCCCCCTCACCGTCTTCATCGTTTTGCGGTGCCGGCACACCAATGCGCTGCGGCGGTATGGAATCATCCACCGAAGCATTGTTTTCGTCCTGGATCAGCCCGGGCAAATCCACCTGCGCATGCAGCACACAGGGGCCGAATGCGGCAACGATCAGGGTAAGCAGAAGATATAACGGACGCTTCACTCGACACCTCCGTCTGGGAAATGGGTAGTTCGGAAGAACGTTTGTTGAATCAGAATGAGGTTCCGCGGGTTCCCGCAAGCTGCCGGTATCGTTCACCGGGCGCTCGCTCGTTCCACCGTACGTCGCCGGATGTACTCCAGGCAGCGCGGGAATCCGCGAAATCGGCGTGTGAGAGCCTGTTTGCAGGAACGTGGGACCACATCTGTCGAAGTGGCCGCATTCGTGTATCCTGGCGCACTGCTCCCATGTTGCCGCTGTAGACGCACCACCGGTTTCAATGTTCCCGCGCGGATCACAACCAGCGCTCAGGTGTTCCGGCCCGTGCGTCCACGGCAACGGGCGGGGGCGCATTGGATACCCGGTTCTCGCGCGCGCGAAAGCCCTGGATGTCCAATCTCACGGGGTTCGATACTCTATACTCACACTCCGGTAACCCGCGGCTTGGCGAACACATGGCCGGCGCATATGTGCATGGCGGCCTTCGCTTCATAGCCCTGGCGCAACCGCCATCCCGCAGGTAATCGGCGTACCGACCGCAACTCCCCCCAATCACTGGTCACAACCCATTCATCGCCGCGCATAATACACGCGGCAAAGAACATTTGAGGAGAGACAGGTCATGAACCGAACAACTCGCAATCCACGGCACACATTCGCAGCACTGCTGATAGTTGCCATCGCGGCCATCGTTGTTAATGCCCAGAACGCCAACGCCGGTTGCTGCACGATCGGCGTCAACAATCTTTCGAGCTGCGTATTCCGCATATGCTTCGTGGCACCAGCCGGCGAGCGCTGTGTTGATGTTGCCTCCGGCGCCAACGTGTACGATATCCCGGGCTGCATCGACCTGCGAATCGCCGTTCGCGACGCATGCGGCAATGTACACTACTTCCCGGGCGCCGTTGGCGATTGCATCACGGTCAACATCGGAGGATGCTGCCTGCTGATTTGCAAGACATCCGACTGCCGGTACGAGATACGCGACACGCACTGTCTGCCGTGTTGAGGTACAACGGAATCACACATCCATAAACGGAGATTGATGATATGAAGGCAATCACTCTACACACGTTGGCGCTAGCCGCGGCTGTTGTTGCGCTGATGGCGGCAATCGGCAACCCGCCGTCGGCTTCAGCCGAGTGTTGCGGCTTCGGCATCGTGAACAACACGATCTGCACCTATCGCGTATGCGTTGCGCTCCCGGGGCGCGACACATGTTACGCGGTTCCGCCAGGGAGCAACAGCTACACCCTGCCCGAATGCGGAACGTTCCCGTTCTACGTCGTGGACATCTGCGGTCGCCCGATCCGGTTTCCGCAGAACGACGGCGATTGCGTGCGCGCCAACATGGGGACGTGCTGCCTGTTGATATGCCGTATCAGCGAGTGCCGCTACGACATATCCTACGGCCACTGCGAGCCCTGCTCGTGACACCTGGCCGAACACAGTGGCAGAGATTCACCCAAAGGGGGCAACGCACCGCGTTCGCCCCCTTTACCTTTTCTGGCGACAGGCACCATGACGCAACGCCTATATATCGTACCACGATACTGAATATCAGGATGGCAATCTGGAAGAAGTTCCCGCCGGCATCAGATGTTAGATTGCCAACAGCCTTTACCCTACCCCTTACGATCATCATGTGATTGATGACCAAC
>CBHYLN010000064.1:0-29419 GCA_966128725.1 uncultured bacterium | reverse complement strand
ACGTCCTGCCCGGCCGTGGCAAAGAACGCGCCGTTGTGGCTGAACTCGCCCCAGGTTGGATACAGCACATAGTCGTGTATATCATACAGGATTGCTCCGGTAACCGCGTCGCACACACGGGCGGCGCCGTTGGTTGACGCGGTGATCAACCGGGCGGCATCCGGGCTGATGCGAACCGATGCGAAGTTGCCGCTGTTGGGATAGCTGAAGGTGCGGATGGTGTCGCCGGTTACCGGATCGGAGATCACGATATCGGGGATGCCCGACGAACCCGACGTGCTGGCCCCGACGATATACGCGTTGTTGAGGCTCCAGTCGCACGAGACCACCGAGCTGATAACCGTGGGCGACGTGTACCCCTTCATCCGCGCCAGCAACGTGCCCGTGGCCACATCGTACACACCGCTGCCGGCCAGAGTGGTGACAACGAGCTTGGTGCCGTCGGGGCTGAACCCGCATTGCTCCGAGGACGGAATCGGAGCCGAGCCCACGTCGCGCCACTCGCGCAGCTTCGTGCCCGTTGCCGCATCAAAAATCCGCACCATGGCGCCGGTGCTGTCGGGCAACGGACTGATGGTTGCAAACAGGGCGCCGTTGGGACTGTAGCGCACGCACGATATCAGGGTAATCCCCGGTGTTGCAGGCGGCGAGGGAATATTGGCACGGTTCTCCACCGGTATCGTGCGAAGCAACGCCCCGGTGAAGGAATCCCAGATAAACACATCCCCTTCGGCACCGCCACCAATCACCCGTGAACCATCCGGGCTGAACTCGGCAAAGTGTACGGCATCAGGAAGAACGAACCCGGCGCGGGTGGAACGGAGATACAGCACGCTGTCGCCAACACTGGCGGCCTTGACGGCGCGCAACAGGCATTGCGTGCTCGGGGTGTTGGGAACACGATTCCATACATGCTGCAAACCAGTGGCCTGCGATGTAATCGTATTCCAGGTGGCGCCCGCGTTGGTACTGTACTCCAGGCTGACGGTATCCGACGCGGCAACCCCCTGCCAGCGGATGGTTGCCAGCGACCCCACGCGCAGGCGCTCGCCGCCGTTGGGCGCCACCACCCGAAGCTGGGCCGTGGAGACCGATACGCAAACAAAGGCAGACAATATCGCGGCAGCCAGGAAGCGCCGCTGTGCACAAGGTTGAATCGTGGTCATGGCGATCTCGGTTGGTACGGATGCAGGTTCCCAGACACATGCCAACACTTCGGCACACATGGCCCCGAATGTGTCGCCATCCAACAGCAACCAAAAAAACGAATATACCCAGGCGCGATCAACGAACCGCCAGGGCATAAAGGAGCGAACGCACAACCACCTCACTGAAACGAAGAACAACAACCACCATTGGGCTGCGCGGAATAGTTCGTATCGTATGCGGAATATGCCGATACGGGCCGCCGCCGGCCCGGACAACTTCAAGCAACTGTCAACCAATCAGCTTCGGGAGACCAGGCGTGACCGAAACCGAAATACAGACCGAACCCACAACAGGCCAGTTGGCCAGCGTGGAAGAACATGTGATCCAACGATACGCAGCGGCGGCCAATGCGCTCGAGCCCGCGCTCTGCTGCCCCACAAATACATACGACCCACGATATCTGGCACTGATCCCGCAGGAGATTCTGGAGAAGGATTATGGCTGCGGCGATCCAACGCGCTACGTTAACGAAGGCGAAACCGTGGTGGACCTTGGCTCGGGCGGCGGCAAGGTGTGTTATATCCTGTCGCAGAAGGTTGGCCCCAGCGGCCGCGTGATTGGTGTTGACTTCAACGACACGATGCTGAATCTGGCGCGGCGATACCAGAACGAGATGGCAGCGAAGATCGGCCATGCCAACGTGGAGTTCGTGAAGGCGCGCATTCAGGATATGCGGCTGAACCTTCAGGCAGCCGAGCAGCACCTTGCCGAACGGCCGATCGGCACCATTGCCGACCTTACCTCGTTCGAGGCATTCTGCGCGCGGCTTCGCCACGAGCAACCCGCCGTTGCCGACAACACCGCCGACGTCGTGGTCTCCAACTGCGTGCTGAATCTTGTACAACAGGAGCAGAAGGCCGGACTGTTCGCGGAGATCTTCCGCGTGCTGAAGCGTGGCGGGCGGGCGGTGATTTCCGATATCGTGTGCGACGAGCCCCCAACCGATGCCATCCGCAACGATGCCGAGCTCTGGAGCGGCTGCATCGCCGGAGCATTCACCGAGCACGGCTTTCTGGAGATGTTCGCCGCCGCGGGATTCCACGGCATCGAAATCCTGACACGCGAGGAGCAGCCGTGGCGCACGATCGACGGCATCGAGTTCCGCTCGATGACTGTGCGGGCATTCAAGGGGAAACAGGGCCCATGCCTGGAACGCAACCAGGCCGTTGTGTACAAGGGGCCATGGAGCGCCGTAAAGGATGACGACGGCCATACGTATTACCGTGGCCAGCGCATGGCCGTGTGCGACAAGACGTTCTCGTTGCTCACCGATCCGCGCGGACCGTATCACGAATACATGGTGCCGATCGAGCCGTTGCAGGAGATCCCGCTTGCCGAGGCCGGGCAGTTCGCATGCCGCGCCGCCGCCGTGCGCGATCCGCGGCAGACGAAGGGGTTGGATTACAACGCAACAACCGAGGCCTCCGCAAACGCCTGCGGCCCGGAAGGTTGCTGCTGATGATCACGGTCGCCGGGATCATGGCTGCTTTGGCGTTGGCCTTCGCCAATGGCGCCAACGACAACTTCAAGGGCGTGGCCACACTGTATGGCAGCAGGGTGCTCGGGTTCCGCTCGGCGATGCTGCTGGCAACGGCAGCAACGGCGCTGGGGGCCGTGGTGTCGTTGCTGGTGGCCGGGCAGTTGGTTGCGTTCTTCCAGGGCAAGGACCTGCTTCCGGCCGCAATCGCGGGCACGCCGCCCGTGCTGCTGGCAGTGGCCGGCGGCGCGGCGCTTACGGTGCTCGTGGCCACACGGTTCGGCCTGCCGGTATCCACCACTCATGCGCTTACCGGGGCAATCGCCGGCGTGGCGATGGTTGCCTCGCCCGGCCTTGCACCGCTTGTAACGGTGGCGTCGAAGCTTGCGGCGCCGCTGCTGTTATCACCGCTGGTGGCGCTTGCGGGCGCGGCGGGCGCCTATCCGCTGGCCGGACGCATTCGCCGTGCGCTGGGCATCGAAAAGGATACCTGCGCATGCGTGGTGCCGGTTCAATCGGCGGTGATGGCGGGGGCATCGCTGGCTGCCTCCGCCGCCGCGACACAGGCAACGCCGCCACTGCTGGTTGTGCAGCCCGCCACCGAATGCAGCACGCAATACTCCGGCACGCTTCTGCGTGTGGAAGCCGATACTGCCCAGCGATGGTTGCACGCGGCCAGCGGCGGGCTTGTGTGTTTCAGCCGTGCCGTGAACGACACACCCAAGCTGGCGGCATTGTTGCTGGCGTTGCCGCTTGTTGGGGCAACCGGAGCAATCGGCGCAATCGCGGCGGCAATGGTTGTTGGTGGCGTGGTATTCGGCCGTGGTGTCGCCGAAACGATGAGCCGCAAGATCACCACCATGGGGCCGGGCGAGGGGCTTACCGCCAACATGGTAACCTCGGCGCTGGTGCTGGGCGCATCGCAGTTGGGCATGCCGGTTTCAACCACACATGTGTCGGTGGGGGCGGTGTTCGGCATCGGGCTGCTGAACGGCACGGCAAACAGGCGTCTGATAGGCGGCATCCTGCTGGCGTGGCTTACCACGTTGCCGATCGGCGCGGTGCTTGGCGCCGGCGCATACGCGTTGCTCAGGCCGTGATGGTTATCCCACGGGCGGCCGCTTCCTGCACGGATGCGGTCGCCCACGGATGCGGCAGCCCATGACGATTGCCGCAGAGACCCCATCACCCACAGGCGCGAGGCATCCTTTTTCGTATCGGCATCACCACCACGCTACAGCTTCTGATACTCGAACGCCGGGGTTCCCTTCTGGCCCGTGCTGCCGTAGAAGTCAACGAAATGGAGCTTGTAGTAAAAGCCGGTGGATGTACGGATGATGTAGGTGATCCCCGCGTTCACGGTGTAGATCCCCTTGTTCAAGTCGTAGGTCTTCCATGCATATCCGATGCCATCGCGCGCACCGCTGAAACTGTATCGCCCGACATCGGCGGATGTGATCGCGGCAAAACCCGTCACCGAATCAACAGCCGCCACGGTCTGATCCGTGTTAAGCAGGGCGCCGGTCACCGAGTACGACGTCGGCATAGGCGAATGGAACAGCGTGGTATAGCGTGTAAACAGGATATCCCATTGCTCGCTCGGGGGTTCGGCCTCCACCACGACGCCGCTTGCCAGCGACATCGTTGTGAGCGTGCGCCACGGATCAATCGCCACGGCTACCACACGATCGTTGGCGCCGTCCAGCGCGGCAATCCGCATCCAGAGAGTATCGGCGGCCAGGCGCTCCACACGAACCTTGGCGTAGCCCCGTTTGCGGCCTGCCTCGTCCACACCGCGATCGATGACATACACATGCCCGCGCGACCGCAGCGAATCACGGTCGAGCTTCCACCACTGGCCGATCGCCGTGGAATCGACCGCGCCGCTGGGCGCATCGTAACGCGGCGCGCCAACGGTTGTGGTAACGGCCTCGAAGTTTACCGCGCCCGCATCGTAGGCGGCCATTACCGTGCTGCTGTTCAACACGATACACGGCGTGCCGGGCAAGCGCCGTACACCCAGATCCCAATCGGTGATGCGCCCGGCACGGGCAACCATTCCGGTTTCCAGATCGTAGTAGAAACAGGCACCGTAATCCGGGCCCAGCGTAACGCTGCCGCGCAACACCCCGCCACGGTTGTACGGCGCAACGGGCGCCTCCTGCGCAATGCAGCCCGCCAGGGTCGCACATACACACACGGCCAGCAGCGCCAGGCTGAATTGCAATTCGTCCAATCTCATTACATCCCCCCGAATCGAAGTGTTGTGCCAAACGCAACCGTCCGGCCCCACGCCACCGCCAGCCATCCGGCCTGGGATGCATCGCCCCCGGTTACGGCGATGCGGCGCACATCCAGCAGATTCCTGCCCCCAAGCGTCAGGCGCAACATGCCGTCGAGGAACTCCCGTGTCACGGTTACATCCAGCATGTGATAGGCGGCGCTCCAGGCCGAACGCAGCCCGCCGCCGTGCGCGCTCAGTTGCGAGGGTTGCCTGCCGGTAAACTTGTACGTCGCGGAAAGTCGCGCGTCGATCGCGGGGATCCGCCAGCCCAACGCGGCGTTCACCTCCGGCGCATACAGGAACCGTGCGCCGGTCTCACTCGCATCATCCCGCACGCCGGCATATCCAACGCCGACACTGGCCTCCAGGGCGCCAACGATGCAACGCGCGGTAAGGCTTGCGCCCAGCGTGCGCCGGCGGCCAACGTTCACGTACATGTACCGGTCGGCATCGATCGATGCCAGCGTAATCAGGTTGGCCACATCGTTGTAGTATCCTGCGGCACCGATACCGAACATGTCGCCGGTCGCGCCATCAACCGCGCTGCGGTCATCACCGTGCAGCAACCGCCAATCCACCGAGCAGTTGTACGCGTTGGACGTCTCCGCCATCAGATCCGGGTTGCCGTGAATGTCATGGTTGATGTCCACGAAGATGAAGTACAGATCGCGCAACGAAGGGGCACGGAAGCCGCGCGCGTAGGAGGCCCGGATCACCACATCGGGAGCAGGCGCGAACCGGAGATTGACCGACGGAACCACCGGCGCCGCGTACCGGGTGTTGTACGCCCAGCGCAGCGCGGGCTGCAGCACCAGATTGGCACCAGGCCGGTATTGCATGCTGGCGAACACGGCGTAGTCGCCAAGGCTGCGATACCCCCCGTTGATGCGGCGCCCCTGCAGCCACTCCAGCCCAAGATCCAGGCCGGCCTGCCAGGCAAACGCTTCGGCGGGATCGTCGGCGGCATACGACGCCCGCAGCATCCAGGCGCCGATGCCGGCCGTGTCATGATCCGATTCCGACGCCGAAGGCTGCTGCTCCAGCGTCACCAGATTCCTGTAGTACGTGTTCTTGCGTCTGGTATACGTTGAATATCCCGCCACCGCATCCAGATATCCCGATGGCGCCACCGAGCCGTTCAGCATAAGCATATTGGTAAGGCGGCGGGTACGGTAGGTATCATCGAAGGCGCTTTCGCGATACGGTGCGCGCGGTTCGCCACGATTCAGGATATACTCCTCGAAGTAACGCACGGACCCGCTGGCGCGCAGGCCGGCAATCCTGCGGGAGATCTCCACACCGGCCTGATACTGCTCGCGCGGCTTCCACTGGCGCACGCGCGAGGTGTCCGGATCGGAATAGCCGCCAAAGAAATTGCGGCCGCCACTCAGCGTTATCCCGGTTTCGGCAAGGCTCAGGGCCACTTCGCCGTTTGTGTTCACCACGCCCACCGATTCGCCGTACAGCTCCGCCAAGCCACGCACGCCGGGCATTACACGCCGGTTGGTGATAACATTCACCACACCGCCCAGCGCATCGGTGCCGTACATCACCGACAGCGGACCCTCGATCAGCTCCACCCGCTCGGCATCGGCAAGATGAATCTGGTTCAGGTCGATATTGCCGTTGGTCCGCCCGATCACGGGCACGCCGTCGATCAGGATCTTCACGTTCTGCCCGGCCAGACCCTGCAGGCTGAGCCCGGTCCCAAGCACGGGATCCTCATTCATGCTGACGTTCAGCTCGGATTTCAGCAGATCGCGCAGCGTTGGCGCGGCCCGTTCGGCAATCGTGGCCGCGGTAAACGTCCGGACACCATACACCGATTGTTCGCCGGAACGCGGCGTGTACTGGGCGGTGACCACCACATCCGCCTGCGCATGAATCGCGGGCTCCATCAGCACGGTCAATTCCTGGCCCGGGTTCACGGTGTCCGTTTGCGTGACATAGCCCACATGCGTTACGCGCACAACCGAACGTGCGGCGAACGGGCACACGGCTACACCTTCGGCATTGCTCAGCCGTGGCGCCAACGAATCGGCACAGGCACCGTTGATGCAGGTGAATCGTACCACCGCGTGCCGAAGCGGCCGCCCATCGGCCAGCACCCGCACGCTGGCATGTTGCGCAGGCGCCGGCAATGCCGCGGTCAGCAACGCAACAACAATCAGGGTTGGACGGAACAAACGCATGAGGTATCCGTTGTCGGGTTTTGCACACGGTGAAGGATAACGCGGGAAGCCCGGCCGACGCGCCAGGCCGCCCGCGTCCGGAGCGTTCGACTATTGAATAATCAACCGCCCCGTGGCCACGCGCCCATCAATTGCAATGGTGGCGAGGTATACACCCGCGGGTAGATCCAGCATCATCCGCTGTTGGTGCATCCCTTGCCCGGCGGCCAATGCCATGTGCGCCACACGGACGCCGCGCATGTTGTGCAGCTCCAGCCGTACGTTGCCGGCCGTGGCGTTCGAGCCGTACACAACGGTTACGGCATCGCCGGCGCGCACCACGTTCGGATACAGCGCAAACGATCCAACAACCGTTCCATGCTCTTCCAAGGCGCTGGCCGCCAGCCTGGTATTCTCGAACGTATACGTTCCGCTGCCGCTGCCGGAGAAGCCGGTAAAACGCAGGCGATGGATTGCCCCGGCGCGCGTACGCACGAAGTACACCCGTGATGTATCCAGCGTCCAGGCCGTGCCGGTGAAGGTTTTCCAGTCGTAGCCGATGGCGCCGATCGAGTCATGGAACATCCCGGCGGCCGGCATCGGCTCGTTGGCCGGATCGTTGCTTGTCAGCTCGGCGATCTCCACACCTTCGTTGGCCAGGATGCCCGATACCCCGTACGGCGTTGTGCCATCCTGGCCTACCATCGCGATGTATTTGCCGAACAGCAGATCCCACGACTCGACGTCCGGCTCAACATCGGCGGTCGCAGCGTTCATTATGGAGTAGTAGGCGAAGTGCCTGCCCGGGTAATCATCCTTGGCGATGGTGGCCGTGCGTTCGTTGCTGCCGTCGAGATTGGCAACGCGGAACGTGTAGCGCCTGCTGGCCAGCGATTCGATCACGACCTTGCGATAACTTTTGTCGGCAAGCCTGATCACGTACAGGGCGGTGCCGCTCACCACATGCGTGCTGACGTTGTATTCACCCCACCCGAAATCGCCGCTGTTGGGATCGCGCCCCATATTGAACGCGCCGGAGCTCCAGGTTGCCGTGGAGTTGTAGAACTTCGGCCAGCCGGCAATGCCGGCCGTGTCCACGGGCGAGGCCCAGTCCGCGACGGACTTACCGGGCACCGCGAACAGTTCCACGCCCGCACCACCGTTGGCCAATACAGCCGCGGTAAAACCAGTCAGTTCGAACGCCACATCCCACGACACAAGCGGCGACGTCCGCACGGTTCCACCCGCAAGGCTGTAGAAAATCTGATTGGCGTACTGAGGGCCGGTTATCACGGTCTCCTCTGGCAGCACCCCCTGGGCGCCTGCGGGCATGCCCGCCAGCGTTGCGATTGCGATCGCCGACACGAGCCCCTGTACCAGGCATCTTCTGTTCATGCGTGTATTCCTTGTTCGTACTGCATGGGATTATTGATTGAACCCTGGCACGCGCGACCGGGCTCGTGGGCGCGCATGCATGGCGCCGTGGGCGCCGGCCAGAATTGCGTTCGGAGGATCGACTCCCGTATGTGGCCATGTGAACGGGAGTCGCGTTATTCTTATTTGGATTGCGTCCAAATATAAATACTTGATCTGCCTGGCGCAAGGGAAAGCTCAACAGCCGCCAACAAGGCCTGGGTCAACCCAGCGTGAGCGTAGGCGTGAGCGTAGGCAACAACACAAATGGGCGGCAATGCATAGATTGCGCCCGGTCCTCACCCCTTCACGATTTGTCCGACTCCCAATGATGCGATTTCATCGCGGCGCCATGCCGATATGGTGGTATGCCCTGTGGTATGCGTGGGCGGCGCTGTGGCAACTGTGCATATCCCCGGCGGGGGCTGGCGCGCAGACACTGCCACGCCCGGCACATGTTGTTGTGGTGATCCTGGAGAATCATCATTACACGCAGGTTGCCGATACAGGTATCGCGCCCTACCTGGCCGAGTTGATGAACGATTCGATGGCGGCGGTGCTTACCCGTTCATATGGCATCGGCCACCCGAGCCAGCCCAACTACATCCGGCTGTACGCCGGCTCAAGCCAGGGCGTGGCCGACAACGCCATCCCGGCAGGTATCCCGTTCACCAGCCCCAACCTGGGCGCGTCGTTGATCCAGGCGGGATACTCGTTCGCCACATTTTCCGAGGACCTGCCCGAGGTTGGCTTCAACGGCGAAACGTATGGCGCGTACGCGCGCAAGCACAACCCGGTAACGAACTGGATGGGAACCGACACCAATCAGGTGCCGCCAGAGACAAATCAGCCATTTACTGCGTTCCCGGACTCAGCACATTTCGACCAGCTGCCAACCGTGTGCTTCGTGGTGCCCAATCAGGATAACGACATGCACAACGGCGCCGATCCGGAACGGATCACACGCGGCGACACATGGGTGCGCGATCACATCGCGCCGTATGTAGCGTGGTGCCGCATGCACAACAGCCTGCTGTTGCTCACGTTCGACGAGGATGACGGCAGCCTGGATAACCGCATCCTGACAGTACTGCTGGGGCCGATGGTGCGGCACGGACGCTACAACGATTCGGTAAGCCACTACGGCGTGCTGCGCATGCTTGAGGAAATGTATGGGTTGCCATATGCCGGGCGCACGTCAACGGCAGCACAGGTTGCCTATTGCTGGAAGGATGTATCCAGCGTGCCGCCGGCCAGCGACGCCATGTTCGGCGTTTACGCCCGCCCACAGCCGGCCGCGGACGAGTTGATCGTGGATATTTCCGCACCACAAACCGGCGGCACTGGAAATGGAACACCGAGCCCCGATCGGTTGGAAATGTTGGCCGGTGATGGCAGGCTTGTGAGGACGATTGCGCCGGCGGGATCGCAAGTTCGGATTCCGTTGCGTGGGCTGCCCGCCGGGTTGTATCTGCTGCGAGCGTATCGCGGCGCTACCATTGCAACCCGGCCGGTGGTGATACTACGGTGACGGGGGCATCGGCAACGCGCCAGCGCGCCTCAGTTGACGGCCATCCGTGGTGCCGGCAGGGGATCCGTTATCTGGCAACATGCAGCGGCTGTACAAAGCTGTGCCCGCCTGTTTCCAACACGCAGTAGTACACGCCGCCAGCAAGGTGCTCAACGTTCAACTCGGTGGCATAGACGCCCGGCGATAGCTCCGTGTTGAACACGGTTGCGACGCATCGGCCAAGCGGATCGGCCACGTACAGGCGCGAACGGCCAGCCTCGGCAATGACCACTTCGACAGCGACTGCATCCGTTGCCGGATTGGGGCGTGCGGCACGCAAAACCGCGCGGTTGCCAACGGCAATCAACCGTGTTGTGCCCACGGTACACAACCCGCGCAGCCGGAACTGTCCCTCCCACAGCGTGGTTGCCACAGGCCCCGCGTTGCTCCAGGCAAAGGATTCCAGACGCAGCGTGGTAGCCTCGGTATCGGCAAGCATCGCCCGGAAACGCAGGCTTGCAATCTCACCCACAGTATCGCCGCGCACACCATCAACGCCTATCACGCGTTCGTTGCCCTCGATTATGCCTACCGGTGTGCCAGCAACCGGCAGCAGCAGGCGCTTGTTGAAACGCAACCGTGCCGAGTAGGCCCGCGCGCCGGCAACGGCAAGGTTCCGCGACGAGTCCAGGCGTACGGAGATCACAACCAGCTCGCCGGGCGCGGCTTCAATCACGGGCATCGACACCGCGGCCCAGGCAGCTCCGGTGATCCCATGCCCCTGGACGATCACGTCCTGCAACCCTGCACAGGTGGAGACGGCAAGCCGCATAACGCTAATGGCCACACCGCTATCAGCAGCGTAACGCATATCCACACGCAGCGAATCACCAACACGCACCACTGCCGGCAACGGCGGCTGCGTTCCCGTTACAGCAAACGGCGGCGGCACATCAATGCGCTCCACCATCAGATCGGTGGTCCCCGTGTTGCGAAACATCGCTGCTGCTGCTGCAGTGGTCCCCACCTCTACGCCGCCAAAATCCACCACTGTATCCCCTGCCATCACAGCCAACTGCCCAACACCACGCAGCACTACCGTTCTGGTGACGCCGCAGGGAGCAAACGTGATGCTCACCGAGCCGATCGCAACGCCGGTCGTGGTTGGCTTGAACGTCACATCGTATGCCCGCGTGGCCTGCCCTGGCAGCACCTCGCCAACAGTCAACGACGTGCCAAACGGCCCGGTGGTTGTCAACGCGGCAACGGTTGCATCCGCCCCGCCGCCGCTGTTGTTCGATATCACAAGCCGCACGGTATCCGCCGTGTCCGGGCATATCACCACGTCACCAATGTCGAGCGTGTCCGGCAAGGCAAATGCCGGTCCCGACATCACCCCGCGCAGGCCTACAAGCACCGTATCGGCACATGGCTCGTAAACCGCAGTCATACGGCCGACCACTGTACCATTTGCTTGCGGGGCAAATCGCAATGCAACAACGGCCGAATCACCGGCGGCAATCACAATCGGCAGCGGGCTGCGGCACACAAATCCCGCGGGGACCTGCACGCTACGCAGTACAACCAATGCCTGGCTGGTATTGCGCAACACAATGGTAGTATCGCGCTCGGCCTGGCAACCGCTCAGCTCCCCGAAATCCACGACTCCAACGGTGAGCAGGCTCGGCACCAGATATCGGCCGGTAAGCGGCAGCCGCAACGTATCGAAACAGGCGCCGGCGCGATAGACGCATCGAAGCATGGCCGTTGCATCGCCCTCGGTTACTGGCGAGTATCGTATACGCAGCGAAACGCTATCTCCTGGCGGCACGGAAACCGGGAGCCCGGGAGCAACCAGCACAAATGGCGTTGCAAGCAACGCACCTTGCAGAACAAGGGTATCGGCGCCAACATTGGCAACCATGACCACGGTATCCATTGGCAGATTGCCGCATCGATACGCGTCGGGAAACGCAATGGCCGTGGGCTGCACCGCCACCGACGTGCGTGCTTTCTGCCCTTGCAGTGTAAGCACCAGCCCGGCATCACACGGCGAGCCATGCAGCTGCATCCGCGCCACCGACACCCCCTGTGCAAGCGGCAGGAACTGAAGGCGAACAGTCACCGAATCGCCTGCGGCAATACGAAACGGCAATCGTGGAGAGGTTACCGCAAAGCCGGCCGCGTTGAAGGTCGCGCTGTCGACCACAAGAGGATCGGCGCCGTAGTTGCGCAACACAACGTCGCGCTCAGCGGAGATCGCGCACCCATCCAGAAGCCCGAAGTCGATTGTGCCGGTACGCGCCACCACGGTATCAACAGCACCCAGCTTAACCGATGCGACGGCGACAAGCACGGAGTCGACACGCGAACAGCCGGCGGTGTCGGCAATGGTTACGGTGTACAGGGTGGTGCGCGATAGCCTGGCAACGGGATCGGGACAGGTAGTGCAGCTAAGCCCCTGCGACGGCTGCCACCGATAGGATCGCCCGCCTGAGGCCTCAAGCCGCACGCTTGCGCCGACGCAGAGCACGGTGTCCGGACCGGCCGCTGCCACCAAAGGAGCACGAACGGTGATGTGTACGGTGTCCACAGCCGTACATCCGTTTGCATCGGTAGCCGTGAGCACATACTCGGTCGACAGCTCCGGACGCGCCATTGTTGTGGCCCTGCCGGGATTTGTCAGGCCGGTTGCCGGAACCCATGCGTAGCGATACGGACCCTTGCCGCCAAATGCCGCCGTGCCAATCACGACACTATCGCCAAAACAGATTGTGGTATCGCGCAGTTGCCCCAGACGCGGGGGGTGGTTCACCGTCACCATCACGGTATCGCGCGCAACACATCCACCCTGCGCATCCAGCACGGTTACCACATACTGAGTGGTTGCCAATGGCGAGGCCAGTGGCTGCGGGATTGTGGCGCTGTTCAAGCCGGTTGAGGGCGACCAGGCATACGTATACGGCGGCACCCCTCCGCTTGCTATCTGGCCGATAATGCGGCCGGTACCGGCACATACCGAAACATCCGATCCGGCACGCACCACCGGCCCTGGTATCACGGTTATATCGATGGTGGCGACGCTCACACATCCGTCGGCCGTGCGGACGGTCACCGAATACGTGCCCGATACGGCGGGCGTTACCACCGCAACCGGCCCATTGCCTCCTTCGGGCGCCCACTCGTAGGCCTGAAAGCCGGACGGCGAGATCAGCCGCACCGTCTCGCCCAGGCAGATCCTGAGCGGCCCAGCAGGCGAGATATTGACAGCCGCGGCAGGCAACGTCCCCTCGACGATCGCGAGACCATTTTGTACGATCCCATTACTGCCGGGAGTTGCGCCCCACGGATTGCCGTTGGGCGTGTGGATACCGTTGGCGCCACCGCTGACAACAGCGCCGGGCGGCACGGCCCCCGAGAAAATCACGGCCCCACCGCCACCGCCGCCACCAGGCCCGATAAGCCCTGCATCCCACCACGTACTGCCACCGGCGCCGCCCCGTGCCTCCACACTGATACTGCCCAGATACGCGGCAACATCCAGCAGCACGGCGCCGCCACCGCCGCCGCCGCCACAACCATCGGCGCCCGGCGGATTGGACATCACCACATTTGCACCGTTGGCGCGTATTGCGTGCCCATTGCCCGCAACGGAAGCAGCACGAACAATCACGATTCCGCCTCCGGCACCGCCGGCTGTTCCCGACCCATTGTTCGCATGCCCGGCACCGCCGCCGCCGCCCATGAACGCCCGCGAACCCGAGGCGTAACCAAGCGCGTACCCGGGAATCCCACGCGTCAACGGATTACTGTTGGAGCAGTTGTCCCATTCCGATCCGCCCGTGCCGCCAACGCCACCGTTGGAGCCACCCCCGCCGCCGCCATTGTGGTTGTTGCCGCCGCCACCGGCATTTGCAAGCGCTCCGCGACCGCGCGCTGATGCTGCCTGCGCACGCGCAACACCTTCGCCCTTATACGCCCCGGCCAGATCACCATCGGGATAGAAGTAGTCGGTGTTCACCACAGCACCACAGGTGAGGTTCATGTCCACCGCCACACCACCACGAAACCCAGCCCCGCTGGCATCGATGTCCGCTGCAAGACTGAGCGTTGTGGAATCCTCGATCACGATCACACCGCCGGTACTTCCATTCCATGCAGGACAGGTTACCGTGCCCGCGACAGTGCCACCGTTGGAGACGGCCACATGTATCGCCTGTACGCCATCAGCCAACGTGTACGAGCCCGCAATTCGGTTCCTGAATGCAATAGTCGTGGGGGTAACGGCGGCAACGGTGGCAAACTCGAAGTTCCCGGCATTCGCGTAGCCAAGAATGGAGCCGAACGCTGCCGTGTTGGAACGGTCGACCGAGGCACCCTGCATCTGGATGATGAGCACACGATCGCCGGGAGCAAAGCCAACGGTGGAGGGAACAACAATTGAACAGGTGGTGATACCCGATACCGGAGCGTAGATATTCACAACACCGCTCAGAGTTTGCGCGGCAATCCGAATGCGCAACGGCATGCACAGGCACAGCACAACAAGCAGCAGCGCGCACACAGGCCGTGAACGCAAACCGGCATTCGTTGGGCAACCGACGCTGATGCCGATTGCACAATCCCGCATCACGAAACGGCAGTACCAATTCATCGATTCTCTCCCGCAACCGAAGCATGCCCATGCAATGGAACAATCGGCACACATCGTGCCGATTGCCGGCATGATGTACCGATGTCGTTCGCCGCGCCGAGCGAAGTCAATGAATATGGTCAGGAAGATATGGCCAGACGCCGGGCATCACCAGGCATTTTTCCGGTTTGTTGCAGGGCACATGGCATCACCCGCCATGCCGGGCAAAACCTGCAAGCCATCGGTGAATGTGATCGCGCTGCCCAGCAAAAAAGTTGCGCCACGATCACGCCGAGGCCCGATCAACCGACAGCCCACCCTGCGGTGGCGGCGGTACTGCCCAAGAACATGGGTCAGGATCCCTGCCGCTGCATTGGCGAAGGCCGTTCCAGCGAAAGCTGTGATTCGAACGATGGGTGGTGTGGAGTACAGCATATATGCGTATTCAAACCCGACACGAAAGGCCATGCACAGGACATGCGAGGCACCCGCCTCGCCAGCCGGCATCACATTGCCGCTGCCGGCGCACGAACACACGCGCACCAACGGACGAGCTATCGCCCTTCGATCACCGTCACCAGTATCGGCGCGGCCAGCGCGCGCGGTGCCGGAAACGCAGGGGATGCGTCGTTCAGCGGAGCAACATCGTTTCGCAGATCGAACGCGGTGATGTGTTTGCCTTCCTGCGCGCAGGTGTTCCGCAGACGATCGCCCACATAGGCCAGATGCGCCGGGGCATCGGTATCGGCGATCGCGCCGCCCCCCCACGCCGAGCGCGAAACTTCGATACGGGCCTGGCCGTGGATCCCCGCCACTATCGCCGCAATCGTCCGATCGGTTTCCTTGGCCGGCACCCCGGTAATTCCGGTAATGACGTGGCGCGTGATCGTCCGATCGGCCAGCGCGCCGGGGCCCAGCACGGCGGAATCCAGCCGCACCGGAAGCGTATCGCGCGCAATCGCAAGCGCGCCGGTGGAATCCTCCACGATCAACTCCGCGCTCAGCGCCGACATCGCCCCACCGCTCTCGAAGTCGCGAAGCACCATGCCGGCATCGATGGTGCCCTCCGGCTCGCTGCCATCGGAGCGCAGCATGCCGATGGACCGGCCGTTGTACATCACCGTGGCATGCCACGACCGCACGCCCGCCTCGGCGGCGATAGTCGGCACCAGCATCACTGGCGGTGTGTCCACGGTTTCCTCGATCCACTCGGTCACCACCGGCGCGTTCACCTCGGGCGATACCGAGGAAATGGACACCATTCGTTCACCGTCGCCGCGGCCGTCCGCCGACGCCAGCACACGGAGCCGCGTTCGATCCACACCCCAGGTCTCCGCCAGGTAATCACGAACGGCCTCGGCGCGGGCCTTCGCCAGCCGCTTGGGCTCGCCGGGCGCGGCCCAGCCGGTAACCGCCAACGTGGCGGAGGGGTTGGCCTCCATCCGCGCGCCGATGATGTTCAACCCATTGCGGTACAGCTCGGAAACACTTGCACCCGCCAGCCCCGCCAGTGAGAACTGATCGTGTGTGCCGCGGGTGTATCCGGCGTAATGCGCGGGCAGCTCCGAGGAGTTGGGATTGAAATACAGCACCGGCACCAGCGGCACGTGCACACGGTGCAACGTGCGCCGGGGGCTCAGCACAAATGTATCGGCACGATCGCCCGATGCGTTCTGGCTGAACAACTCAACCCGCGCGGCAAGCGCGGGTTGAGTTGCCGTCGAGGGCGGCGTGCCTTCAAGCGTGGAATGATGCATGGTGTCGCCCGTTGTTTCCGACGGCGCCGCCGTGGTTGGCGGCGCGGGCGGCGGGATCACCAGCTCGCCGTTGGTTGAGCCAAAGATCACCCCAAGCCCCACACCAAGCGTCCCCATGGCGCCAGCCGGCTTGTCGGGAAACACCCCGCGGCTGATGTTGAAATCCGTGAACATGGCCGTTGCCCGCGCCTGTACCGATGGCACAAGGGCCAACCCTGAGTTGATGGGGATCTCCAGCGACGCCCGCACGGTGAAACCGGCGGTGACGGCCACGACATTCGGGTCCGATGCGCTTGACTGCGAACGATACTGTGTACCGTCGGCAAAGGTGGCGGTGTCCGGCGAAAGCAGCCACTCCTGCGCGGTGTAGCGCGGCAGGAATCCAACGCTGCCATGGGGGCCAATCTCCAGCCGCACGGTATTGCCCGCCTGGATATAGGCGGTAAGATCACCCTGCAGAATGCGTGCATGCGCATCCACATCCTGCCGAAGCTCCCATCGGTTGCTTACATACTGCTGCCCCCCACCCTGCAGCGGTTCCAAGCGGGTAAAGTTGTCAACGCCCCGCGTGTTGAATCGCACATCCGTTTCACCGTATGTCCATGTAGTGGACAGGCCGAACCCGTTGCCGAACAGCTTCGGAAGAATCAGCGAAAGCCCGGCGTACTTGGCCTCCACACTGCTGGTAAGCTCGGAATAGTTGTCCAATGTGTTGATCGGGACAAAGAAGCCATAGTCATATCCTGCCCCGAACACCACCACCGCGCCGGGCAGCCGCCGCTCCTGCGCGGTTGCGCCCAGGCATGCAGCGGCAGCACACACCGCACTCGCCAACAGTACTCGCCGCCATTGCAGCTTCATCGTTTCTCGTTTTGATTTCATGTTCATGGTTGCCATTGCGATCATTACCGAAAACACCGCGCAGTGTAGCTATTGGATCCGGATAGGCTTCAGACAGGCAACCGACCGGAACCCTGACACTTCGTGTTGGCAGAATGAATATTTTCCTGACCTGTCCGGGTTCCGATCGCTTGGTTGTCATCCCCCGTTGCGGCAACAATGCCATGCAGGGATAAACCATGAATCACT
This sequence comes from uncultured bacterium, assembly GCA_966128725.1. GTDB lineage: Bacteria > Bacteroidota > Ignavibacteria > OLB7 > OLB7 > JAFDZV01. Next base: position 11,876 of record CBHYLN010000064.1, on the reverse strand, counting down.
ATTCGATTGCCTTACCGGCAGGCATCATACCTCACGCAAACGTGCGGCTTACAACAGACAACGCGCGCGGTGACGCCGATGTGATCTGCATGCGGCGATTCATGGCCGGTGATGACTTGGCATTCGAACAATTGTTCAATGCCCACAACAACAGGCTGTTCAACTACTGCGCGAACATCGTCCGCGATGACCAGGCCGCCGAGGACATCACGCAGGAGATGTGGCTGAAGATTCTGCGCATCCGTTCCGAACCGAAAGAAATCGGGAACCCGGTAGGCCTGTTCCTCACCATCGTCCGCAACCTTTCGCTGAACTATCTGGAACGCCGCAGGCGGCAGTCGCGGCTGGACGGAACGGAGGAGTTGATCGCCGCGCCGGGCCGCGAACGGACGATGGAGGAGGAGATGGTTGTGCTCGCGCTGGAGCAGCTCTCGTTCGATTATCGCGAGGTTCTGCTCCTCAATGTCTACTCCGGGTATACGTTGGAGGAGATTGCCACCATGCTGGGAAAATCCAACGAGGCAATCTGGAAACGCGCCACGCGCGCCCGTGCAAAGTTGAGCAAACTGGTGATAAAGATGTTGGAGACCGAACGCCGAAGGATGAACAACGCCGGTTACGCGGCCCAATCCAACGCAGGAGCGTACCATGACTGATCGCACACGACGCGCGCTTGCCGAACGCTATAACAACGGCACGATGGCCCCGAACGAACGGGCCGATCTGGAGAACCGGATGCAGCACGATGCACGCCTGCGATCCTTTGTGGAGGCCGAGCAGATCATCGGCACGGCGTTCGATCGCGGCGCCAAGGCCGCGGCCGTTTCGATGGCGGTTGATCATGCAGCCACGCGCGCAACGGTGATGGCACACCTGGCCAGCGGCGCCGGCACCGGCACGGCAGCCCACGCGGTGGGGGTCTCCCTGCTCACAAAAATCATTGTGTTCTCGGCAATCGGCCTGGGCGCCGCTGGCGGATACATTGCAATCCAGCACAACATGGCGCCCACCGTGGCTTCGAGCCCCTCGGCGCGCGGCAGCGCGGCCCGCACCGAGCCCCCCAAGCCGGACACCGCCGCCACGAATGCGCTTCCGGAAGCAATCACGCCACAGCCTGCCGGCCAGGACAGCCAGGCCACGGCCGCACAGGCAATCGGCGGCAGCCCACGGCCTGTGGCTCCCAAGCCCGCGAACACGGCAGGCGAGCAGGCTCGGCGCTCGCAGCCTTCCACCACTGCGCCGGCCGAGGCGACGCCAAGCCAGGCTGTTGCCCCTGCACAGCCAACACCACCGCCGGCAAACCCGCCGGTGAAGCGTGTGCCTCCGCGGGTTACGCAGGATAGCTCGGTGCGGATCAAAATCACTGTGCCGCGGCCGTAAAGAGCGCGATGGCACCTGGTTCACGACACAATACGCAGCACCACGCGCCGGGCACGTACGGCGCGATTCGGAACCGATGGTTTCCGCTGCTCGTACGTGGATAGCGCTGGTATTGTGCGCATGCCGGGCAAGCAACCGACCGTCGCCCAACGCGGCCAACCAGTTGTCTGCGCGACAACGCAACCAGCACGATCAGCGCGCGGGCACCATTTTCCGTGTTGTGTGGAAAACCACAGGCGTGCATTATACACGACCGCTTCACTTCTCTCTCACCATGGCTGCGGCATCCGCCGCGCATCCGGCGCAACAACAACATCAACGGATGACACCCAAATCCCCTGTAACGGCGTTTGTGGCCGGTGTGCGACTTCTGGTATTGTTATGGCTCCCGCTCGTGTGCTCGATCACGCTGAACGCACAGGTCGTACAGATCGACGGCGACCAGTTCGTTTCCGGCCGGACCATGCATATACGCTACGACACACACGCACCCGAGGCGTTCCATACCATGGCCGACGATCTTTACGCCGCCGTGTATGTGAACTACTACGATCACGACGAATACTTCTCGCAGCGTATGACACGCACGGGTTACGTGTTCGATCTGGATTTCATGGTGCCCAAGGGCGCGGCCTTTATCACGATGGAATTTGTGGCGATGGCACGCACCGGAAACGATCCCAAGCATAGTATCACCGGCTCGGTTTACGAGGCCAACGGTCGCCCCATGCCCGGCGCAATGATGCATTCGGCAGCACGCAACCCAACATCTGCGCTTGACGATGCGCTGAAGGAGCTGGAGCTGTATCCCACCAATGTAGCGGCCTATCGCTGGAAGTGGGCGGCGCAGGCGACGGCAAAGTCGCCAGCGTTGGATTCCATTGTGGAAGCTGACGTGCGGATGTTGCTGACGCCGGCGTTGCCGGCGGTGGATGCGTTGTACGCCGCATCATTCGGTCACACGATGCGCGGCCGGCAGGCCGACGCCGAGCAGACATTGAGCGCGATGCTGCAACGATTCCCAAATGCTGCGTTGACCGCCGATGCGCTTCGATCGTACGAGTATTCCATGTTCGCGAAGAATCGATGGGACAGTATATCACCGGAACTTACCAGGCTGAAGTTGCGCACGATGATGCAGCACCCTTCTTCGCCGTTGGCTCGCAGGAATATCGCGTCCGCGCTCGTGAATTATCGTGGGCGCCTGGCTGAGCTGCTTCCGATCGCGGGCATCGAGAACATCTGCCACTCGTGGATTGCCGACGCCCCCGACGATCCGAATCCCTATCTGACCCTCGCGACGGCCAACATTGCCTACAACACGAATCTTGAGATCGCCAGCCAACTGCTGGATACCGCAATCACCCTGTATCTACGCAACGGCCATCGCATGCACATGGACGCGTTCGGCAGCATGGGCGCACGCCAACTTCCGGAAGCGTATCGCCTGGCGGCCGATCTGGCGCAACGACGCGGGGATTTTGGCAAGGCATTGGCGGCGCTGGAAGCGGCGGAGAAACTGGACATGAAAAAAGGATCGGGGATCCCCTTGCAACAGGCCCAGCTGTGGCAATTACTGGGCCGCACCGACGCAGCCCGCAAGGCATATACCGAGGCTTTGCAACGGGGCGCGACCGAGGCACGGGATTCGCTTCGCGCTCTGTACGTACGCGAGCATGGCAACGACAGCGCATTCGAAGGACATCTGGCACGCTTGCAGAATCGCGAACCTTCACACACTGCGCCGGACCGCGATCCGGCACAGCCGTTCACCGTGCAGGCGCTGGATGGCACCGAGCTCACACTGGAAGATCTGCGTGGCAAGGTTGTCGTGCTGAACTTCTGGTTCATCGGTTGCGCCCCGTGCCGACGCGAGATGCCAGCATTAAATACTTTGGTGGACAGGTACGCGGGCCGCGATGTAGTGTTTATCGCTCTGGCGACCGACGACGCGACGACGTTGAAACGATTCCTGAAGAAGAACACGTTCAAATACCGCGTGGTACCCAATGCCGCAAGCATTGCTGCGGCATACAGAACTGCGGCCTATCCAACACATGTAGTGATCGACCGCCACGGGCTGGTGCTTGCCTCGTTTACCGGCGCAACCAACACCGAAACCGACCTGCAGCCGTTGATCGAGCGGGCATTGAATGAGTAGTGCCGGCGATATGGCACGCCGCCGTTCATTACGCTGAACAGCCGGCACGCTGCCATGCCTCTGAGAGTCAGGCAGTGCGCCGGCGCCCAACAGCCCGGAGTTGGGCTACAGATCGTCACGCTCCGCGCAGCCCGGTGTTGCCTATATTTTCGCCCCGCGCCGATAAGGCCCGTTTACCGGCGCGTTGCGCCGGCATGTTCCGGGCAGCGCGCGAGTCGGCCGGTGTGGGCCATGCGCAAGGGGAATGCGCGCCAGCCGGCAGCCTGGCCATCACATTGCAAATCATCCGGCACAACCACGACACGCCCAATACACATTGCATCCGGACGACGCCCAAGCCGGACTACGGCGCGTTTGCGCGGCATCACCGGTTCAGTTCTGGCGGCGGCACACAGATCCCCAACACACGATCATCAGAGGAACACACATGGGTGGCAGGGCACTTGCCAACGTTGCGCTGCGCCGCTACGAATCCAACGAGCTGATAGCGGCTTCAACGATTATCCAACAGACACTGAGCCACGCGTTCGGCCCCGATACGATCGCCGGCATCCGCATGCCCGTATGGTACCGAAGCAAGGAGACACATGGCGATCTGGACCTACTGCTGTTCGTGCATAATGAGAAGGCGTTCAACGCCGGCCTGCGGGAGTTTCTGCACGAGCGCTTCGGTGCAAGCGAGGTAGTGCGCAATGGCTCGGTGTGGTCGTTCAACTACCACGACCTGCAGGTGGACCTGAACATCTGCGACCCGGCTGATATCGATATCGCGCCGATCTGGTATTCGTACAACGACCTCTCGATCCTGCTGGGCCGCGTGTTCCGGTATTGGCATCTGAAATGGGCGCCCGACGGCCTGTGGGTCGAGGTGTTCGGCAAGGACCGCTCGGTTAAGATCACCGAGCTGTTGATCTCGAAGGATCCACCCCAGATTTTCGAGTGGATGGGGTATAGCTGGGAGAGGTATCTGGAAGGGTTCGACACGGTCGACGACGTCTACTCCTTCGTGGTGTCCTCGCCAAAGTTCGCCCGCGAATGCTGCGACCGGCGGCATCTGAACAACGATACACGGCTGCGCGACAACAAGCGGCCCAACGTTGTGGCGTTCGATGCGTGGCTGGAGCAGCACAATGTCACGCACACGTTCGGGCGCCCTTCGCTTGCGGACGTCATGGCGATGTTCACAAACGACTGGGGCGTTGATACGGCTGCCCGCATCGATGAGGCGATGGCGCGCCACGAGATAAAGGCCCGGGCGGCGGAGAAGTTCAATGGCCGGCACGTGATCGAGGAGTTCGGTCTGCAGGGCAGGTTGATTGGCGCGGCCATCGATTGCTGGAAGGGTTCACACGGCGACACCGGCGAGAACAGGATTGTGGAACAGTTCATCCTGGATCACCCGTATCCGGAGATCGTCGCGGACTTCCGCGCGCGAGTGTTCGGCGATCGTTCGCCGGAGGCATGGGCGCAGGTGTGGAGCCAGGAGAACGCAAGGCCGGCCTGATCGACGCGGCAGGCACCATGCAGTGTGGTGGAAGGGTTGGGGGGGACTTTGGGAGAACGGTGTTCCACGTTGGTTGTATTACCTGTGCGGGAATTCGGATCATGCAGATGAAACCTAACGACGATCTCACAACACTGTTCACCGGATACCTGCGGGCACAGAAATCGTCGCATCCCGACCCTGCATTTCTCGAGGCCCTCGAATCCAGCGGATACGCGCTCGAGTCGCATCTGCTGCGCGAGTACTCGAATCATGGTCAGGGATTCCGGGTGGTTGGCCTGCCGGGGAATTACTGGCATGGCAGGCGCGCGTGGCTGGGTCCGCAGTTACCGGACGAACGCGCGGCCGGTGACCTTTGGTTTGATACGGTGCAGATCATGCCGATGCTGCTGGTCGCCCGTGCCGAGGATCCCGGTCGCGGTGGTCTGTATCCCGAAATCGCCGCACGCATGACGCCGTTTAATGGGTGGATCGCATTGCGGCCCGCCGCCAACTGGCAGTTCAGGGCATATATGCAGATGGCCGGCATCGACGGTGCGTCGAGGCCGGACGGGTGGATGTTCACGCCCTTCGACCGCACTCGTATTGCGTTGGGCCAGGAAACCGCTCCCGCCGGAGGAATGACCTGCACCGAGGCACGGGGATACGCACTCTGGTTCGGCATGGGGCTGTCCGACCAAGATATTTGGCAGGATGCAATGGCCACCGTCCCACCCGCCGAAATCGATACTCTGTGGGGCAGTTCCCAGATCGAATGGGGCGATGCGATTCAGGAAGACGCCTATGTGGCCCTGACACGCGACATCCTGGACTGGGATCTGATAACCGTGCATTCAGAATCGACCGAATACGACGGCATCTACTTCTTCGGCGATGGTGAATTCCACGAGTCGGCAGCCTGCAGAACGGCGGTCTCCACCCAGCTTGGGGTGCATGGTGGTCCCGGACGCGGCCGGTCATCACGTGTCTCAACGTAGACTGAACAGCACCGAACGCGGCGAAGCATCACCGGGCGAACAGCGGCACCGGAAAGAGCGTCCGTGCCAGACATCGTGCCATCGCGGCCGATCCGTGTTCGACCTCTGGCGTTTCGCGATCGCTGACCAATCCATATATTGGCGCCCCACCTGCGCGCGGCAGAGCGCCAGGCATCGGTCCCGTAGTTCAGTTGGATAGAACGCAAGTTTCCTAAACTTGATGTCGCAGGTTCGAGTCCTGCCGGGACCGCATCGGCCCTTCAGATCTTCTGAGGGGCTTTTGTTTTCAGTGCTCTTGTCGCCCTTCTATACTCGAAGCACCATCTCCCCAACCTGCCACAGATGTACTCCCGACAAGCGCACACTGCTTCTGCTGGCGATCCTTGCCTTGCACCGTTGAGTATCGATCGCTCCCCATCCGATATTTGAAACGTTCGCCACCATCGCGCGGAGCGCCAGCGACATTATCCGCATATACATTCTCGAAAATCGCTGCGGGGTACCAAAAGATGTACTCGTGCTCAAGAGCAACATCCGATAACTTCGTCACCGTCAACTATCACTCAGGGTCGCGGCAGCGATCGGCAACGATGTGCTCCAAACGTCCTGCAGCAGATTGCGACGCATGCTGCAACGGGCGTTCAGCCCGCACGAATCCTTGTCCAGAAGGGCGTCGGGTACAGTGGCCGGGCTTACCATAGGGCCAATCACGTTCGGGCCGTCGAGGAGTCCGTGGAGTTTCGATAGGCAGGTATGCCGCCGCAGGCAACATACCGCGGCCAGACAATCACCCCGTGAAGCGCATGGCAAGGGATGCCCGGCAGATCTCGCAACGCATCGCTCGATATGCCGACAATGCGCTCAGCCAACATTTTCATCAACATCGTTGCTGGCCCGGCGGCAGGATCCATGCGGCAACCGGCCGCGACGGGTTGCCGGGCATGTGATTCGGAGCCGTCGCACGACATGTGTGCCGTGTGTTCCGCATTCACGGCGGCGTGTGTGCGGGCATACCTCTATCGCCCAAGCTGTACTACCAGCACCTGAGCATCATCGTACCATGTGGCGTATTGGGCGTGCGGGGACATCGGGTCCGGCTCGCGTGAATGTTTATGCCCAAAACTGTACGACGGCTGAGTTTGGAACCGGACGTATGGATGGCGCCGGTGCCGCGCGGTCGCTGGCGTTTGCCAACGCGCGAGGCGTGCGCTTCGTACACGTTGGGTTAGCACATGGTACCGATTGTATATCCCCAAGCAATATCCTGATCGTGTGCATTTACACGAACGGGGTCCCGTGCGGTGCACAGCACGGGCACTTCACAATCAACATCAACCACGGAGTTGCGCAATGCGTACAACAACTTCCTTTCTGGCCGCTATCGTGGGCGCAGGCATTCTTGCCGTTGGCGTCTCGGTGAGCGGCTGCGATGATTCGCAACAGGCTGGCAACCTGATGACCAATCCTGAACTGGCCAACGGAGGCAAGGGTGCTTCCACGCTGGGTCTGATTGCCATCGATCCGGTGCCGGTCGACGACGAGACCTACGACGGCGTCTGTGCCGACCCGGTCGCCGATGCCGAGATCTGCCTGAAGAAGGAATTCCATCAGGTTGCTCCCCGGGCGAAGGCCACCACCTACGTGACCGGTGAGCATGTCCCGAGCTCGAAGTACAAGATCAACGACAGCACGTATCTCGAGCACATCAACGACGCGACAAACGCCAACTACTCGAAGTACCGGAAGACCAGCAAGCCGTAAGGCTGGCTTGGTCACGACACCGATATAGATGATCGAACCATCGGCCGCACCGGAACGCCACCGGCAACCGGGGCGGCCGATTCCAAGCCGACGCAATGGCCCCGAAACGCTTCACCAAGATGGAAACAACGATGCGCACCTGGCTTGTTATCACACTCGGCATCGTGGCAATCGCAGGCGGATACATGGTATTTGCGGGACTGCGCGGCCACGACCAACACGGCGCACGGCGTTCGGGGTTGTTTACCCACGATCAGTTTGTCGATGGGCTGTACACCGGCATCGACCCACGCGACAGCGTCGCCGTGTTCAACTACATCTTCGGTCAGCTTCCCGACGAGGTAACGGTCTACCCCTCGGAGAACTACTACTACTTCAAGTTGAACCTGCACGGCTACACGTTTGGTGGCGCGATCATGTTGTTTTCAACCCACATCGACAGCGGCGACGTGGAGTTCGGGTACTCGGTGCGCGTGGAGGACAAGGTGCGCCAGAAGGACGTCAAGGACTGGGGCGCCGGATGCCTGTTGAACAGCACCAGCGGTATGTACGTCGAGAAGATCGACCCGTTCAACTACCGGCTTACCTACAACGGAAGAAGCGTGCTGTTCAAGCTGTATCGCGACCGCATCGGGCCGCCGCTGCATTCGCGATTGATGGCGAACGAGATCTGCGTAGGGCCCAGCTTCGACGACTCAGGTCTGAAATTCTACCTGATCTACAACAAGGCCAACAAGGGACTGTTCTGGATATTGAACGAGGATGGATTCGTCCCCGAACGCCTGCGCCCCTTTGGCCGCCACGGTCTGATGGGCGAGCGGACAGGGTTCGTGTTCTTCAACGACTCCAGCAATCAGCGACGGATTCTGGTTGGCGTGGATGGTTATAACATACTCCAGAACAACTGGTTCGACGGCCCGTTCGACCAGATGCCCGACAATTATGTAAAGGCCGGGCTGATCACGGTAAAGCCATATCTGGACGCGCACTACAACCTTGCCGACGACGCGATCGACCAGTACGGACACTTCAAGGGCACAACGGGCTCACGTGTCCCGGTTGCGCCCTACACGGTGTATTTCAAGAAGGCGGACCTGCGCTTCATCGACAGCCTGAGCACGCTGAACCTTGCGAAGGAGGAATACATTCATCAGATCACGCGGCAACGCTACGACGTTCCGAAGGATTTGAACTACTGAGCGCTCCGGTTCCCGTGCATGCACACCCGGCGCCCGACAGCCTCGATTGGCACCCCCTGCCGCCGAAGACTTACCACCGCCGGCACGATCCGGCAGACTTGTCCGTCAGGCACATCTCACGAACACATGCGATTGGAACATGTCCGGCAGCGTGCACCCGGTGGCATCATCCGGCCGGGGAGGTCGCCGTCATGTTCCAGCGCGTACAGGATTGAAGGAGTGTGCAGATGCGGAAGCGTAGTCTCGGAATCAGCAAGCTGGAAGTGTCATCGCTTGGCCTCGGCTGTATGGGTATGAGCTTCGCCTATGGTCCACCAAAGGACCGGCAGGAGATGATCTCTCTGATGCGAGCGGCCGTCGAGCAGGGCATAACGTTCTTCGACACCGCTGAAATCTACGGCCCATTCACGAACGAGGAGCTTGTGGGCGAAGCGCTCGCACCGATCCGCGAGCAGGTGGTGATCGCCACCAAGTTCGGTTTCAGAATTGGCCCCGGCGGCAGGCAGGCAGGGCTCGACAGCCGACCGGAACGTATCAGGCAGGTTGCCGAAGCCTCACTGCGGCGGCTCCGGATCGATACCATCGATCTTTTCTATCAGCACCGTGTCGACCCCGACGTGCCGATCGAGGATGTTGCCGGAGCCGTGAAGGATCTGATTCAGGAGGGCAAGGTCAGGCACTTCGGCCTGTCGGAGGCGGGCGTTCGGACAATCCGTCGCGCGCACGCCGTACAGCCGGTGACCGCTGTGCAGAGCGAGTATTCGCTATGGTGGCGACAGCCCGAGCAGGAACTGCTGCCGGCGCTCGAGGAGCTCGGCATAGGATTCGTTCCATACAGTCCGTTGGGACGCGGGTTCCTTACCGGCGCGATCAACGAGAATACCACATTCGACAGCTCGGATTTCCGCTCCGTTGTGCCGCGGTTCACCCAGGAGGCGCGCAAAGCCAATCAGGCACTGATCAACCTGCTCCAATCGGTCGCCGAACAGAAACAGGCAACCCCGGCCCAGATCGCGCTGGCGTGGCTGCTGGCGCGCAAGCCCTGGATTGTCCCGATCCCGGGCACCACCAGGCTGAACCGTTTGGAGGAGAACATCGGCGCGGTTATGCTTGAGCTTACCGCCGACGATCTCCTCGGGATCGATACCGCCGCTGCGGCAATCGACGTACACGGCGCTCGGTACCCGGAGGAACTCGAGCGGCGCACCGGGCTCTGAGCCCCTGCGCGAGCGTCGTCAGGGACATCCGCGATAGACGGCCGGACGTTCACCGATCGCCCTCAACTCCCTGTGCCGGCGGCCCATGCGGCGGATGCCGGGCCGATCCCGCCCGCCGCAACGGGTCCCGTAGTTCAATTGGTTAGAACGCAGGCATCCTAAACCTGACATCACGGGTTCGAACCCTGCCAGAACCACATCGGCCCTTCAGATCATCTGAGGGGCTTTTGTTTTACCGCGATCCACAGCATCCTCCTCGCCCACTGCGACACAGCGGCGGAGTATTCCGAGAACACACACAGCTGATGCCGCACGTTACGACCGCAGCGCGGAGTAGTGCCGGCAGTTCGTGTCCTGCCGGGCAATCACATCCAAGCTGATCTGGCGGACAACTCCACGAGCTCATCGTTCCCAACAGCAGACCATCACGCCGTACCGGCCGGCTACGGCGGATGGTGGCTGCGTCGTCATCCTGTGGCCTCAGCTTGCGGCCACCTCCGGTGCGGCCATGATAGGCCCAAGGCCGTTGAACGTATTAACAGCCGCGTTGTACAGTGCAAGCTGGTCCGCCTCTTCAGTCGCGGTCGCAACTCGTCCGAGCGCGATCGTCGATGTTCCCTTGGTCGCGACATTCGGCGTGCCGGTCAGCAAATCGTACAGACCGGAACTGGCTGCGGCATGCGTATACGTGGCGTTCTCGGGCGGAAAGGAGTTGACCGTTGATGTTACCTCCCACGTGGCACCACCGTACAGCCAGGCATGGCTCCCGTCGGGCTTCACGATGTGGAATACCATCACCTGCTGGAAACTGCTGGTTGCTGGCGTGGTCAGGTTCCCCTGATTATCCACGGCAAACGTGAGCTGCCCCTGAATGGAAACCCGAGGATCGGTGAATACGGTGACGCTACCCAGTGGCGTGTTGGCACTGCTGAAAATTGCGATGCCGGCCGGCACGGTCTTCAGGTTCGACTCCCCGCCGAGACCGACGGGATTGTGCCCTCCGGCCGGCCCATTTTCTGCAGGCGGCGGTGCGACATCTTCCGGACAGGAGCGGGCGCCGGGAAGCTCCAGCGAATACGTTGTTCCGTTGACAGTAACGGTGGTCGAGAGCGTCGCCAGCAGCGTTGCTCCCGAGAAATCGAATCCCGCAGGAATCGGCATATGAGTCCTCCGATGTAGTGTTGGTTCTGGTGATGAATACGACCAGCCCGCCCGACAGAAACCCAAGGACGTTCCAACCGGATCGCGGTCGACTACACGAATCGGGAAAACATGTGGTTGTGTCGGGTGATGTATAGCGAGACGAACCTTCATCTCACGTTGCAGTCGCGCCGGCTTTGGTGGGCGGACAACTGCATGGTCGGGACAATGTTACCCCAATCTGAAATCCCTCACTTCTTCCAGATTGCTATTCTGCGAATTGAACGCTGCTACCGCACCGGCACGGCAGCAACGTTGTTTCGCGACCACGCTGCAATACGCTTCCCCGACACGATCCTCACCCCTGCCGCCAGCAACAGAACGCCGCGGGATACAGGCACCTGCCCGCAACAGCCTCCAACCCTGCACTGCTGGTTCGATGGGGCATCCCGGTGCCACGCGCATGTTGGTTCTCCAGCAGCACCGGTGAGCCGGGCTCCCGTCTGCCATCATCAAAGGGGGGGGGGGGGCACATTT
>CBHYLN010000063.1:0-30155 GCA_966128725.1 uncultured bacterium | reverse complement strand
AAGGGCAACGCCTACCGCGAGAAGCCCGACCCGGGGTTGGCCGGTGTGCCGAAGCGCCTGGCCGTGCCGAAGCCCGATTTCCACGAGATGCTTTCCGCGCTGGGCGATTATCCCAGCCTGATGCGGATGATCGGCATGGTGATCGACCTGGAAGTGGTGGTGCCCGATGGCACCGCGCCGGGCGCGCTGGCCGGCGCCGATGCCGTGCGCGTGCGTGTTGCGGGCGCCTCCGAGTATTCCCCATGGACCAAGCTGCAGAAGCCGTTTGTGGCCAAGCCACGCCCTACCGGCGATATCAGCGATGGCATGCTTCGCGCCGACAATGCCGACCTGTACGACCTTGTGCAGGTGGACATGGATTCCATGGGCATGAAGACGCTGCACTTTGCCGGCAACATGCGCAAGGTGGATCAGGGGCGCGCGCAGAGCTCGCCGACAATCACCAACATGGTGATCGGCGATCGGCAGTCGCTGCCAACGCTGCGCACCTCGGGCATCGCCGTTGCCAAATACAATCGCGCCTTCCGCATGGCCGATCACCTGATCAACGCCGCGGCCAACAACAGTGCGATGGGCGCCAACGCGCCGGTGGAAGTGTGGGCCGATGATCTGGTGCGCGGCTACCGCGTGGACGCCTGGGACGACGGCTCCGGCAAGTGGCATTCGCTGTGCCGGCGCGACGGTCGCTATGTGTTTACCGAGGCGTCGCACGATGCGCTGGCCATCTCCGACGAAGGGTACATCAAGGGCGCTTCGGCGACCTCCACCAACGACGGCTTGCCCACCGATCAGGACCTGTATCTGCACGAGAATCTGTTCCAGTGGGATGGATGGAGCCTTGCGGCGCCGCGGCCGGGGCGCACGATTATCGCCAAGACGTACGACGACTCCGGCAATCCGCTGCCGCATCAGGAGGAGACCGTTGCAAAACCGACCAGCACGGCGGTGACCGAGCTGAAGCTGGAAGTGGCGATGCGGCCCACGCCGGGCACGCTTCCGCGCCTGCGGTTTGGGCGTACGTACAAGATGCGTGCGCGCACGGTGGATCTTGCGGGCAACAGCGTGCCGCCGGAGCCACCGCCCACATGGGATGGCGCGGACCCGACATGGGTAGCGCAGCCGGCCGCCGACCATGCGTCGCAGCCGATTCTGTACGGCAGGTTCGAGCCCGTGCCCTCGCCGGCGATTGTGCCGCGCACCGCGTTCGGCGAAGGCGAGTCGGCCGAGCGCATGGTAATCCGCAGCAACTTCGACAAGACCCCCGAGCAGTACATCGAGCAGGATTATGTAAAGAATGCGATTGCCGGCAAGTGGTATGCCTACGCGGCCAACAACGAGCGGCATCTTGCGCCGCCGAAAACCTCGCAGCTTACCGCCGAGATTCACGGCCAGTTCGATGACGCCATCGGCAAGGGGCTGCCGCACGATGCGGCGTTCAAGATCGCGGTGAAGGAGGCGGGCACGTTCCTGGATACCACCGTGGTGGATACCGCTACCGGCGACGCCACGATCCCGGCAACCGGAATCGCGCTGGTGACGCCGCCCTCGGTACCCAAGCCCCACGCGGTGTTGCCGGGCACGGCGCCCGGCGCTGGCGAGTACGAACTGAAAACCGGTGATGCGCTGGCCGCCGGCCAATACGTGGTGCACAATACGGACAAGCTTGTCCTGCCGTATCTGCCCGACCCCTTTGCGCGCGGCGCGGCGTTGCGCGGGCTGCCCGGCGTTACAACCACCGGCAACATTGCCGGCGGGCTGCAGGTTATCAACGTTGCTCCCGGTGTGGATGGCTTCGTGCTGCGCGTGCCGTTCGATGGCGACTGGCCCAACGCCCAGCCGTTCCGCCTTCGCATCGTGGAAGGCACCGGCGCCCCTGAATGGAAGGCCGACGAACGCCTGCTTGTTGTGCCGGTGCCCAAGGGGCGCACAGCCAAGGTGCCGTTCAGCAGCTATCTGGGCAAGGATCCGAAAACCGGCGCTCAGGATTTCAAGCTGATGGGCATTACGCAGTGGGCCAGCGATCCAAGCTCGCAGATAGTGCCATATGCCGCGGCCGGCAGCCACTGGATGCTGACGCCGTGGCGTGTGCTGGAGATGGTGCACGCGGTGCAGCAGCCGCTGAAGGAAGCCGAGTTCAACAAGTCCGCCGTGGTGAAGTGGAGGATCGGCGACACCTACGTGGACATCTTCGGCTTCATCAATCTGGATGCGCCCAGCACCGGCAAGGTGGAGGTATTGGCCGAGTGGTTCGATCCCACCGACTCCACCAACCCGGATACCGTGCCCGACGATGACCCCGGCGCGCCGGGCAGCGAGCGCTACAACCGGCGCTCGGGTGTGTTCTCGCTGAACATCGACGAGGATGCGCCGGACCACCTTACCATTCACTGCCCAGACGTTGATGGGCTGACATACCTGAATCAGGCCTCGTTGAAGGATTTCCCCGGCGTGGCCGTGCCGAATGTGAAGGATGGCTCGGCCGCGAAGCTGGCCGCCGAAATGCCGGCTGTTATCGACGCCAAAACCCCGACACCGGAATTGAAGGGCGGCCTGATGAAGGAGGCCGACGCCAAGCTGGGCGCCAAGTTCAAGTTCAAGGCGAAGGACGACGACAAGGATCTGATGTCGCCGCTGTACGCGCCGCGTTGCCGCCACGAGTTCAACGACACCAAGCATCGGTTCGTGAACTACCGGATCGTGGGGACCACTCGTTACCGCGAGTATTTCCCGACGGAGATCGTGCGCGACGAAAAGAACATCACGCGCGTTGGCCCGGCCTGGGAGAAGGTGAACATCCTCAGCTCCGCGCGGCCCGACGCCCCCAAGGTGCTGTACGTGGTGCCAACGTTCGGGTGGGAGGAGAAGAAGATCGGCGAGGAGATTGTAAGCCGCCGCTGCGGCAACGGCCTGCGTGTGTATCTGGATCGGCCGTGGTATTCCTCCGGTATCGGCGAGCTGCTGGGCGTGGTGCTGCGCGCGCCAAGCGGCGAGTTCGGGTTGTTGAGCCCCGATGCCAACGGCGGCAACGATCCGTTGAAGCCGTTCGTGACGGATGTCGGCATGGACCCGATCTGGGGTTCCGAATTCACCAAGAGCTCGTTGAAGATCGGTGACTTCCCGCTGGCCACGTACGGGCAAACCGATGTCACGTTGGACGAACTGCCCGGCGTTACCGTTGCCGTTGCCGGGCATCCGGTGGATTTCGACCCCGAGCGCAAGCTGTGGTATTGCGATATCGAGATCGATGCCGGCAACAGCTATTATCCGTTTGTGCGCCTTGCGCTGTGCCGTTATCAGCCGGACTCCATCCCCGACGCGCATATCTCGCGCGTGATGCAGGCGGATTTTGCCCAGCTTGCCCCGGATCGTGTGGCGGCCGTGTTGTTCGATGAAAAGGACGACAAGAAGGTGCGCGTGTTTGTCTCCGGTGTGTACGGCGTCAGCCACATCATGCACAGCCCGAATGTGGGAGTGCAGTTGAACCAGTATCGCCTGGGTTCCACCAACGACCAGAGCATCCTGGCCGCGCAGGCGGCCACACGCCTGGTGCAGGTGGCCGTGGAAACCAAGATGCCCGGCGCCGGGCCCGACGCGCCGTGGTATCCGGTGGACGCGGTTGCCGGCAAGAAGAACGGTCCGGTGGTGTTGGCGCCGGTGAGCAAGGTGGACGCCAAGATGGTATGGGCCGGCGAGATCACGCTGCCGGAAGCCCCCAAGAAGCCCGGCAGCAGGCCGTACAGGCTGGTGATCACCGAGGCCGAGGTGTTGCCGGTGGACGGCCCCGGCGTGCCCTTCGGTGCCGGCACCATGCAGAATCCCGGCATGCGCGTTGTGTACGCCGACGTGATCGAGTTGTAATGACCCATGCGCCGCGCCCGGGGCGGTTCTCATCGAAACGGATTATGACTGCTTTCCCTTACGGGCCGTTGCACATGGCCGCGCGCTCCGCCGACTGCCCGATCGTTGCCTGCCGGGCAATCTTTCGCTTTGCGCATTCCGCGGCACGGCGTGCCGGTGCGTTTCGGATGGCCGTTGCGCTGGCCGTTGGCGCCGCCATGCTGCTGTGCGGTCGTCCGGCCCGTTTGGCCGCCCAGCCGGCCGATGGCGCGCCGGCCGTAACGGACTCGACCGCGGCGGCGCGGTCCGATTCCGCGAGCGGGGCGGCAGGGGAGCAGCCCATCGTGTTCTCCGGCACCGCTACGCTGTACGGCCAGGTTGCCAACAGGCGCGGCACGTACCAATACACCCCGGATGACTTCGCGCGCCTGGAGCTTGCCCCCACGCTCTCGATCTACAACGTTCCGTTTACGCTGAACGTGTTGCTCTCCACCGAGCAAAGCGCGTTGCGGCAGAACATGAACAGCGTGAGCTTCGATCTGAACTACAACAAGCTGCAGGGCATGTTGCTGGAGCGCGCCTACAACAAGCTGGGCGAGCTGGATGAGCTGAAAAGCGCGGCCGAGGCGGCCGGCGGGGCCGAACGCCTGCGCGACTCGATCACCGCCCTGGGCGAGGCCAAGCTGCGCGATCTGGAGATGCTGAAGGATTATTCCGATCTGGAAAAGGTGAAGGATCGCGCGCTTTCGGAAAGCCTGGACAAGCTGTCGGAGATTGGCCTGATAAGCTCCGTGGAGAAGTTCTTTGCCGAGTTCCCCGCGCTCAGCGTAGGGGTAACCTATCCGGATTACACGGCCCTTACCTTGAAAGGCGTGCCGGTAACCGGCGCCAACGTGGAGTGGAACCCCGGGCAGTTCTATGTGGCGTTCGCCGGCGGCAAAGCCCAGCGTGCCATCTCGGTGCCGGGTGTGCTGGGCAACGTGTCGGGCGTGGTCGATTCCGTGTTGATCGATCCCGCCTACAACCGCACCATGTATGCAGCGCGCATCGGCTACGGCAAGAAGGATGGCACACACTTCATCCTCACCGGCATCTACGCGACCGATGACGAAAACTCGCTGCCGCTGGATACCGTTGGCGCGCCGCTGCGCCCGAGGGCCAACTACGTGGCCGGGATGGATCTGGATATCCCGATCGTGGAGGACTACTTCCGTATCGGCGGTGAGATTGCAGGCTCGATGCTTACGGGCGATATCTCCGCCGCCGACATCATCGACAACGATATCCCGGACTTCATCCGTACCACGTTCGACCCCAACATCTCCAGCCTGCTCGATTTCGCCTTCACGGTGCGCTCCGAGCTTCGCATCCCCGAAACGGCTACCAAGCTTACCGCGTCGTACCGCAAAATCGGACCCGTGTATTTCTCGCTGGGTGCGCCCACTGTACGCAACGACAACGTCCGCTGGGAAACCCGGTTGGATCAGCGCCTTGTGCAGGGTCAGATCTCGCTCAACGGTTTCTATCGCAGCGAGGAGGATAACCTGTATCCCGGCCTGAAGGCCGTGCCGGCAACCACCACGTCCTACGGCGTGGGGCTGGGCCTCAACTTCCGCAAGCTCCCGTACCTGCGAGTTAACTACGCGCCGTACCGGCAGAGCTACACCAACCTGGCCGATGGTACCGAGATCACCAATACCACGTCGTTGCTGACCGCGTCCAGCGGCTATTACTACAAGATTGGTGGTATGCGTGCCAGCACATCGCTTACGTTCTCCTCACAGCAGAGCAACACGTATCAGGGCCTCAGCGATTACGGCGTGGCGACAATCGGCGCCAACCAGAGCCTCAGTTTCGCCTTCCCGCTCAGCGTGCAGGCCGGGTTCATGACCTCCGGCCTCACCGCCGGTGACTCCACACAGCGCATCATCTCGGTGGATCTCTCCGCCACGCACACCGCCTTCGGCATCTGGACCAACACCGCAGGCCTTACCCTGGCCGATCAAAGCTCCACGGACAACAACGTAGGATTCTTCCTGGCCAGCTCGGTGCCGTTGTGGAACGCCGGCGTTTTTGAAGTGCGTGCCGAGAAGAACGTCTACAAGAATCTCCTTGTCAACACCGCCAACTTCGACGAGTTCCTGCTGACCGCCACGCTCTCCACATCATGGTGATGGTGACGTGGCCTCGGTGATCGGTGATGCGTTCACGGCGGACATACCGAGCCGCACGTGTATTTAACTCGATGAGCGCTGCGTGGGTGAGTGCTGCTATGCAATTCGATACCACCGGACATTCAATGTACTTCCATGCCTGTCACAGGCCGATAACACAGCGACGTCCAGGGATTGCTCCCTGGACGTCGCATTCGAAACACTTCTCCTTTCGCCTGGTGGTGGCTCCCTGAAGCTTATCTGGTGCCGCGCGCGCCGTCGGCTGTGTGCGGCGGCGTGATCGCGATCGGCCTGTGCAAAGCGTCGACCGTGAAGGTTGTTGTTGTTGTGCCCTCCGGCCCCGTTACGCGAACAACGTATGTGCCGGCCGGCAGTTTTTTGGTTTGTACGTTCAGCTCCATTGGGGCTTTCACCCTGCCCCTGTGAAGCGTTCGGAGTATGCGCTCGTTTGCCGCCAGCAGATCCACCCGGATCTCGGCATCCGATGGATGGTCGAACCGGACGCGAACGCGGAACTCCGCCGCGATCAGCTCCGTGTTGGCCGTTGCCGTACCCTCTTGCGATCCGGTATTGCTGGTGGCAGGCACCGTGCAAACCCACACCGCCGTGTCGTTCGCCGCATTCACATCGCCTGGATAATGCACGGTTGCACGCACCGTGTACGCCCCGCTTTGGCTGGGTGTAAACTGCGCCGCGCATTGCGCTATCGTCCAGCTCATGCCGCCGGGCAACTCGCGAACCGTATCCGATGCGGTGTACACAACGCTTGCCCCACGTGTTATCCGCAGGTTGATGACGGCGTTTACCGCGTCGTGCGCGCCGTTGTTGTACAGCGTGGCCGATACCGGCGTTGGCTGGCCCAACGTGGCCGTTGCGCCGGGTTCGTGTGGATACGATGCAGGCGCGCCGATTGCCAGATCCACCGGCTGCAACACACGAATCGGGATGCAGGGGGGGCGTTGCGTCAGCGTGCGTTGCGCGAAGTTGATCGGGTAACTGAGCAACGAATCGTTGAACCGAATCCCGTCGCCCGGCACAGTGGTGTATACGTTTACATAGTACAGGCCCGGTTTGTTTGGTACCCACATGGCAAACGGCACTGTTTCCCTGCCCATCGACTCGATTGCCGTGATTGCGTTATTCCCTGAGGCAATTGTTGTAGCCGGATTGTCGCAATCGGTGCGCACTTCGTAGCGTACCGGCACGTTGTTCAGCAGATGGTCGCCGGCGTTCAGGAACACGCCGGTGATCGGGATCTGATCCCCAACGGCATAGAACTTCGGGCGGTCGCCCATTACCAGCCGTGGCTCCGAGATGCACAGCGCCTTCATGTCGGTATCTGCGCTGATATACAGGTCCGCGAACCGCCGTCGTACCTGCGCGGCCATACCTGTAACCGGCACACTGGTTTCCGCTCGCACCACGTAATGGCCCGGTGTGCTGTCGTATAATGGCGGAAGGATGCTTGGGAATACCACTTCGACCGAGGCATTCGGAGCAATTGCTGGTATATGTCGTGGGAGTGACTTCCCTAGCTCCACGGTATCGTATCCACGGAATACGGCTAGGCTGGCCACAACATCGAATGCCGAATCGGAGCCGGTGTTGCGCACCGCCATTGTTACGTTTACCTGCTGCCCGGGTTGGTAGATATTGCAGGCTCGTGCGGGGTGGAACACCAGGGTATCGGGGTCGATCTCCGTCTGCACCGGCTTGATCCTGAATCCACGAATGCCGTCCGGCACCTTGTAGTGGAAGTAGTTTGATGCTGTGGTTGGAACACTTGTCGCAATTTTGTTCTGCGACTGTGCCTCGAACAGCGCGTTGCTGCTCCATGCGCCGAACACGTCCGATTCCGCCGTGCCGTTATTAATCGTCAATCGTGTGGCGAATGGCACCGTGCTGGCGGCATCCCACTGCCGCATCAGCAGCGCATAACAATTGTCGCTGTTGGTGGGGTCGCATTCCGGCCACTCGGTGAGTGGGCAGGGCTGGCCGTATTTCTTGATACCGATCACCGCACCGTATGCGTGTGTGGCATCGGGCGTAGGCCAAAGGGTCACTGTGTTCGTGTTGTACAAATACTCGATCCGGTTGCTCCCCTCGTACAAACGCACCTGAAAATTCACGGGCGGCGCGGACGCGTCGGCGCTGCCAACCATCCATTCCACGATCAGTATCCTTGGCGACGACGTTGTGGTGGAGTGCCATATGCCCGTGTTGGAGTTTGAACCGGCCAGCGCTACCAGATTTCCCCAGAATGGCATCAGCAGCCGCGAATATGGGCCACCGAAGTCGGGCGTAAGATTATACGAGCCGATTTGCATCCCGCTCTGAGTAACATCCTCGAACGCCATCACCCCCGAGATTCCCACCTTCACCTTTGTGCCCTGTTCGTACCAGCGCGTCAGGAATCGGAAGCGGAACGGCAATTCAACCTCCAGCATCGTTCGGCTGGATGGTGTTGTCTGCGTGTTGCTGCCCGGAACCAACGAGCCGCCCGGGATAATCGACACAAACGGTTCCGCCAGAGCGATGGTCTCAACTGCCTGGATATCGTTCCATGGGAACGTTGCGCTCGGGATCTCCTGCGCGGGCAATCGGCGGCCATTGGGCAATATCACGGCGGCCAGAATCAACAGCGTAAGCGGATGAACGCGGGAACACATTCCCCGTAGGAAACAAATCATGGTTCTTCTCCCTGATGAACGCTTCGGGGCAGTGCTGTTTGTGCGTTTGCCCCAACCACTGCTACAAGGTATCGGCGCGCTGCCACAGTTGGCCGATGAAGCTGCCACAGATACCGATCGAGCAAAAAAAGTGTGGGTGGGGTGCGTTGAATTCGGGCAATTCGTCGTCAACGGGTCGTCGATGGGCCGAAATCGTGTGTCGGCCTGGTGCCAGAGCCAGGCCGCGAACTGGAAATCGGCCGCGCCCGGTGGCCTTTCGGTGGGATGTGCAGGCCCGGTACAAGCTGCGTGATGCGCCGATCGGGTATGAAGGCCGGGGTGTGGTGAACGTTGGTGTGTTGTACGTTGGTGTGTTGAACGTTGGCGTGTTGAACGTTGATGTGCTGTACGCGCTCACGTAAGCGCGCATATGCATCAGGCGCCGATTCGCCGGGGATGCAATCGATATCGTCCCGGAGCAACGCGCGGGACGTACGCGATCATGCCTCGGCGCGTTGTTCGTCGCTGGCACGCATCCGCACGCGCGACGCCTCGGCCCGCTGGCCCATCCGCTCGAGCGCATCACACAGCAGGTCCACCAGTTCCTCGTCGTCGGGCATGATCTCCACCGCACGCCGCAGCAGTTCCGATGCGCCCACTGCGTCGGCTGCCAGCAACAGCGCCTTTGCCACATCGATCACAGTCCGCCGTAACCGGTTCTCGAAATCCTCGCGGATCGCCTCGAAGAAGTTATCGTACAGGCCGGGGAAGGGGACCTCGCCGCGCGAACAGCGCAGCGCGGCCAGGGTAGCCGGGTGCGCCAGCATCAGAGCCCGGCGTCGCAAGGCGACCTCGGCTTCCAGAAGCAGCGCGTGTGCTTCAAGGATGTCCACGCTCACCAGGTCCATATTCAGCGCGTACGTTTCCGGGCCTGTTACGATCAGCTCGGCGCCAATGGATTCGCGAAGGCGCACTATTGCCATGTTCGCGGTTTTCCGGGCCAGGTCGATATCCAGCTCGCCGCCTGCGGCAAACCGGCAGAACTCGGCATTCGTGAGCGGTGTGTTCATCAACCTGGCCGCCACCAGCAGGCCCAGCACCGTCTTCAAGCGCGCGCCCCGCAGGTGCTGTTCGCTTCCATCCGGATGTTGAACGCCGATTGTGCCAAGCATCGTGATGCGTGTGCGGGCCGCGTCGTTGCCGGTTGTGCGATTGCCGTGCTCGGCCACCAGCCGCCGTGCCTCCGATCGCCAGAACGCCGCATCGCGCCTGCCAAGTTCGGCCTCGAATCGTTCCACGATCGGCAGCATGAACAGGCCCAGATTTCGCTCGGCCAGCCACGTCAGCGCCTGCTGGATGGCCGAACGCACCGTATCGGCCAGTGCCTCCGCGTGCGACGATCGCATCGCCACAGCGGCCAGCGCCGATACGCCCAGCAGTTCGCTGGTACGCACAATCGGCCGCGCGATCAGTTGCCCGGCCGCTATCACCGTTTCCGGGTCGCACGGCGGGGAGGTCCGGACCAGGCCGCGCGCGGTTTCGGCGATCGCACGGTCGTTATCATCATCGATATCGTCCGCTTGAAGCGATTCCAGGGCGGCCACCTCGGTATTCGTGGCGAGGGCGGCCAACAGATCTCCAATCCCGCCAAGGCCCGGCACTGCCGGATAAAAACGCTGCGCCACCTGGGCTGCCCATGTGTATTCCCCGCGCAGCAATCCGATCTCGCATAGATAAATGGAGCACGTTCGCCGATAATCGTCCGCGCGGTCGTGCGGCGCCGCCGAGCACAGCTTCCAGGCTTCGTTGGCCACCGCATCCAACTCCTCGCCCAGCGCCGCGCGGGCACATATGCGGGTAAGCTGGCACTGGAACAGATTGCGATCCAGCCCCCGCCGTTCCAGCAGCTCCAACCCGGATTCACACGCCGCCAGTGCTTCGGTGTACTGGCCGGTGATCTCCAGCAGCATGATGCGGTACGAGATAAGCTGAATGTTGGGTGTGGTGCTGCCGGCCAACAGATCGGCAAGGAAGCGCATGCGCTCGGCAAGCTCCTCCGATGAATCGAACAGCAGCAGGAACCGGGGGGCGATTTCGCCGATAGCCTCGCGGCGGAGATCGTCGGCCAGGTCCGGGCTGCCCAGGATTTCACGCAAACGGATCTCGGCCTCGGCAAGTTGTTCGGTGTCGGGCTGGCGTGCGGCAACAGCTGCCACCGCCCCAAGCAGCTTCACGTACGCGCGCGTGCAGCGTAGCTCCGGGTGCGTGGCCACCAGAAGTTCGGCCTGCTCCCATACCGCGCGGCATGCCTGGTAGTTGCTGGTAGCATGATGTACGTACTGGTACCGGAACGCCCACATGCGCTGCTCGAGCAATGCCGGCTGTGCCCGGCCCTCGGTAAGATCCATCAAGCTTTGAACCAGGTCTCGATACTCCGGCGTGGCCGATGTGCGCCGCATCAACGACAGGCGCCGGCCCACAAGGCGTGCCTGCATCAGCGTTGCGTCCATCTCCGCCCATGCCGACCGGGTTCGCCGGAACAACGTGTCGGCCGCGTCGAGAATCCGCAACGCCTCGCCCCACGATGGACCAAGATCCAGCGCGCGCGCCGTTGTCAGCAGGCGCTCCACCACGCCAACCACGGTTTCGGCGGCGATATCGCCCGGAGCAGTCTTTTCGACGATGCGCAGCAGCGGCTGAATGGAATACAGCGGCAGGCCATCGGCAATGGCCTCGGCCAACGCGTTTGCCGGGAAACTGGCCGCCTCGCGCAAATGCTGATGAAGCACCGAGTGTGTGAACCCAAGCAGTGGCTCGCGCGAGCTTTGGCCCGGCAGGGGTGGCGTGGCCGTGGTAACACGCGCAAGGATTCCCCGGAACAACAGGCGGTCGATCATCGGATCGGCGGCGGGGAGTACCGCACGCGCGGTTTCGTGCGCAAACACCTCGCCAAGCGCCGCAAGCTGCGCGGCGGCGGCACGTTCTTCCGTGGTAAGTCCGGCCGTCATGCCGTCGGCCAACAGCTCCACGCTGCGATTCAGGCTGATCGCGAACGCATCGTTGCCGGCCACGGGAACCCAGCGCCCGGTAACCGGATCGGCTGCCAATATGCCGGCGGTGAAGGCGCCGCGCAGGGCCGACCGCACCGTAAGCAGATTGCCGGCGGTTGCGGCGTGCAGCGTTTCGATGGTCTCCGGCAACGGTGGGTGCCCGAACAGCAGCGCCCACAGTTGCGCAAGCTGCGACGCGGGCAGGTTCTCCAGCAGGATCTCCTCGGCCACGAACCGCTCGATCACGCCACGTGCCGGCAGATCAACCGGGCGCGCCGTGCATACCACCGCCAGCGCTTCCTCCGAAAGTGGCTCCAGAATCGAGGCAAGTTCGCGCGCGGTTTCGCGCGACATCACATGCAGGTCATCGATGATCACCAGCGTGGGCCGCAGACGACTAAGCCGGCGCAGCCGCCCCACTACCGCGTGCGGGGTAACCTCGGATTCGGTGTGGAACAGGCGGCGGACCTCTTCATTATACCACAGCGCCTCGGCAATGATGGTTGTGATCGATGCGCCCGACTCCTGAAACAACCGCGCGCGCACCACCGTGCCGCCGGCAGCGGCGATGGAAGGGATGGTTTCCTCCAGCAGCCGGCTTTTGCCGGTGCCGGCCTCACCAACGATCATCAACGCGCGAAGCTCCTGTGTCTCGATCGTATTGCGCCAGAATGTGCGCAGTCGCTGCTGTTCAACCGAACGACCGATGAACGGGAAGTGGTCATGATTCAGGAAGTCGACGAGATATTCCATGCTGTCGAACGCCTGTGTTGGAAGGTTCGTGCCCGTAGTGCGAAGGCGGGGCGGGTGGGGAGTTGTGCCGGGCAAAATGCAGGGTGCCGCATTCCCCTGAAGGGATGAAGCGCCGCACAAGGGACAATTATCAGGAACAGTTATTGAAGGATTGCAACGGTCCTGCCGTAATCATACTGGCAGGCCGGATTGGATTGCATGCGGATTATATATCGATTCGCCGACGAAAATACAATCGCCGGAGTAATCCGGAAACAGCCGCCCTGCGTGCCCGGGTCCAGGTGGCGTATCGGTCGGTGGCCGGGCTGTCGGGGCACCCGATTTCGTGGGGGCGCCGCGCGTCGCGCGCGCTGTGCCGTGGGTGATGTAGCGAAAAAATTACCGCAAATCGATCTGTGGCAGCATTAACCGCAAACTGTGGTTGAGGGCGGCTACATTGATAGTAGAACATCGCACTGGCACGAATCAGTGCCCGGCACCAGGCCGGAAACGACGCGACGCAGTGCCGATCCACGCTATTCAAAGGCGAAGCTGATGCAACCTCCAGAGCGACCACAGGGTGCCACACCCCCGGCATTCCGCACCTGCCCCCAGTGCATGGCGTTGGCGTACAGTGGTGACCGCTTCTGCGCTGCCTGCGGCGCTCCGGTACATATACCGCTGGGGAATGTGCGGCGCTGTTCGATCTGCAGCAGCGAACCCCGGCATCCCGTCTCGATTTTCTGTACCCAATGTGGTGCACGGTTGCCTGAATGATCCTGATGACCCTGTTGTCCCTTTCCTTAATCAGAGTATTGAGCATGAACAGAGTACAATGCTGCCGGGTGCTTGCCATGATGGCCATGATTGCCGGCCTCGCGGGCCTTGCAGGGTGTGTTTGCACAACCCCTCCTCCGCCGCCGCCACCTCCGCCGCCGGGAAAGGAAGCGCCGTCGATTGTCGTCCGCTATTCCGACACGACGAACATGGCCGCGATGATCGCGGCCGTGCGGCGCGTATCGCCGAAGCTGGTTATCAGCGATTCGGTTGCCGAGTTCCGTCGCTTTACTGTTTCCAATGTGGGGGAGCATGCCGCGGCGATTCGGGCGTTGCCGGGCGTTGTTTCGGTGGCGCCGGTGCCAAAGCTGCAAACGCACATGGACGCCGCACGCGCATGCATCGGCGCCGATGCCGTGCTTGCCGCGCCGTATGGCGCCGCAAGTGTTGCCAGTCTGAACGGGAACGGTGTAGTTGTGGGCATGTGGGATGAAGGGCTGCCTGCAACCACGCATCCCGGGCTGGCGCCGGCGTTTACCAACGTGCCCACGGTCCCGGCCGCAATTACGCCGCTCGATATAACGTTGAGCACGCTGGCCCCGAGCGCGGCAACCGGTTCCGCTTCGGAACACGCATCACACGTTGCCGGGATCGTTGCGGGGCACGGCGCAACCGGCGTACTTGCTGTTGCTTCGCCGAACTACTGCGGCATTGCTCCGGAAGCCAAGCTGGTGGCATGGCCCATCCCAGCGCCTGCATGCACCACATGCCCCCTTCCATCAGGGCAGATGTTGAGCGCGGTAAACAACGGGCTGATCGTGATCGCGCAGAATTCCTGGAGCGAGGTGATCACGGGCGTGGATGACTGCGAAAAATTCGGTGAGTACAACGCGTTCACCGCCGAGTTCGACAAGATTGTTCACAGGTATGGGCTGCACATCTTTTTCCCGGCCGGCAATAATCGCGGGCAGCATAATGCGGCGTCCTGCGGACGCGTACGCGATGGCGGCTATGGTACAATTCCGTCGCCGTCAACGGCCAAGAACGTTGTAACCGTGGGCGCGATCACCAAGAACGACCAGATGACCTCGTACAGTGGATGGGGTCCCACCAAGGACGGTCGCCTGAAGCCCGATGCGGTGGCCGTTGGCAGCAACGTGGTGTCCGCCGTGCCGGGCGGTGGATACGCCGCGCATACCGGAACCTCGATGGCCTGCCCGATGGCCTCCGGCGCTGCCGCGCTGCTGATACAGGCCTATCGCACGCACGTCAGCAACAGCAATGCCAACCCCTCGCCCGCGTTGCTGAAGGCCGTGATGTTGAACACCGCAACGGACCTGGCCGCCCCCGGACCCGATTACCGTACCGGCTACGGGAAGCTGAATCTGCCTGCGGCTGTGGGCGCGATCAACGCCGGCAAGTACAGCGAGCAGACCATCGCCAGTCTGGCGCCGGTGAACGTCGTTATGCTGAACGTCCCGGCCAACTGCCCGGAGTTGCGCGTGATGCTTGCGTATTCCGATGCGCCGGCCGCGCCGGGCAGTGTGCAGCAGTTGGTCGCCGATCTGGACCTGCAACTGTTGCCGCCCCTGGGCGGCGGCGCCATACTGCCGCTTACGCTGGATCCCACGCTGCCAACCCTGGTTGCCGTGCCGGGGGCCAACCACCGCGACAATGTGGAGCAGGTTGTACTCCACAACCCGATGCCGGGCCTCTGGATCGTTCGTGTCGTGGGCACGCACGTTCCCACGCCGCAGCCGTTCGCCATCACATGGATGGGGGCGGGTGTAACGCCGTAAGGCAACCATTGCAACGATATCGCCTGGCGCCGCATGGTCGGCGCCAGGCCTGGAAATCATAACGGTTCGAGAATGTCGCAGCGACCATCAACGTGGTGGCCAGGCTGTGCACGCATTTCACTATCACACAGGAGACTGTCATGCCAGATCCAATCGCAACGTTAGCATCCATTCCGTTCGGCGTCCTGATCGGCGATCCTCTGGTCGCCGCAATTCAGGCCGAGGCGCAGGCGGCGGCCTCAACGCTCACGTTCGTGAACTCGCTGGGGTCCTCCACCATGACGTTCACGTACGACAAGATCGTCCAGGGGACAAGCGGTCTGCCCGAAGAGCAGCAGGTGACGATCACCGTACCAACACTTGCCCTGGTTCGCCCGCCGGTGCTGCGCGTTGAGAGCGTGGATATCGAATTCCTGGCCAAGATCAATACCATGGAGTACTCCGAGAAGAGCACGCAGTTCGACATCGGAGGCTCGCTGGAGTTCCGGCAGCGTTGGTTTGGCGGCGGTGTGGCGCTGCGCGTATCAGCCGCGTATCAAAGCAAGACCCGGGATGGAAACACGCGCACGGATGACTATTCCATCAGCGTCAAGGTGCATGCGGGACAGGCCGACATGCCAGCCGGGATGGCCAAGGTATTTGGCCTGATCGAGAGCGCGCTGCACGAGACACCGGCCTAGCGGCAACGTGGGGTTGCCGCCACTCGCGGGCGTATCCCCTTGTTGATGTCCTTGTTTGCATGCGGAGGCGTCTGGCCAATGGTTCGATTCGGTGGTGTGGAGTGAGATAACATCACGCCGAACCAGGCCCGGCGCCCCCGCTACTGTATCGTGGTTGATTGCAACACCAACGTTTTACCGTAACCGGAGTTCATGCTCATGCCCAGTTTGAAGGACACCATCGCCGCCATCGTCAGTGATGTGGCCCGCGGCCGAGTTCAGGCGGACATTGCCAGCACGGAGGTTGCGCTGTTCTACAGCGAGCATCCGATCCTGCGCGAGTTTCCGTTGCCGTATATGACCATCGATCGCATGGAGATCGATCTGAAGCTTGCCCTGGAGCCAGGCCCGGCCACGCGCGCGGTTGCCGCGGGAACGCAGGCCACGCAACGCGCCGAACAGCTTCGGGCTGTTACCGTCGTGTTGGACGGCGTCCCTGCTTTGCTGAAGCGGCATGCCATCGCCAATGACACATTCGACCGTGTCTGGACCAAGTCCCGTAAGGCGCTGATGAAGGAGTTGGGCGAACATCTATCGGCCGCATCAAACGTTCCGCATGCGGTGCGGATGGCCGAGATAAGCTGTCGCATCAACGGGGCCATACGCGCCGCGGTTGCCGCCGACCCCGTTGCCACAAAGGCAACGCGCGATGCCGCTCGGTTACAGGCCGTGGAGCACGATGTGGTGATGGCGATCGAGCCGATTCTGAATGTGGTAGCCGCGCATGATACCGGTACGGATCCCGGTCTGCTGAACGTGCTGCTGAGCCCGGCCGAGTTGAAGGATGTTGAGCTCAGCAAACTGACCACCATTCACATGGTGCTGGTGGAGAACGATAAGCGCCTGAATGGTGTGGCTGCGCAACAGAAGGAAGGTGCCGAGACCACCGGCCCGAGATAAGCGTAGACAATCGGGATGGGCTTCATCCGGTGCTCGCGTTGTTGCCCGTTATTCAACAACGCCGGTGCCGGAGGCACCCGACTTGTGCTCCCGCCGAAAGGCGAACAGGTGCTGCCTGATGTATCCGCGAGGGAAGTTCACCCCGGCAAGCCCATAACCGCTGGGTTTCCCGGGCGGGCGGAATGCCGTGCCGAACATCCAGTCCCATATGGACAGCTTGGTGGCGAAGTTCCGGTTGTGCGCCTCGGTGTCAACGGCGTGATGCCATCGGTGCATCTCGGGGCCGTTGATGACATACTGCAACCATCCGGAGCGGACGTCGATGTTCGCGTGGATGTACATACCCCAGATCGCATCAATCATCCCCTTGATAATGATTGCGTCCGGGTGGCCACCCAGCAGAATCAGCGGCGCGAACTCCACGGTCTGGTTGACAAGGATCTCCAGCGAATGTGAGCGCGCGCCGGAGAGCCAGTCCACATCGTGGGTGGAATGGTGCGCCTCGTGAATGCGCCACAGGAAACGGTTGCGGTGTTGAAGGCGGTGAAACCAGTAGATGTAGGCGTCGTGGATCACAAGCGAAAGCAGCACCTGCACGGCGATCGGCAATCCCGCGATCACGTGCAGCCGGCCATTGGGAACAAGCTCATCCAGCGCATGCACCGTGCCGAATATCACGAACCCGAGCACATAACTTTGCAGGATGGAGTAGAGCGCCAGGTCGTTGAACATCCCGTCGCGAAACAACCGCTGTCCGGGGGTGTAGGGGAGTCGGCGCTCCAGCGCCACAAGCGCCAGCGCCGAGGCCGAGACAATCGCCGGGGAAAGAACTTCGAGCTGCATGTGCCGTTGCCGGGTTCGCCACGATGCCGCGCAGGCATATATGCCCGCGCGGCGATCCCGGCGTTCAATCCGAATGTATGTTGGTTAAATGTGGAGGCGCGGTGCGCTCCGCGAGGCCTTCACGGATATGCCTCAGGAACCCACTGTCTGCGATTCCGAAGCCACGCGCCGGAGCTTCTTTCGCGGCCCCAGTTCGCTGTTGTACACACGCTTCACGCCATCGCCCAGCGAAGCCTCGATATCGCGCACATTGGCCACCAGGCGATACAACCCGCCCATCTCCACCGATGCGGCCTGGTCGCTGCCCCACATTGCGCGGTCAAGCGTGATGTGGCGCTCGATGAACGTGGCGCCCAGAGCCACCGCGGCCCACGTGGTTGCCAGTCCCGTTTCGTGCCCTGAGTACCCGATCGGCGTTTCCGGATACGTCGCCTTCAGTGTGCCGATCATCCGCAGGTTCAGCTCGGCCGGCGGGCACGGGTATGTGGATGTCGCGTGCGCGATCATCAGGTTCTCCAGCCCCAACGCTTCAACGGCGGCCTCGATCTCCTCCATCGTCGACATGCCCGTCGAGATGATCAACGGCCGTCCCGTGCGCTTCATCGCGCCCAGCAGTTCAAGGTCCGTCAGCGATGCCGACGCCGCCTTGTAGAAGGGGGGATTGAACTGCTCCATGAACGCAACGGCCTGTTCGTCCCAGCACGATGCGGTCCACATGATGCCCTTCTCGCGACAGTAACGGTCGATGATGCCGTACTCCTGCTCGCCAAATTCAACCTTGCGGCGGTAGTCGATATACGTCATGCGGCCCCACGGCGTATCGCGCTCGATATGCCATTGGTCCAGCGGAACACAGAGCTCCGGGGTTCGCTTCTGGAACTTCACCGCGTCGCACCCGGCAAGCGAGGCAACGTCGATCAACTTCTTGGCGATCTCCAACGAGCCGTTGTGATTGATGCCGATTTCCGCGATGATGAACGTCGGGTGCCCGTCGCCAATAACGCGTCCGGTATTGCCCAAGCTGCACGTAGCCATAAGTGGTCGGAAATATGAGTGTAAGGAAAGCGTTGTTGCGTCATCTGTGCCGGAAGGCTTACCAGCAGGTCCAGCCGCCGTCCACCACCAGGTTTGCGCCGGTCATGTAGGCCGAGGCATCGCTTGCCAGGTAGATCAGCGCCCCCTGATAGTCGGTGGGGGCAGCCATACGCCCAAGCGGCGTGCGCCGCGAGTATTCGCGGGCGAAGTATTCGTCCTGTCCGTTTTCAACGCCGCCCGGCGACAACGTATTGGCGCGCACGCCGGCGGCACCCCAGTACGCCGCCAGGAATCGGGTGAAGGATATCACGGCGCCCTTGGTGGCCGGATACGCCGCCGACTTGTAGAACGTCTGCGTGCCGTCCGGCCGGCGATACAGCGATTGATCGGGAGCCACGATGCCGTACGTGGACGCCACGTTGATAATGCTCCCACCGCCACGCCTGGCCATCTCGGTGCCGATTACCTGCGAGCAAAGGAACATGCCGGTGACGTTCACTTCCAGCGATCGGCGGAACATCTCCACCGGGTAGTTCTCGAACATCGAAAGCTCGCCCGCGGCGGCCGGGCTCTCGAACATGTCGTTAACCGCGGCGTTGTTCACCAGCACGTCCACGCGCCCGAACTCGCGCAACGTGTCGGCCAGCACGCGCGAAACGTCCTGCGGGCGTGTGATGTCGGCGCCGATGCCCAGCGCCTCGTTGGGCATCCTGGTTTCCAGCGTGTCGCGCATTTCCTGTGCCAGCAGGCGGCAGCCTGCGTCGTCGATATCGGTGGCCACCACATGCGCCCCTGCGCCGGCAAGCGCAAGGCAGTGCTGGCGGCCGATCAATCCCAGCGCACCGGTTACCACCGCCACCTTGCCGCGAAGCGAGAACAGCTCGTCGATCTCCGGCATTGTTGATACATCGTACATCGCTACTGCTCCTTCGTGGATTTACATGCGTGGATTTACATGGCAGTGTTCGCCGTCACCGTACCGTGCAGGCCGTTGGCGACTCCGTTGGCGGCGGCTCCGTTGGCTGCAACCGCACCGGATTGTGCTCCGATGTCCGTTGTTCCGTTGTGCCGATCCTCGTGCGCCGTGTGCCCGGCGGCCTGCGCCGTGGGCAGCACCGGCTTCACGTTGAAGTTGCTCGTCTTGCGGAACACCGGTTCCACGGGCGTGCCGTGCAGGCGTGCACGCACATCCCCGGATTGCACGGCCTGCTTCAGTATCGAAAGCACCTCGCGGTAGGCTACCAGCGTGTAGGCGATATCCTCGTTGGTGTGCGAGAAGCTGATCGTGTGGAAGCCGCTCCACAGGATGCCGCGTTTCAGCATCTCCTGCTGCACCAGCGACTTCAGCTCCAGCGGGTTGCCGGCTTCGGCATCAAACGTCACCATCGTGCGCGGCGCAAGCCCCGTGCATCGCGTATACCCCAGCCCCAGCTCGGCCGCGATCTCATTGTAGCCGTGTTTCAGGATCGCGCCCTGCCGCCACAGATGTTCGTGCACATGATGCTCGCGCATGTAGTTCACGGTGGCCTTCACGGCCGCCAGCGAAAGCGCCTCGCCGCCGAACGTCGTAAAGAAGAACACATCGTGTTCCAGCAGAGCCATCACGTCGCGCCGCCCGCACAGCGCCGAAACCGGCATGCCGTTGGCGATCGCCTTCGAGAAGCAGGCCAGATCGGCCCGCACGCCGAAGTGCTCCTGTGCGCCGCCCAGCGCCAGGCGGAATCCCGTCCACATCTCGTCGAACACCAGCAGCACGCCGTGCCGTGTGCAGAGCTCGCGCACCGCCTGCAGGTAGCCGGCGTTGGGTTCCTCGAACACAACCGGCTCCATGATCACGCACGCGGTGTCGGCATCGATCGATTCGGCAAGCGAGGCGATATCGTTGTAGTTGAACGTGTAGGTAAGGTCGGCAACGGCCGCCGGGATGCCCAGGTTGCGATCGGTGACGCCGATGTACCAATCGTGCCAGCCGTGGTAGCCGCAGCAAAGCACCTTCGTGCGTCCGGTGAACGCCCGCGCAAGCCGCACTGCCGCGCTGGTTACGTCGCATCCGGTTTTCGAGAACCGGACCATTTCCGCGTTGGGTACTACCTCGGCAAGAAGTTCGGCAACCGCAACCTCCAGCGGATGCATCATCGAGAACGTGATGCCGTTGGCAAGTTGTTCGGCGATTGCCGTATCCACGGCGGGGTGGCAGTATCCAAGCGCGATTGGGCCGATCGCCATGTTGTAATCCAGGAACTCGTTCCCATCGGCATCCCACACCCGGGCGCCGCGCCCGCGCACCAGATATTTCGGGGCAACGCCGTTCACGTATTGGCCCGGCCCCTTTGCCAGCGTCTGCGTGGCGCAGGGGATCAGCGTGCGCGCACGGTTGTACAGTTCGTTTGATCGATCGATGACCGGATACCGGTCGTTGAAGGTTACTCTGTTGGGCATGATGTACTTCGCATGGGGTTGTTATGCGGTCAGCGGATCGGCGAAGGAGAGCTTCGGGGTTCCAACCGTTTCCAGTTCCTGAATGATGGCCGCCGCGATCTGCGGTCCGGTAAGCGCCTCGCGCTCCAGCACATCGCCGAGCAGCGCCGGCGTAAACCAGCGATCGTTGAAGGCGATCGGCAGTACCCGTGCGGTAAGCCGATGGCGGAGCAGCAGCTCGGCGACGATGCTGTACAGGCCGCCAATCAGGAAGTGATCCTCCACGGTTACCACAAGCTCGGTTTCCTCGGCGGCGGCCAGGATTGCGGCAGCATCGGCCGGCTTCACCGTGCGAAGGTTTACCACCCGCGTGGCCACGCCTGCCGCCTGCAGTGTGCGCTGTGCCTCGATTGCCTGCTGAAGCATGAACCCGTAGGTGATGATTGCAACATCGTCTCCGGTTCCGAACGTCTCCGATCCGCCTATCTCGAATCGGCTGTGTTCCACAACCGGCGCCGATGCGTTGAACCGGATATAGAAGGGGCCCGGGTGTTCCAGCACGGCCGGCAGGCCCTGCACCAGATCGTCCGCATCGGTTGGGGCGAAGACGTTCATGTGCGGTATGCCACGCATCAGCGCCACATCCTCGATGGCCTGATGCGTAGGCCCGTTGGCTTCGGAGAGCACGCCGGGCACGCCGCCAACCAGCTTCACCGGCAGGCCCGGTATCCCTACGTCGGTTCGGATGAACTCGAACGCGCGCAGCGTAAGGAACGTGGCCAGCGCATGTGTCACAGGGATGCGCCCGCGCAGGGCAAGCCCGGCCGCGGCAGCCACCATCGTGGCCTCGCAGATGCCGACATCGATGAATCGGCTCCCGAGCCGGGCCGGAAGGTTGCGGATCGCGGCACGATTCTCGGCCGTCATAACCACGATGCGGTTGTCGTGGGCGGCAAGGTCCTCAAGGCATTCTTCGTATGTCATCATCGATTTCTCGCTCCTGATCGTTGTTCTTCGTCAACTCGATTTCCAGGCGTGCATGCGGCATCTCTAGCAGGCTGCTGAACAGCCCAAGGGCCTGCAGGTATTTCAACAGGCTGCTAGCGCACCATCAGCGTCTCGGATTCCAGTTCGCCCGCTGCATGGCCGTGCAGCTCGGCCCTGAGCAGCTCGGCGTCGTGGTCGCTCAGCTTCACGAACCAGCGGTCGGCACGGCGCTCGATCGAGGGGCAGCCCCGGCCGCGCACCGTGTCGGCGATGATCATGCTTGGCCGCCCGTTGGCAAGCGGAAGCCGGTTGAACGCCTGCTCCATTGCCGCGAACGAGTGGCCGTCGATCCGCTCGGCACTCCAGCCGAAGGCCGTGATCTTGTCGCCGATCGGTTCCAGCGGGATCAACTCCTCCGTGCGCATGTTCGCCTGGAACTCGTTGCGGTCGATAATCCCCACCAGATTGTCCAGCCCATGCGCCGCGGCCACCAGCATTGCCTCCCACACCGAGCCTTCGTTCAGCTCGCCGTCGCCCAGAACAACGAACACCCGGTTGTTGTCGCCCCGCATCCTGATGTCCAACGCCACCCCGACGGCAACGCCCAGCAGATGTCCCAGCGAACCGGAGTGGAACTCCACGCCGGGCACGCGGCGGTTCGGGTGCCAGTAGATCGCGTCGTCCGGACTGAGATGGTTGGCGAGGCGCGCGCGGTCGAAGTATCCAAGCTCGGCCAGCGTGCCGTACAGTGCCGGCACATCGTGTCCCTTGGAAAGGAAGAGATAGTCGCGTGTGGGGTCATCAAGGCGTGCAGGGCTGATGCGCAGCACGCGCGAATACAGATACACCAGCAGGTCGGCGCAGGAAAGGGAGGCGCCGATGAAGCAGCCTCCGCCGGTGGCCATGCGCACAATGTGCTCGCGCACCCGAAGCGCCAGTTCGGCAAGCTCGGCGTGGGTGTGTTCCATCGTATCGATCGGCATCGTTGTCATTGTTCGGTCCGTTTCGTTCGTGATTCGTTCTCGCGTCGTCGTCCGTTCGGCATGCCGTGTGGCCGCTGCTCGCGTATTCGCGCCGGCAGTGTGCTTGGCTTACATTTCGCGGCGTGCTGCATTGCACTACACTCCATGTGTTACGGCGTACCGCGTGTCATCCCGGCGTCAATCGTTCGCAACTCGCCAAGGTGATGCCGATACCAGTTCACGCCGGCAAGGCTTGCGTTGATCGCCGCGATCGCCGGCCGGCGTTCCAGCAGATCCAGCACGGCGGCAATGCCAAAACATGGCCCGTGTGTCGGCGTAAGCTGGTTGTACACTTCGGCAATGAATTCGTAATCCTCGGGATAATCGATTGTCCAGCGGTGCGACATCGAATAATCCAGCCCCGTTTCCCATGTCACGTTTTCGATGCGGAAGGATTCGGGCCGCTCCCACAGATACGGCGTTGTATGCTCCCGCTCGAACGGCTGCGCCGCCAGGCGCCAGGCGGCCTGCAGTGCAGGCATGGAAATCACCTCAACATCGTGGCCATCGGGGTAGGAGGGCGGGTGCAGATTGCTCACGAAGTCCGGCCGCGTGGGGCTGCTGAGATATCGATCCAGCACACGGTCGATCACGGCCGGGTCGATCAACGGGCAATCCGATGGGATCTTTACAACGGCGTCGGCATCGTGCAACAGCCCGGCCTGATAGTGGCGGTCAAGCAGATCATCGCGGCTGCCGCTGTAGCAGGCAATGCCAAGCTGCCCGCAGAGTGCGCGGATGGCGTCGTCGGCGGGCTCGGTGGTGGTGGCCACCACAACGGTGCGGACCAAGGCGGCCGCGCGCACGCGATCGATCATCCGCTCAAGAAGCGTTCGGCCGGCCAGTGGCATCATCACCTTGGCCGGAAGGCGGCTGCTTCCCATGCGCGCCTGTACAACCACCACCATGTTCATCGGTACACCATGGTTGCCTGCGCGGCGTGCATCCGGGGTGCATGTGTGCCAGCGGTCTGGCGGGCTGCCTGCGGCATCGGGGCGTCCTGCATATGCCTGCGGCATACATCGGCAATTGCAGCGGCCGATTGTCCGCCGTTCTGAATCGGCATCAGATCGCGCAGCTCGTTGATATCGAAATAGGAAATCACTTCCTTGCCCAGGGCCAGCCCCACGTATACCACACTCGAGACTTTCGTGATCAGCATATCGCAATTGGCGACCATGTGGTTTGTGTTGCCGCTGGCGTACACCAATGCGTCCGGTGCCCATCGTTCGATTTCGGTGGTGGCGCGTTCAACCCATTCGTTGGGATGCAGCTTGAATATTAACGGCCGGCCCGCTGCAAGCCGTACCGCCTCAAGTATGAAGCGCTTTCGATTCTCATACTTGAATGTCTCGCGGGTATCGCTGGTGGCCACCAGCACATAGTTGCGGTGCGGGAAATTATTGTCGAGATATTCGGCGCAGTTGTCAAAGTTTGGTATTCCCGTAACCAGCAGCTTCGAGCGATCAACACCTTTGCGCGCGAACAGTTCGCGATATCCATCGCTGGCTACGCAGAAATAGTCGTACGCGTTGCTTAAACCCGTAGCCGACGTGCTGGCCAGGTAGCGTGGGAGCTTCAGGCGCTTCACAATCCGGTACATGAGATTTTCCGGATCGGTCATTCCCTCCTGCACAAGTATCAGCTTGCCGCGCCGAACATTGGCCGGCACCACTAGATCGCTGCAGGTAACCACCAGATCGTAATTGTTGGCCGTGCCGCGATAGTCAATTCGCAGGTCGTGTGTGTGCAGATACGCAAGGCATCGCTCGGCAAGCTTCCGACCCATTACCGTTGTATCGGCAAGGCCGGCGCGCCGTATCAGCTCTGGAAAACCATCCGCGTAATACGGCGTAAAGTAGTGCTCGTATTCCGGAAGGTGCGCGGCGATTGCATGCATCTGCGACGTTTGGTTAATCGACCCGCAGATGAAGAGTATGCGTTTGGTCATGAACGCGAAATATGTGAGTGCTGGTGGCGGGTACGCCGATGAGTCGGTACGGCCAGCAATACTCTGCCCGGTCCGCATCGATCTCAGCGATGCTACGCTCCGGTGTACCCGGCGGCAGGATAACGTGTGTTGTCATCAGGCGAAACGCGAAGTCGGTGGGGAAGAGGCCGCGCAGCAAGTACACCGCCTGGCTCTCATCGTCCTGATATTCACGTTCGCGATACATGCTCATGGTGCGTGCAACTTACGCGGCGGGCACCGGCATGGGTGTAACTACCATATTAATTCCGTGTTATGAAGCAGCAACACCGCAATGGGCCGCGGCTGCTGGTCCCGTGCAGGCCAGGTGGAGCAAGCCCCAGGTGCGTATGCGTGATAACCGGATATGTCGCCGTTGTGCTTGCTGATGGGGCTTGGCAGCATTGTTGGCGTCCGCCGATACGCACCGTTGCAGAAGTGACACTGTGCATGGTGGATGTAACATAGGCGAGCCAATCTCATGTTGGCCTAATGTGCGGAATGCATATTTGTGCCGCCTGATGCTGACCATACGCGGCCGGTGACAGCCTGAATGGACTTGCAACGCAACTAAATGGCCGCTTTTTCGGCCGATTAGGTTCCTGATCCAGACAGCAATCCGGTGAATAACCCGCGTTTGGTGGTTGGCACAACAACACGTTATTGGATTTACCATTCGTATCACTGGCGTGGGAACCGCTGTTCCCCGGTTGTGATCGAACGCCTGAGAGGCGCAATTATACGTGTTGCGCGACGGAAGGCTTGCGTTGAAGGTTTGGGGTGTTGTATATTCATACCCAAGTCTGCATTAGCGGTCTTCTCCCCCCCAGCGAAGACGTAATGACGGCAACCTGTCCAGAATGGTTGGCCGAGCTTATACGTCATACCCAAGCAATAATCAACGTTCCATAAACGAAG
This sequence comes from uncultured bacterium, assembly GCA_966128725.1. Classification (GTDB taxonomy): domain Bacteria; phylum Bacteroidota; class Ignavibacteria; order OLB7; family OLB7; genus JAFDZV01. The sequence goes on along the minus strand of CBHYLN010000063.1, from coordinate 4,306 downwards.
GCGTTTGTTATACACGGCCGGTTCACCGTTGTGTAGCTGATGTGCGTCTTCATCAATCCTCAATCAATCCAGTAACAACCGAGGTATCCTATGCGATGGTCGAACCATTGCCGCGTGCTCCTGAGCGCGCTGGTAGGGGTGTGTGCCGTAGCGGGAATACCGGGCATGGTCTTTGCCCAAACCGAGCAAATTCCATGGTCGGTCATCTCCAGCGGAGGCGTTATCGGCGCCGACGACGGGGAGTCCTACATGTACGCGTCCGCTGGCCAAACGGTGATCGGGCTGACCGATTCCACCCGCGAACAGCGGCTCAGCCAGGGATTCTGGGTTCCGTTCGACGAGATAGCGTCGTTCGACGACGACGCCGGGGCGGTCGCCACGGCCGGGGCGTTCGAGTTGCGGAATTATCCGAATCCATTTTCCGTCTCCACGACAATTGGTTTCCGCCTGCGGGAACGAAGCAAGGTTTCGCTCGAGGTGTATGATCTCCTCGGTCGATCGGTTGCCGTGTTGTTCGACGGAATCGCCGACGCCGGAGAACATCGTGAATCATGGGATGGCATGCTCGCAACCGGTGAACGAGCCGGTGGCGGAGTGTACATCTACCAGCTTTCTGTGACGCCAGCAGGGTCCACTGCGGCAACACAGTCCGAGCGCAGAAAGCTCATTATCGTACGCTAACGAACGCTGGCTGCCGGGTGCTCATTTGCATGAGCAGCAGGCGGCGGATGGTCCTACATCAGTGCCGTTGGCAATTCAGGACAGAAACAAACGACGGTCCAAGGAAGTCCAATCCCTCACCAAGGTTACAACTGCAATGAAACCACAGAACATGCGACGGCTGCTTGCGACGGTGCTAGGCACTGTTATCGCGAGTGGAACCGCGCTTGCACAGGCGCCACAGCAAATCTCCTACCAGGGTTTGCTAACCAACACTTCTGGTCAGGCCGTTCCAAACGGAACGTACACCATGACCTTCAAGATTTATACATCGCCAACCTCCGATGATCCGATCTGGACGGAAGCACAATCGAACGTGGTAGTAACACGTGGATTGTTCAACGTCGTGCTCGGTTCGGTGAACCCCTTTAATCTGCCGTTCGACCGTCAGTACTGGATTGGCACAACGCTGCGTGATAATCGCGAGATGACACCACGCACTCAGTTGACCGCAGTGCCATACAGCATTCGTTCGACCATTGCCGACAGCTCCTATGCCGTGGCAAGCAATGTGGTTGGCGGCGAGAACATTCGCGACAATGCCGTCTCGGCAAGGAAGATCAACCCGGCTGGCTCGGTCGCCGGCCAGGTGCTGACATCCACGGGCAGCGGTGTTGTCTGGGGCAGCCCATCCGCAGCTGGAGTGAACACCATTAACGGTGTTGCCGGCGACATCACGCTGAACACCGCGGGCGGATTGCTCCTTACCAGAAGCGGCAATCAGTTTACGCTGACCGGACCAACCGGTGTCGCTTCGGTTAACAGCGCCGACAACGCGATCGGTGTTACCAACCCAACCGGACCAGCGGTTACTCTGTCGCTGACGCCGAACAGCCTGTACGATTATTACCTGCTCGATGGCGGCATCTCCGGCAGCAAGCTGCGTGATACCACCATCACCGGCTCGAAGATCGCCTCGGGCGCCATTGGTGCCGGTCAGTTGGCGAATAACTCCGTCAGCTCGCCGAAGATCGTCGATGGTTCGATCCAGAACGTCGATCTGGCGAATCCGTATGTGGTGATCAATCCCGGCATCGGCATGTCAGGCGGCGGCAATGTCCCGCTGGGCGGAAGTGTGACGCTGAACAACACCGGTGTGCTGTCGGTTGCTGGAACAGCCAATCGGATCAACGTGTCGTCGGCCACCGGCGCGGTTACCATTTCCACGCCGCAGGATATCGCGCCAACGTCCTCGCCGACGTTCGGCAACCTGACGCTTACCGGGAAGGCCACCTCGGCCTCCACGCTTGCAGGCGATCCAGGCACCACGCTTGTGACCAAGGATTATCTGTCGATCCCGGGCGGTGTTGCGGTTGCGACCAACGCCACCCTTACGGGCAACGGCTTGCTGGGCAATCCTCTGGGCATGAACCTTGCCAACCCGAACACGTGGACGGCCACGCAATCGCTTCCGGCAACCACTGCGCAGGGCGACAACCTGATCGCGGTTACCAACGCCGGCTCGATAACGATCAACGCTCCGCGGATCGGCAACGGCCTTACCGACGCGCAGGTGAACGACAACCTGACGATCAACGGCGGCACGGTGAACAACACGCCGATTGGCGCGGTCACGCCGAGCACAGGTACCTTTACCGCGATCGCCGGCGCAACGCTGTCACTGTCGGCCAAGGGAACCTCGGCTTCGACGGTCGCTGCCGACCCGGGCAACACGCTGCTGACGAAGGACTTCGTGACTACGCCCGGCAATGTGGCCGTGAGCACGAACGCCACGCTCACTGGCAATGGCACCACGGGTAGCCCGCTGGGCGTGAACACGGCGAATGCGAACACGTGGACGGCCACGCAGACGCTCCCGGCGACGGCGGCGCAGGGTGACAACCTGATTGCCTCGACGAACAGCGGTACCACCACGATCAACGCGCCTCGGATTGGCAACGGCCTTACCGACGCACAGGTGAACGACAACCTGACGATCAACGGCGGCACGGTGAACAACACGCCGATCGGCGCGACCACGCCGAGCACGGGCGCGTTCACGACGATGAGCGGCACCAGCCTTGCGTTGACGGCGAAGGCAACGGCCGCCTCGACGGTCGGCGCCGACCCGGGCAACACGCTGGTAACGAAGGACTTCGTGACCACCGCCGGCAATGTGGCGGTAAGCACGAATGCCACGTTGGTTGGTAACGGCACCACAGGCAGCCCGCTGGGCGTGAACACGGCAAATGCCAATACGTGGACGGCCACGCAGACGCTTCCGGCGACGGCGGCACAGGGCGATAACCTGATTGCCTCCACGAACAGCGGTACCACCACAATCAACGCGCCTCGGATCGGCAACGGCCTTACCGACGCACAGGTGAACGACAACCTGACGATCAACGGCGGTACGGTGAACAACACACCGATCGGTGCAACCACGCCGAGCACGGGCGCGTTCACGACGATGAGCGGCACCAGCCTTGCGTTGACGGCGAAGGCAACGGCGGCATCGACGGTCGGCGCCGACCCGGGCAACACGCTGGTGACGAAGGACTTCGTGACCACCGCCGGCAATGTGGCCGTGAGCACGAACGCCACGCTTGTCGGCAACGGCACCACTGGCAGCCCGCTGGGTGTGAATACGGCGAATGCGAACACGTGGACTGCCACGCAGACGCTTCCGGCGACGGCGGCACAGGGCGATAACCTGATCGCCTCCACGAACAGCGGTACCACCACGATTGTGGATGCACGCGTTGCCGACAACCTGACGATCAACGGCGGCACGATTGATGCCACGCCGATCGGAGCGGGCGCGCCAAGCACGGGTTCGTTCACAACGATGAACGGCACCAGTCTTGCGTTGACGGCGAAGGCAACGGCCGCCTCCACGGTTGGCGCCGACCCAGGCAACACGCTGGTGACGAAGGACTTCGTGACCACCGCCGGCAATGTGGCGGTGAGCACGAACGCCACGCTTGTTGGCAACGGCACAACCGGCAGCCCGCTGGGTGTGAATCTCTCGAATGCCAATACGTGGACGGCCACGCAGACACTGCCAACAACGGCGGGGCAGGGTGACGCGTTGATGAACTCGGTGAACGCCGGCAGCGGCACGGTGAACGCCGTTCGCATCGGCACTGGCCTTACCGACGCTCAGGTGAACGACAACCTGACGATCAATGGCGGTACGGTTGACAACACGCCGATCGGTGCAACCACGCCGAGCACGGGCGCGTTCACGACGATGAGCGGCACCAGCCTTGCGTTGACGGCGAAGGCAACGGCGGCATCGACGGTCGGCGCCGACCCGGGCAACACGCTGGTGACGAAGGACTTCGTGACTACCGCCGGCAATGTGGCGGTGAGCACGAATGGCACGCTTGTTGGCGACGGCACCACGGGCAATCCGCTGGGCGTGAACCTTGCGAATTCAAACGTCTGGACCGGCACGCAGACACTGCCAACAACGGTCGGACAGGGTGACGCGTTGATGAACTCGGTGAACGCCGGCAGCGGCACGGTGAATGCCGTTCGCATCGGCACTGGCCTTACCGACGCGCAGGTGAACGACAATCTGACGATCAACGGCGGTACGGTGGACAACACGCCGATCGGCGCGACCACGCCGAGCACGGGC
>CBHYLN010000062.1:0-30299 GCA_966128725.1 uncultured bacterium | reverse complement strand
CCTCGATTACCGCGTTGGGCATGATCTCCACATCATCACCAATGATCACCGGCCCGGATTGGGCATCGATCACAACGCCGGGCTTGATCACGCTGCCGGCGCCGATGGTAACGCTGTCGGGGTTCACGATATGCGCGCCCGCCATCACGGTACCGCGCTGCGCGCCCTGCCAATCGGCACTGTCGGCAACGATGCGCGCGCCGTTGTCGTGGATCATGTCCCACAGGTACTCGTACGGCAGATCGCCCACAAGCTCGTAGCGAGGCACGCGCTCCAGCACGTCGAAGTCCAGCGCATCGGGCTCCCAGTTGAGCAGCGCGATTGATTCCGGCGCAAGCCGCGCGGCAACAACCGTGCCTCGCGATTCCACAATCCATTGCTCGCGGTTCGGAAACGACGCCATCATCGTGCGCGACAGCGGCAACCGTGCGTTCACGAACAGCGTTGGCTCCTGGGGCTGCGCAACATTGTCGCCGCCTGCGGCATGATACTCGCGCAGATAACGGCGCCCGTGCAGCACCACCACGCGTTCGGCCGTTACACGCATCGCGCGGGCACGCAATGTCATCGTGCCCACCATCAGGTGCGCCACGTGTTGCGTGGCGGCCAGCGGCAGGAAGTCGCGCGCACGATTGTCTTCAAACAGGCAGAGCATCGATCAACGATCCCGATGTGAATAATGCGCCGGCACCAAACGACGAAGCGTGGGCCACCATGGTTTTCCACCCGTCGTGCGGGAACGGGGAGAATAGAACTCTCGGTACGGTTTGACCCGTACAAACGCTTTCCAGGCGTTCCAGTTAAACCACTCCTGCACCTTTCCGTAAGCCGGACCAACTATCTCCAGCGCGGCAAATTTACCACCTACCCTTTGCCGGAGGCAACTGTTTTCTTGGGTTCAGCCGTTGGCAATGCTTCGGCGGGCGCCTCGGTTACATCGGCAACGATCTGCACATTGGGCGTTTGCGCGACGTCGTGAACGGGAGCCGCAGCCGGTGCCTTGGCGCCGCCGCCATTGACGGCCTGTGGGCTGCCCGTTGCCGAGCCACCACGATCTTCCTGTGGAACCACGATGCGCGCCAGCGTGCTCACCGGATGCGACAACCGCTCGCGAAGGCGAAGCCACTCCACTTCGAGCGTGCGATAGCGGTTTGCCTGAAACTCCGTGTATCGTACCATGGCCACCGTATGCAATACAAGCACCAGCAGCCCGGCGCCAAGCACGCCCTTCACCAACATCGAATACTGTTCGTGCCCGCGGTCGAACTCCGCCTTCAGCACCATTTTCTCGGCCGGCACATGATCGAAGTCACCAACGGCAACCCGTATCGCATCGATACGCGGGAACAACGTGCCGGTATAATAGATGGCCGTTGCAAGCATGCCGGCCGAAAGCAGAAGCACAACCCAGTTGAGCAGGTGCTTGTAGCGCGCCGCCGTGTACAGCGTACCGCCCACAAGCAACACCCCGGCGATGATTTCGATCTTCCCCAGTTTGCCAAGGATCACGCTGTTCACCGCGCCGGCCATTGTGCGCCCTGGGAGCATGTCCGGCTGAAAGAGCACCGCGGCCACGCCAGCACCAAAGAACACCAGGCTGCCGATCCAGATCGCCAACGCCAGGTAGACTATGATATTCAGCAGGTACTTCAGCATGGGATTGCCTTGCTCAGGAACGGGCGAGCCCGCGTTGGGAATCCAGCGTCCGCCATGGTAACACGGACATCGGGAACTCAGGCCAGGCGGGCGATAATCGCGTCGCGCATTTCGGTTGTACCCACACCCGACTCCGGATTGAGATCGCGTGTGACATGCGTGCCCTCGCGCACGACATCGGCCAATGCTGCTTCCACCCGTTCGGCATGCTCACGAAGGCCGATGTGGCGCAGAAGCATCGCGCCGGCCAGGATCAGAGCGCCGGGGTTGGCGAGGTTGCGGCCGGCGATGTCCGGCGCCGAGCCGTGAACGGCCTCGAAGATCGCGACGCTGGCGCCGATGTTTGCCCCCGGCGCCAGGCCAAGCCCGCCCACCAGACCGCTGGTCAGGTCCGACAGGATATCGCCGAAGAGGTTTGTCGTCAGGATCACATCGAACTGTTCAGGCCGCATCACAAGCTGCATGGCCATGTTGTCGATGATCTTGTCGTCGGTTTCGATCGTGGGATACTCGGCGGCGACCTCGCGCGCGGTGGCAAGGAACAGGCCCGACGTAAACTTCAGGATGTTCGCCTTGTGGACGATGGTCACCTTGCGGCGCCCCTGCTTCACCGCGTACTCGTACGCGGCGCGGGCGATGCGCTCGGCATTCGGCCGCGTGATCACAGCCACCGATTCGGCGATGGTGTGGGCTTCGTCCACGAAGCGTTCGATGCCGGAGTACAGGCCCTCGGTATTCTCGCGCACGATCACCAGATCGATCCCGCTGTAGCGACTGCGCACCCCCTCGAAGCTGTGAACCGGGCGGAGATTGTTGTAAAGATCGAACTCGCGACGCAACGCAACGTTCACGCTGCGGAAGCCCGACCCCACCGGCGTGGTAAGCGGCCCCTTCAGGGCAAGCGTGGCATCGGCGATCAGCTTAATCGTTTCCTCCGGAAGCGGATCGCCGAACTGTTCGTACGCACCAAGGCCAGCATGCGCTTCGACCCAGTTGATCTCGGCACCGCTGGCGTCGATGATGGCACGTGTGGCCTGCATGATGCTTGGCCCGATACCGTCGCCCGGGATGTAGACAACGCGCGTCATACGATCTTAATCGATGGTGTTGGCGCCCTGTGCGGTGCCGACCTTCCTGAGGGCGGAAGACGACAGAGAGCCGAGTGAGTTGCATCCCGTCAGCATACCGAACGGGACGTAATGAAAAATCCTGTCACCGTGCTTTGGCGATGACAGGACTCAGGTACCTCGACCGGCAGTGCCGGCAACGTGCGTTTTCACAGAGCGGGAAACGAGACTCGAACTCGCGACATCTACCTTGGCAAGGTAGTGCTCTACCAACTGAGCTATTCCCGCATATCGAACGATTGTCCACTCACAAGCCCCTGCCTCGTCCGAAGTGGCACAAAAATAGTGCATCCTGATTGCCATTGCAACAATGGAATGCGAGCAAATATTATCGCATTGTAACGTCGTTTGTTTGGCGACACGATCCGTTAGCCGTATCGGCACTCCGCATGAAAGGTGTGGCACCGTTTGCCCGCCGCGCACACGAACGCATGCGGCTTCATCGTCCGCCTACGGTATATTGCACGTTCACGTGAACAACACTCTATGATCAAGGCCATTGTGGGCGCGGTGCTGAGCTGCGCCATCCTCCCCGCCGCCGTATCGGCACAGGGATTTGTGAATGCCAAGTACGCGGGCGAGTTCCTCTCCAGCGGCGTTGGCGGGCGCTCGGCCGGGCTTGGCGGCGCCGGCACGGGTTTCGCCAACGACGTCACCGCCGGTTACTTCAACCCGGCCTCGCTCGCGTTGATACGCTATCCCCAGGTAACGGTACTGCACGAGTCGCGCTTCGCCGGTGAGATCAACTACGACTACGCCGCCGGCGCGCTGCCGGTGGACTCGTTGCAGACGATATCGCTCAGCGCGATCAGGCTGGGGCTTGACGGCATCAAGGATTCGCGCAACGCGCTTATCGACCGTAATGGCAACGGCGTGCTTGATGACGATGACCGCATCGATCCCACGAAGATCACCACCGGAGGCGCTGCCGACTGGGCTGTGTACGGCTCGTACGCTCGCAAGGTGAACGATCAGCTTGCCGTGGGCGGCAATGTGAAGTTCATCTACAAGACCGTGCTGGACCATTCGGCCTGGGGTGTGGGGATTGATCTCAGCGCCACGTATCGCCCGGTGGAGGATCTTTCGCTGGGCGCGGAGTTGGCCGACGCAACCAAGTCGCTGTTGATCTGGGATACCGGCAGCCAGGAGTTCATCGTGCCAACGTTGCGGCTGGGCGCGGCCTATCGTTATCGCTTCAACGAGAATCACAGCGTGATGCCGGTGATCGACGGCGCATTCCGGTTCGAGGGTCGCGAGGCCGCCACGATGGTGGACCTTGGCGTGGCCAGCCTTGATGTGCAGGGCGGGCTGGAGTACTCGTTCAAGGATCGCGTGTTCGTGCGAGGTGGTTATACCGATCTGAAGCAGATCACCATCGGCGCGGGCGTGAAGCTGCCGAAGTTGAACATCGACTATGCGTTCACGCGCCAAAGCTCGGACCTTTCAAGCCTTGGCGCCACGCATCGCATCTCGCTGACGCTTACGCTCGAGGAGCCGAAGTTCGAGCGCTGACACACGATCGGGGGCGACGAACCCGGCAATGCCGTGGCGGCCCCGCGCTTCATCGGGATCAAACGTACAACGGGCGCATGCCACGAAAGCCAATCGGCCTTTGAAGCATGCGCCCGTATTTTCTCTGTGCCCCACGTGTGTGCCGCGCAATCAGGCACGAACATTATCCACCAACAACTTCACGTGCGTGTTATACGCGTTCGAATATCGCGCTGATACCCTGCCCAACGCCGATGCACATCGAGGCCAGGCCGTATCGAGCGTTGTCGCGGCGGGCCATTTCGTCGGCAAGGGTTGCCACCAACCGGACGCCGGACATGCCCAGCGGATGCCCCAGCGCGATGGCGCCGCCGTTGACGTTCACGCGATCGGGATCCAGCTCCAAATCGCGCATCACCGCCAATGACTGCGACGCAAAGGCTTCGTTCAATTCCACCAGGTCGATATCCCCGATCGCCAACCCTGCGGCGGCCAGCGCCTTCCGCGTGGCCGGAACCGGCCCGATGCCCATGATGCGCGGATTAACACCGGCGGTGCCGCTGGAAACATAACGCAGCACCGGGGTAAGCCCCAGCTCGCGCACGGCGCGCTCGCTGGCAACGATCACGGCGGCAGCGCCATCGTTCAACGACGACGAGTTGCCCGGGGTAACGGTGCCGCCCTTGCGGAAGGCGGGCTTCAGCGTTGCGAGCTTCTCCAGCGACGTATCACCGCGCGGGCCTTCGTCGCGCCGAACAACAAGCGGATCGCCCTTGCGCTGCGGGATCTCCACGGGGATCACCGTGTTGTCGTAACGGCCAGCATCCCATGCGGCCACCGCCAACTGGTGCGAGCGCAGCGCGAACGCGTCCTGCTCCTCGCGGCTGATGCCCCATTGCTCGGCAACGTTTTCGGCGGTCTCCCCCATCTGCTCCAGCGGGAACAGGGCCTCCAGCCGGGCGTTCGGGAATCTCCAGCCAAGCGCGGTATCAAACGCCGTCATGTTCCCGAACTGCGCGCCGCCGGATACGTTCTTCGCGATAGCGTACGGCGCGCGCGACATCACCTCCACACCGCCGGCGATCACCACATCGGCCTCGCCGGATTTCACCGCGCGTGCGGCGTACACCAAGGAGTCGAGCGCGCTGCCGCACAGGCGGTTGATGGTGGTGGCGGTTACTTCCTGCGGAAGCCCGGCCAGCAGCACAGCCATGCGGGCCACGTTCCGGTTATCCTCGCCGGCCTGATTGGCGCAGCCAAGGATCACATCGTTGATTCGATCGGCGGGGATGCCCGCGCGTTCCACAACGGCCTTCAGTACGATGGCGGCAAGATCATCGGCACGAACTGCCGATAGCGCGCCGCCGTATCGTCCGATCGGCGTGCGCAGTGGGGCAACGATATATGCGTCGGCCATGAGTATCTCTTCGGTGTGATTCGTGATCGGCCTCCCCGCGACTGCTGGGGAAGCACTGCAAACGGCGCTTATTCGGCGGCCGTATGGAAGGGCAACCGGGCACGGGCATGCTGCTTCAGCAGCACACACGGCCGATACCGCTCCTCCTGATATTCATCGTGAAGCGCCTGCAGCACGGCAACCACCGTCTGCGGCCCGATGGCATCGGCCCAGGCAAGCGGCCCCTGCGGGTAGTTGGTGCCCAGCTTCATCGCCACGTCGATATCACCGGCGGCGGCAACACCCTCCATCAGGGCGAATGCGGCTTCGTTGATGATCATCGCCAGCGTGCGCATGGCAACCAGCCCAACGCGATCAACAAGGCGCTCGGTAGCGCGGCCGGCCAGGCCGCCAAGCAGTTCCAGAGCGGCATCGGCGTCGGCATCGGATAGGCCAAGCGCGGGCGCGGCCTCGATGGGCGCGCCACCGGCATACAGATGCGGCACATAGGAGATACCGACAACGGCACCCGAGCATTGGCATCGCGCGGCAACCTCGGTGGCGGTAATCGTAAGGGTGTTGGTGAACAGTACAACGCCCTGCGGCAGCGGGCCCAGCGATGCAAGCGCGGCCAGCTTCGGTTCGCGATCGATCTCCAGATCAACGATCGCAACCAGATCGGCCGGGAACGCCGGTGCGGCGCCATCGGCGGTATCGAAGGTATGAACCGTGAATCCCGAGGTGATCGACCGGGCGAACGCCGGAAGCAGTGAGCCGTTGCCGAGGATAATAATCGAGGCCATGTGCGCGGAGGTTGTACGGGAAATTTTGTTACGCGTTGTACAGCCGAAGGCTTACAAATGCTGAACTCCACGATCCCTGCAAGAGGATGTGGAGTTCGCTTGGGATGGGGGTCCTGCCGTGGGACCGAAACACGGGCGGGGCCAGGCCACACCGCGCCGCCGTTCAGTCGTCGGTTCGCTCGTCGGTGCGTTCCTCGTACTCGCGCGAGCGCGGAAGCGCATTGATCTTGGTAAGCTCGGCGTAGATGAACGTGAGAGCCTCGTTGAATGCCTCGCGGAACTTCTCGAAGTCCTCCTTGTACAGGAATATCTTGAACTTCTCGCGGTCGGACTCGCCGGAGCGCTTGCTCTCGGTAATCGTCATGTAGTAATCATTGCCGGCGCGGGTTGAGCGAACGTCGATGTAATAAGTCCTCTTCCCTGCTCTCACGCGACGTGAGAATACTTCATCACGGTTGTTTTCCACGTGCAGTCCCTTGTTAAGTGAAACATGCTATTGGTCAGGCTATTGCCGAATCACTGCAACTTTACCTACCGTTGCGTTATCGCCATTACGTGCGGAGGCGGCAATCAGGTACACCCCCGAGGGAACGAGGTTACCGTTGTTGTCCAGCCCATCCCACAATGCAACAGCTCCACCCGGGGAGGGGAACTCACGAATCAGCGTTCCGCCGGCTGTGAAGATCTTGACGATTGCGTCGGCCGGCAACCCTTTGATACGGAGATAGTCGTCGGAAGGGATCAGAAACGGATGTGGCGACACCGCCAATACCGCGTCCCCCTTCGGGGCCTCGGCTATGGTGCGCACCTTGTTCATGCCGTTCGAGGTGCCAATATAAATATCTCCGGTGGCTTCCACCGACAAAATCGAGCGAATCTGGTTATTCACAAGGGGGGAATTCTCGGCCGTGAACTTGGCGATCACGGTATCGCCTTCGGCCGACAGCAGGAACAGGCCCTGATCGGTGCCCACCCACTTTCGGTTCAATGCGTCAACAGCCAAGGCATGTACGTAGATGTCGCTCAGGGCGCGAATCGTACGGATGATCGGCCGCGAATCGTTGTTGACCACCGACACCGGATTAACCAGCACCGACAATCCCTTCGACGCCCCCATCCACACCTCGCCCAGCTTGTCCACCAACAGCGCCGACTGCTGATTGCTGATCAACCCATCGGCCGTGGTAAGCAGGCCCCAGCGATCGTCGGTAAGATTGGTGGGCGTGCCGCCGTCGTTCAGGTACATCAGCCCCGCGAACGAACCGAACGACGAGCTGTGCGCATCCGCCCCCAGCCACTTGGTGCCGTTGTCGTCGATCGCGATCCACCGGAACACACGAGCGAAGTTGTACGGCGAAACAAACTCGCGATAGTTGGTGCCGTCGGGCGCGGTTTCGCCGGGCAGCAGCCGCACAACAAGCAGCGGGCCAAGGCCCTGCGTTGGGTCGTAGTTCAGGAACCAGGTCCGGCCGCTGAAATCGGTGACCGCTTTGGCCACCACCACGAACGACGGCGAGTTGAAGATGCCGGTGATCGGCGAGTTCTTCTCGTTGATCACCTGTGTGGCAGCCGAATCCCCATCCGCCTGAAGCTCCATCGCGCCATAACCGAACGTGCCGGCGAACACCTTGCCGTCCGGCGCGCTTCCCACATGCCATACGCTGTTGGCGCCGCCCGATTTCAACGAAAGCTTGTCGTACGCGGTCCACTCCTCCCCTTCAAGCGAGGAGAACCCGGCATCAACAACGCTCGGGAAGGAATTCGCCGTCCACACGGTGCCATCGGTCGCCAGCGCCAGATCGGCGAAGTAATTCCCGGCCGGGGCGTTCGGGCGCAGCATCGCCAGCGTTCCGTTCCGCCACAGACCAACGCCCAGATCGCGCGTTCCAAACCCGACCGAGCCATTGGGCGCAATCGCCACCGAGCGCACGATACCTCCAACCCCGGTAGCCTGCGAGAACACGCCGCCGTTGTACGCGTATGCCGCGACTTCGGAGGCCGCAACCACGCTGCCGCCGGCCCGCGCCACAACAACCCGCACAGCCGGGATATCGGTCCGGATGGCGCCGGTACCATCAGCCAACACGGTATACGCGCCGGAATCCGTGCCCACGACCATCGAGTCGCCAAGCTCGGCAAAGGAAAGGATGGATCGGCCGAGCGCCGCGGGATGCACGGTCCAGGCATCGGGCGCGGCAAGATTGGCGCCGCCCATATCGGCCGAAGCAATGCCGTTATCGGTTCCCACCCACACCCGTCCGCGCCAGAAGGCGATCGAACGTACAGGCGTGTTCTGTGGGATCGATCCAAACCGGAGATAGGACTCGATGAAGCTGCTGTCCGACGAACGGTATACGCCAACGCCGAACGCGGTAAGGAAATACACGCGACCCTGATTGAAACCGAATCCGGTAATCAGCCGGCTGGGACGCTCGGTCATCGATGCGATCTCCGCCGAATACCCCCACTGGCCGCTTTGCCGGCGGATGCTGACCAGGCCGGCGTCGCTGCCAACGTACATGTCGCCGGTTGCGGGATCGATTGCGATGGCGGTGGAGTTCAGCGAAAGCAGCCCCTGCTTTTCGGGGAACAACTCGTCGCGGGTATGGAATATCCGAGTGGTGTTATCGGCCAGGGAATACCCGACAACGCCGCCGGTTGTGGCGGCCCACAACGTGCCGGCCGAATCGAACGCCACAGCCTGAGTGGAATTCAGTGCACTGTACACTGTCCATCGGTATTCCGGCTGTGCCAGCAGCAGATGCGACGAAACGACCAACAGGATCAGGGAAACCGGGATCGGCGCGAACAGGCGTCGGATGGTCATGCTCTATGGAAAACTGGTTATGCGGTTCCCCGGCATGTGCGGGCGAGCGCGCCGGGGTCGGCAATTGGGCAAGGTTTGCGGGACATCCGCGCCAAATCAAACGCCTGGAAACGCCCGCCGCAAGGCAGAACGTTGTGCCCGACGGCGGAATCCGTCCTCATGGAAAACACCGGTTGCCGGTGCCTTGCTACGGAAGCTGGCGAAGCACGTTCACCATTTCGATCGCGGCCTGGGCGGCCTCCCACCCTTTGTTGCCGGCCTTTGTGCCTGCCCGCTCGATCGCCTGCTCGATGGTATCCACCGTAAGCACGCCGAACGTGCAGGGCATGCCGGTAGCCAGCATAACCGACGCAATGCCGGAGCTTACACCCCCGGCAACCTGCTCGAAGTGCGGCGTGGCCCCGCGAATCACCGCGCCAAGCGCGATCACCGCGTCGTACGCACCGGCGCCGGCAAGGCGTTGCACCACCAGCGGCAGCTCGTAGGCGCCCGGGCAGTATACAACGCGCACGGCCGCTTCGTCGCCGCCGTGCATGCGGATGCACTCCAATGCGCCTTCAAGCAGTCGTTTGGTGATAAATTCGTTCCACCGGCTTACGACAATCGCGTAGCGGTGGCCTGCTGCGTTTAACGAGCCCTCGATGTATTCGGCCATGTCAACGTTGTTTTGCATCAAACCAATGGTGGCCTTGGCCTACCAATGCCAATCGATGTACCCCACGCCCATGCCCTGAAAGGCTCCGCCACGGACGTGGCACAGGCCTGGAAGCTAAGAAAAATCGAAGGAAGAGCGACGATGTCCGCCAGCTACTGCGCCGCGGTACGGAACGCCGACCCCGGCAATCCGCACCGCCAGTACCACGATTCGGAGTACGGGTTCCGGATCAACGACGACAATGCCCTGCTGGCCAGGCTGGCTCTGGAGATCAATCAGGCGGGCCTGTCGTGGACCATTATCCTCAACAAACGCAGCGGGTTCGATGCCGCGTTCGAGGGCTTCGATGTGGATCGTGTGGCGGGCTACACCGATGCCGACCGGGCGCGCCTTCTGGCCAACCCCGGCATTGTGCGCAACCGCCTGAAGGTTAACGCCGTTATCGAAAACGCGAGGCGCATCGTTACGTTGCGCGGCAGTCATGGGTCATTCGCTGGCTGGCTGCACCATCATCATCCGCGATCGCTGGATGAATGGAAGAAGCTGTTCAAGCGCACATTCGTGTTCACCGGCGGCGAAATTGTCCGCGAGTTTCTGGTGAGCACCGGCTATCTGCCGGGCGCACACGATGCCGACTGCCCTATCTTCGACCTGGCGGCCGGCACATCGCCTGCGTGGATGAGCGTGCCGTGATCGCAAACGCGGCCATGGCACCGGCAATGCGGCCGATTACGCCAGCGGCGAACGCAATCGCAAACAAACTCCGAACTCGTATCCGACTGGATCGGAACATGCTTATTACAAGGACTCAACCGATGCGAACAACACGCATACCTTTCAGCGCCGTGATTCTGGCGGCGCTTGTGCTCGGTTTCGGCGCCACCGCGCTTCAGGCACGCCGGGACGTTACGCCCGGGTTCGACCACGCAAAGTTCGGCGCCCTGCTGGCAACGGCGGTGGCCAACGGCCGCGTGGACTACGCACGATTCAAGAACAATGCGGACTTCACCGCGTATCTCGCGTCGCTGGAGAATGCCCAGATCGCCGCGATGCCGGCCAACGATCAGCTCGCGTTCTGGATCAACGCCTACAACGCATGTGTGATCAAGAACGTGCTGGATAACCCCGGCATGCGCAAGCCGGTTGATGTGAAGGGCTTCTTCGATGCACGGAAGTTCAAGGTGGCCGGCAAGCAGCTCACGCTGAACGACATCGAGAACAACATGGTGCGCGCCAAGTTCAAGGAGCCGTTGATCCATTTCGGGCTGGTGTGCGCGGCGCTGAACTGCCCGCCGCTGCTGGCAAAGGTTTACACGGGCAAGGATGTCCGCGCGCAGCTTGCCCGCAACGCCACGGCGTATCTGGCATCGCGATACAATCGCTACGATTCGCGGACCGGCACGATCATGCTCTCGAAGATCTTCGACTGGTACAAGGCGGATTTCGGTGGCGACAGCGGCCTGAAGGAATTCCTGAAGAAGTACGGCACGGCCGAAATGAAAACCGCGCTGGCCGGAAACGTGAAGATCGGCTATCTGGAATACGACTGGACGTTGAACAGCAAGTAAGCCGCACCGGACACGCGTTCCGGAATTGTGACCGACCGGGGCCTGGCGCGCAGCGCACCACCCACGCGGCACACGGCAACATGATAACGGCCACGGGCGCACCTTCATCAGGGCATCCGTGGCCGTTTCCGTTCCGGGGGCATGCGCCTGTTGCGGACTGTTGTGGAACAGTCTTACCGACTGTTGAACAACGTGCATGTCCTGGTGGACAACATCGCGGTTAGCGCGGAATACGCGGCAACGTGAGTTTGTAGTAGCCAGCCACCGAATACCCGCAACATCCTTCCACGGTTTTCACGGCAACATCGTACTGCGTGGTTTGCCGTGCTCCACGCTCCACACGAATCATGAAGGGCACGCTCGGGAGGCCGGCCAGATCCAGCCGCTGGAACCGATCGCCGGCAACATCCAGTGTATCGAACGCCGTGGTGTCCGCCGCGTTCCGCAGCGTCACCAGCGCATCCACTGTGGGGCGTGTCACCACCAACTGGGTGTCAACGCGCACGGTGTCGAGCGGCACGCCGCGCACCACAACAAGCTGCGTGTCGACGGTCACCGTATCGTACACCGTTACTTGCAAGGGGATCGGTGCCGGACCGCAGACAACGTCGGCGCAGGGATCGGCGCAACCGGCCCAGAGCGCGGCAACGGCAATACATGCCAGTATCAGCGGAAGCATGCGCTGTGTGTTCATTGTTTCTCACCTGTGTTGGCGGGTGCCTCGGCTGGATAGGCCTTCCAGTATTGTTCAAACAGGGAATCCTGCAACGACTCGCCGGCACGGTTTCGCCGCGCCCACTGATATCGCAGGGTGCGCAGGTCCTCGCGCAACCAGAACCATACGGACTTCCCTTTCAGGAACTCCACATGTTTGATGCCATACTCCAGAATGGCCCCACGACACATAAGGCATGGCTCGAACGTGGTCACCATCCGAAGCGAATCCTTGGGCAGATGCATGAATGTGTCCAGCCCCATGTGCGCGATCGCATCGGAGATGGCATTGATTTCGGCGTGACCGCCTGCATTGCCGTGGGCGCGCACGGTGTTGTGCCCGGCGCCGATCACGCTGTCGCCATACAGCAGCACGGCGCTTACGGGCACATCGCGGGTGGCAACGGCCGCTCGCCCTTCATCACGAAGGCGGGCCGTGATCGCCGGCGAAAGCGCCCCCCCGGTGCTCAGGAACATCCACCCACCGTACATGATCAACACCCCGGCAATCGCTGCCAGGCCGATCAACACAATCGTGAGCAGAACCTTGCGCATATTGCTTCCTTGGCGTGTCATGGCAATGTTCCGGCGGCCGGATCGAACAGGCGCCGGTACAGATCGGTTTCCAGAATGCCGTCGGGATCGCACCGGGCCTTCAGCTCGGCGAAACGTTCGGTAGCCTCGGCCCCCAGCGAGCGCCGCACGGCCTGCGCGGTAAGCGTGCTATCCTTCGCGAAGTAGAAACGGCCGCCCGCATCCAGCACGATATCATCCATCGTTTTCGCCAGCCGCCACAACGCATCACGGTTGACCCGGGTAACCTTGAAATCCAGCGCCAGCGAATATCCGTCCACCGCATGGGTCATCAGAAACGGGTCGGGCCGGTGGCGTTTGAATACCGCAAGATACGGCGGCAGGCCGGCCGTGCGGGCACAGTGCAACTGCCGGGTGAACGCCTCGTGCGCGCGTTCGCGAGGCACAAAACTCTGATACTGAATAAGCCCACCGCGACCGTATGCCCGCTTCCAATCGGGCACGTAATCCAGCAGGAACGCAAACGCGGCATGCGATTGCAGGAACGGCTTGTCGTCGCCGGCAAACACCGCCGAACGGTACTTCGCCGCGTTCACCAGCCGGACACCGGGATTGGTCATGAACGGCCGCATCAGACGCCACAGGCTGGCCTTGGGGAAAAGCCCCAGAATGCTGGAGGGCAATTGCTGGTACTCCACGCGCAGCGTACGATGGGCGTTGGGATCGGCCCCCTCCGGCAGGTAGTTGGCCACATGTACCACACCACGCCCGGCAGCGGCCCCGCCGGCAAATGCATCAATCCAGCCGACCGTGTAGTCGTTCACGGCGGCGCGTTGCTCAAAGATCTCGATCATCGCCGCCAGCGACGCGGCGTGCAGCGCCCGCACTTCCAGCAACCCGGAGTACACACGTTTCAGCCGCATGGTGATGCTGGTAAAACATCCCAACATGCCGAAGCCGCCAATCGCGGCAAGGAACAGGTCGGCGTTTTCCACGCGCGAGCACCGGCGGATTTCACCGTCTGGCAGCATGATCTCGAACTCCTCGATCTGCTCGCCGATTGGCCCCACCCGCAGATTGTTCTTACCGTGCACGTTCATCGCCGCGCAACCGCCGATGGTTGGGAACATCGTGCCCGGCACCACCGTGGGCCACCAGCCATCCGGCAACGTGTACTCCCAGATCTGCTTGATGGTCACGCCCGGCTCAACGGTGATCACACCGGTGCGCGGATTCCATTGCAGGATGCGATTGCAGCGTGTGAGATCCAGCACGATGTTCTCGGCGTTCAGCGCCGCATCGCCGTAGCTGCGGCCGGCGCCACGGAACGCAACCGAGCGCCTCGTGCGGCGCGCCAGGGCAAACACATCGCGTATGCCTTCCACGGTGGACGGGCGGAACACGTACGATGCCGCCTGGGCAGCACCGCCCCCCGTGCGCACAAGCTCCTGGCTTTCGGGAGGCTGCTGTTTCCGCGACTCGGCGGCGATATCGGGCGCCACTACATCAGACATTCAGACGACGGAAAATAACCGACGGGATGGAACGCAGTATCAACCCAACCAGACGCCAGCGCGCCGGGATATAGGCCACGTTCGCACCGCGCCGCGCGGCGTTCAAGGCAATCTCGGCAGCACGATCGGCCGAGATCAACCACAGCAACCCGGGCAGCCCCTTGGTCATGTCGGTATCGATAAAGCCCGGCTTCAATGTCACCACGCGCACGCCATGGCGTCGCAGACGGTTGCGCAATGCCTCAAGATATGTGGCCAGCGCCGCCTTGCTGGTGCAGTACACCGGATTGCCCCGCCGGCCGCGATCGCCGGCGATGGAGCCGATGCCAACAATGGTGCCGCTTCTGGTGCTCTCGAAGCGAATCGCCGCTTGATTCAACCAGGCGATGGCGCCAAGCAGATTCACTTCAATCAGTTGTTCATCCTTCTGGGTGTTGAACTCCTCGGGGGTAATGCGCGGGAGCACGCCGGCCGCGTAGAAGATCGCGTCGAGGCCGCCAAGCTGACCGGTAATCTGCTGGAACAGCCACGGCACTTCGGCGCGGTTGGCCACGTCGTGCGCAAACACGATTGCGCGCTCGGCGCCAGCCTCGCGATTGATCTCCTCGGCAATGGCGGCAAGCCGATCGGCGCGGCGCGCCACCAGCGCAACCTTGCAGCCGGCACGCGCAAGCCGCCGCGCGATTGCCTCGCCGATTCCGCTCGACGCGCCCACCACAATGGCTGTTTTCCAGGGAAGCTTCATCAGGTTGGATTAATGATTCATGGCACCGGGCACATGCTTGTTGATGCCTGCCTCAACGTGGGCCAACGGCGGTTGGGAATTTCACCGCGAAGACGCAAAGGGAGCGAAGGAAACGCCGGCAATCCGCCGGCCACATCGCACGCGGCGTCAGAATCCGTTCGCTTTCGCCATTCGTAATTCCCCCCTATCCCCAGCCGAACAGGCGGCGCGCCAGGGGCAGCATCCTGTGGCCGGCAACCATGGCGCGGAAGAAGACTTCATGTTCGCGTTCCACATCGGCCATTGTGGCCAGGCATGCGGCGTCGTTGTTGCGCCCCAGCGCGCGTGCATGGGCAGCGGCCGTGTCGTACTCGGCGGCGTTGCCCTGTTCCAGCCGACCTGCAAAATACATCGGCAGAAACCAGCCGATCAGGTGGCAGCCAATCCCGAGAACGCGGCCAACCAGCCACGTACGAATTTCCAGCACCCGACCGGGCACCGCGCCCAGCTCTTGCAGCATAGCCCCAACCTGCCGGCGATGCAGCCACTCCTCCTCCTCGATGCGCCGCACGTCCTGGCGCTGGCCACTATCGCGCAACGAGCGCCAATGGCCGCGATAGGCAAGCGCCGCAGCCTGTTCGCCGGAATAAGCGTTACGCAGAATGCGGATCAATGCGCCGCGATGGTGTTCCTGTTCCATATCGAGACTCCCGTATCATGAACGGATGATCGATGAACAGCAGCACCTACGCGGCTACCACCGAGAAGTTGAGTAACCGGTTGTGAGCACCACGTCGCGCGCCGGTGGCAGGCATGTGCGCAGCATCACGCCGCAAGCGCCTGCTCGATATCGGCAATGAGATCGGCGACATCCTCCAGGCCAACGGAGAACCGCACAAGGCCGTCGGTAATGCCAAGGCGCGCGCGGGTTTCCGGCGGCACGGAGCCGTGGGTCATGGAGACAGGATGGCAGAGAAGGGATTCGACGCCGCCAAGGGATTCGGCGAACGTGAAGATGCGCACGGCGGCGCAGAACCGGGTTGCGTGTTCCAGCGAGCCAAGATCGGCGGAGATCATGCCGCCAAAGCCGCGCATCTGGCGCACGGCCAACTCGCGCTGCGGAAAGCTCGCAAGGCCGGGGTAATTGACAGTGCCGAACTCCGGCCTTGTGGCCAGGTATTCGGCAACCTGCATGGCGTTGGCGCAGTGGCGGTCCATACGCACCGCCAGCGTCTTCAACGACCGCAGCGCCAGGTAACAATCCATGGGGCCGGGCACCGCGCCGCACGAGTTCTGATGGAAGGCCATGCGCTCGGCAACCTCGGCGTTGTTGGTCACCACAAGCCCGCCAACAAGATCGCTGTGGCCGCCGATATACTTGGTGGACGAATGCAGAACGATGGCGGCGCCAAGCGCCAACGGGTTCTGCAGATACGGGCTCATGAAGGTGTTGTCCACCACAAGCATGGCGCCGCCCTCGGCCGCGATGCCCGAAAGCACGGCCAGATCGCACAGGCGCATCATCGGGTTGGTGGGCGTTTCGGCATAGATCATGCGCGTACGGTCGGTAACCGCGGCGCGCACGGCCTCCGGCGTACGGAAGTCCACATACGTGAACTGGATGCCGTAGCGGCGCCACACCTTGTCGAACAACCGGAACGTACCGCCATACATGTCGTCGCCGGCAATCACGTGATCGCCGGGCGAGAACAGCCGCATCACCGCATCAAGCGCGGCCAGCCCGCTGCCGAAGGCAAATCCACGGGTACCGCCCTCCAGTTCCGCCACGCAGGTTTCCAACGCGGCCCGCGTTGGGTGCTGCGTGCGCGCGTACTCGAACCCGGTGTGCTGGCCGATGCCGGCCTGCGCGTACGTGGAGGTCTGGAAAATCGGGACGTTCACCGCGCCGGTTACCGGTTCCGGTTCCTGTCCTGCATGAATCGCCTTGGTGGAAAAGCCCAGGGGCATAGGGTGCATCCGATAATGTGTACGGGTTTGCGCGCGGTATGCCGGTGCACACGGCGCGGCGATCTAATGGACCGAAGCGGGCCGAACACGGCCCGCGAAACCTAACGCGCTGTATCCTCGCCCGGCGTTGCCGCTCCGCCGTTGAGAAGCTGGCCGATCCTGTACTGCGCATCGTTCAACGCCTGCTGCGAGGTTTTGCCGGCCAGCAGCGCGGTACCAACCTCGTCCTCGATGATCTCCTCGATCTCCAGCCACTTCGGGTGCACGGGGGTCATCCGCGCCGAACGAAGCTGCTCGGTGAACACACGTCGCGCGGGGCTTTGCAGGAAGGCGTCGCCGGCAACCGAGAGATCGGCCGGCGTTGTGCCGCCGGGCAGCGCCTTGGCAAACTCCAGCGCCTGCTTGGCCGAGGTCAGGAACGCGATCAGCTTGCGGGCCTCGGCCTTGTGCGACGACGCTTCGTTGATGGCCAGGTATTCACCGCCAGCGAACGATACGGCCTTCTTCCCCGCGAACGCCGGCAGCAGGGCCACGCCATAATGCAGCTTCGGGTTGTCCTTGGCGATGCGTTCCACCAGCCAGGGACCGGAGAACCAGAACGCGAGCTTGCCGCCAAGGAACAACTGATCCAGCTCCTTCTGTGTTTCGGTGATGCCGGTGCGCGCCAACGCCAGATACATTTCCAGCGCCGCGATGTTCTCGGCCGAGTTGATCACCGGCGCGCCGGACTGGTTCAGCACCGAGCCGCCGTTCGACCAGAAGAATGGAAGAATTTTCTTGTAGAGACGATGGCGGTCCGATCCGTTCGCCCCGAAGCCGAACACCTGCTGGTTGGCGGCACGCAGCCGCTCGGCGCGTGTCAGCAGCGCATCCCAGGTGCTGTCGGCAACCGAGGAGTCAAGCCCGGCCGCGGCCAGCAGGTCCTTGTTGTAGAACAACACACGCGTGTCAGTGGTCCATGGCCAGGCGTAGATGCCGCCGTTCCACTTGCCGGGCTCGGCAACCTCCGGGCTGAAACGCGAGATGTTGTCGCCCTCCATCTTGGACTGGTCCGCCAGCACACCGGCGGCGCTGTACTGCGCAATCCAGTCGCTGCCCAACTCGATTACGTCCGGCGCCGTGTTCGAGCCGAACGCCGCCTGCAGCTTGGTTTTGCCGTCGTTCCAGTTAAGGTCCTGAAGCTCCACATGCACCGTGGGGTTTTCTTCCTCGAAGGCCTTCACACGGGCCTCAAGCGCCCGCTTCTGGCCGGGCTCCGATTGGAAATGCCAGAACGTGATAACGGTGCGGCCGTCGTTGCCGGCGTTGTCGCCACCGCATCCCTGCAGCAGAACCATGACGGCAACAACGATGAGCAGAAGCGAAAGGAAACCGGCGCGAAGTGCGTTGGAGGACATTGCGTGCGTGGGTTCGGAATGGATTATTTCTTGAACGCGACAATAAGCCCGATCACCGAAAGCGTCACAACCGTAACGCTGCTGATGATGGTGAAGATGCTGTTAACCGTGTTGAGCGTATCGGCGGGCACAACGATCGTGTCGTTGGGATACAGCACCGGATTGGCTGCGGGGTTGCCGCTACGCTGATAGTCCTCAACGTCGATCGTGCGCACCAGCTCGGTAAGGCTGCTGTCGACGGTTTTATCATGGATCACGCGCACTTCCTCAAGATCGGCCCGCTCCACCGGACCACCGGCAAGCGAGATCAGATCCAGCAGACGCGTGGATGCCGATACGGTGTACTTGCCAGGGTTGCGCACGAAGCCCCAGATATTCACCTCGATCGGCAGCTCGCCCCCCTCGCCGTTTACCATGCGGCCACCTCGCAGGGTACCGCTTGTGGTTCCGCCGCTGGTTGTGGGAAGCGTATCACCGGTTGGCTGGGCCACCGCTGCAGTGCAGGCCACCATAAACAGGAGCACCGCAACCAGGCTGCCGGGCAGGCGGAAAAGCGTAATGCTGAATCGATTGAGATTGGCAATCATGCGTACGGCTGGTTTATCAATAGCGGCCGGGTTCCGGTCGGCTTGCGGAGCATGCCGCGCCGCCAGGCGCCATGGATCGGCAAATATGCGCACGGGGCCCGAGATCTCCATGAGGTGATCGCGAGCCCCGCTCGAGGATATACCTGCTGGTCACGACGTTTGCCCGTGACACACCGGCGGCTTACCGCCCGTGGCAGTGCTTGAACTTCTTTCCACTGCCGCAATAACAGGGGTCGTTACGGCCAATCTTCGGCTGGTCGCGCGTGATCGTGCGCGGCGCGGTTTCCGCACCGTCCGGTGTTGCGCTTTCGCCCGCTGCGCTGGCCAGTGCCTGGGCCTCGGCATCGGCGGCAAGCCCCATGCCCGCGGTGGTGGCATGCGAGAATCGCAGCCGCCGCGTGGTTGAGGTGTTCGCCGTGCGTTCGCGCGGCAGGCCGGTTTCGGCAGCACGGGCACGCTGCTGCGCGCCCTGCTGCTGTGCCCGCATCTCCGGGAAGTACTTGAACGTGAAGGACATCACTTCCACATCGATCTCGGTAAGCATCGCCGAGAACATCGCGAACGCCTCGCGCTTGTACTCCACCACCGGATCGCGCTGCGCATAGCTGCGCAGATAGATGCCCTCACGCAGGTCGTCCATGTCGCGCAGGTGCTGGCGCCAGCGTTCGTCGATCACGTGCAGCACGGCGAAGCGCTCCAGATTGGCCATGAACTCGCTGCCAAACTGCGCCTCCTTCCGCTGATAGAAGTCGCGTGCCGCCTCGATGGTCTTCTCCTTCAATCCTTCAACGCCCAGCTCGGCCGCCCGCGCATCGTCAACAACGATATCGATCAACAGCTTGGTGCGGATGTCGTTGAGCATCAGCGCCAGGTTGTCCGGGTAGTACTTGGCCACCACATCGTTGACGAACTCGTCAACGTAATCGAACACCTCGCTCTTCAGGCGCTCGCCGTGCAGGGCATGGCGACGGCGATCGTAGATCACCTCGCGCTGCTGGTTCATCACGTTGTCGAACTCCAGCAGGCGCTTGCGGATGGCGAAGTTGTTTTCCTCCACCTTCTTCTGCGCGCGCTCCACCGACTTGTTGAGCATCGGGTGCTCCAGCACTTCGTCGGCCGCACCCAGCTTCTGCATCAGCGACGTAATGCGCTCGCCGCCGAACAGACGCATCAGATCGTCCTCCAGCGAGATGAAGAACTGCGAGGAACCGGGATCGCCCTGCCGACCCGCACGGCCGCGCAACTGACGATCGATGCGGCGTGCCTCGTGGCGCTCGGTGCCCAGGATGTGCAGGCCGCCCAGTTCCTTCACGCCAGGTCCCAGCTTGATATCGGTACCACGACCGGCCATGTTGGTGGCAATCGTCACCGCGCCCTTCTGCCCGGCGGCGGCCACAATCTCGGCTTCGCGGGCATGCTGCTTCGCGTTGAGAACCGAGTGCGGGATCTTCGCGCGCTGCAACATGCGCGAGATCGTTTCGGAAACTTCCACGTTGGTGGTGCCAACAAGCGTGGGGCGCCCGGCCGTCCGCATGCGCTCAACCTCCTCAACCACCGCGGCGTACTTGGCGCGCTTGGTACGGTAGATCAGGTCGTTCATGTCGTTGCGGACAATCGGGCGGTTCGATGGGATCACCACCACGTCCAGCTTGTAGATCTCGTTGAACTCGCCTTCCTCGGTTTCGGCCGTGCCGGTCATGCCGGCCAGCTTCTTGTACAGGCGGAAGTAGTTCTGGATCGTGATCGTGGCCAGCGTCTGCGTATCCTCCTGAACGGCCACGCTCTCCTTGGCTTCAATCGCCTGATGCAGACCTTCGGAGTACCGCCGCCCTTCCAGGATGCGGCCGGTAAAGCTGTCCACAATCTTGATCTTGCCCTGATCCACCACGTATTCCACATCCTTCTCGTACAGCGAATACGCGCGCAGAAGCTGCGTTACCGTGTGGATGCGGTCGGAGCGCTCGGCGAAGTGGCGCATGGCCTCGTCGCGACGGGCAACCTTCTCCTCGCCGGGCATGTCCGATCCCTCGATCATGCTCATCTCGGCGGCCAGATCGGGAATCAGGAAGATATCCGGATCCTCACCCGAGGCGGCAATCGTCTGGCGCCCCTTGTCGGTAAGGTCGATCGAGTGATTCTTCTCGTCGATCGCGAAATACAGTTCCTGGTCGATCTCCTGCATGCGCGCGCCCTTGTCGCGCAGGTATTCGAGCTCGGTTTCCTGCAACAGCTTCTTGATGCCGGGATCCTGCGTGAACTTCGCAAGGCGGTTGCTCTTGGGCACGCCGCGATGCGCGCGCAGGATGCAGACACCGGCCTGGCGACGATCCTCCTTCGAGCCGGTTGCCAGCAACCGTTCGGCCTCGGCCAGCATCGAGGCCACCTCGCGCTGCTGCAACTGCACCAGGCGCTCCACCCGTGGCTTGATCAGGTCGAAGTTCTGGTCGTCGGCATTGCCAACCGGACCGGAAATGATCAACGGCGTGCGGGCCTCGTCGATCAGGACGGAATCCACCTCGTCGACAATGGCATAATTGTGCCCGCGCTGCACCATGTCCTCGGGGCGCTGCACCATGTTGTCGCGCAGGTAGTCGAACCCGAACTCGTTGTTGGTGCCAAAGGTGATGTCGCATTCGTACTGCTGCTTGCGCAGGTTCTGCGGCATGTTGCTCTGGATACAGCCAACGGTAAGGCCCAGCCACTTGTAGATCGGCCCCATCCACTCGGAGTCGCGCTTGGCCAGGTAGTCGTTGACGGTAATGATGTGCACGCCGCGGCCGGAAAGCGCGTTCAGGTAGGTTGGCAACGTGCCGGTAAGCGTCTTGCCTTCACCGGTCGCCATTTCGGCGATCTTGCCCTGATGCAGCACCGTACCGCCGATAAGCTGCACGTTGTAGTGCACTTCGGTCCAGGTGATGATGCTGCCACCGGCCTCCCACTGCTTGCCACCGTGCCGGCGGCACGCTTCCTTGACCACCGCGACGGCCTCGGGCAGGATCTCGCTCAACACCTCCTCGGTGGTGGTGTAGATCGCACGCTCCAGCTCGTCGATCTCCTCGTGGATCGCGTCGCGCTCGGTTGACTCGATGTCCTCCTTCAGACGCTCGTTCAGCTCATCGAGCCGCGTCTGGTCCTCGGCGATACGATCGGCAATGCGCGCGCGGAACTCCGCAGTCTTTCCCCGCAGCTCGTCGTCGGTCAACGATTCGTACTCCTCGAAGAGCTCGTTGATCTCGTCGACGATCGGCCCAAGCATCTGCACATCCTTTGCGTGCTTCGAGCCGAATAATTTCTCCAGTAGCTTCAGCATGATATAGGTTCAGTCTGAGTTCTAGGTCGGTACGCGGGGATACGACGTACGAAGTCCCTTGCGATTGATTCACGGGTTCGCAGCAAACACCATGCCATGTGTGGCGGCACGGTGGTTGTACATGGCTGATCCGGTCGCCTGGCAGGCAATCGATCAACCACTCCGGGTACGCATGTGGGGCGCACCGCGCTGTGCCCGTCGTGAGATGCTTCGCGTGAAGCGGTGAATGATTCAGCCGACACACGGAAACGGCCTCGATTGAGGCGAAACGCCAAGGTACGAATTTTTGGGGTGTTCAATCGCCACGATTCGGTATCACGATGCGGACGGCCAGGATGCGCCGTTTTGCGGTAGTTATGACGCCACGGCACAATTGCTGACACACTCGGCCGCCTAATTGCGCCGAAATGTCACCCAGCGGACCCCGCCTGCCTGCATGGCCCATGTAGTCCGGTGAATGTAGATTGCCCCGACACGTTGGGAAGAACCGAACCGATGAAACAGCTTACAGCCGAGCAGATTGCCGCCTTCCGACTTCGACGATCGCATCTCGCGCCCGGGCTTGAAGCCCGCTCGCCGCTTGTTGCGGTTGGCAACGTGGTCGCAATCCAGGCACAGCTCTATCCGGCGGCACTGCACTCGCTGGCGCTGCGCACGCGCGCGGCAAGCCGGCTGGCAACACATGCCGCGGTTTCCGGACGCGGGACGATGGTGAAAATCTGGAGCCTGCGCGGTACGCTCCATCTGCACGCGCTGCGCGATCTGCCGATGCTCGCCGCCGTGTTGGCCCCGGTTGCCAACCATGGCATGGCTCGCTGGCTTCAGCGGCACGATGTATCGCGCGTACAGCCGGAACAGCTGCTGGAAACGGTGCTCGAATCGCTTGGCGATGAGGCTCTTACCCGGCGCGAGTTGGCCGATCGTATTGTGGCTGCGCTGGGCAGGGCCGCGCGACCGCTGATCGAGCAATCGTGGGGAGGCATCGCCCGGCATGCCAGCATGCTTGGCCGGCTGACGTTTGGGCCGATGAAGGGCCGAGAAACAACGTACGCGGCCACACACCTGGCCGATATCGACGGCACCGCCGATGGCCGCGCCAGGGCGCTTGCGGAGCTGGCGCGGCGTTATCTGCGGTGTTACGCTCCGGCCACGCCAGGCGACTTCGCCTACTGGGCAGGCATCACCGTTCGCGATGCGCGCGCGGGGTTCGCCGCCATTGCCGAGCAAACGCTTGCGGTGCATACGGACCTCGGGCCGGCGACCATCCTGCGGGCCGACTACTCCCGCGCCGCGGCCGGCCCGGATACCACGCAATGCGTGCGCCTGCTCCCGCATTTCGACACATACCTTCTGGCCCATCGCCGCAAGGACCATCTGTTTGCCCCGCAGCACTACAAGGCCGTGTTCCGCGCCGCCGGCTGGATATCACCTGTCATCCTTGTCGATGGCCGCGTGGTGGGTACGTGGGAGTGGGCTGTGCCGGGCCGCGCCATCCTGCTGCGCCCGTTTCAGCCGTTGCCACGAGCGTTGCGGGCCGCGGCAATCGCCCAGGCACAGTCGATCGGCCTGTTCACCGAAACGGATATCACGGTTACGGTGGCATAGGCCGGGCAGCACGCGCCTGCCGACGAGCGGGCATTCACGGTATCGGCCTATACAGTTTTAATTGCAATGGCTCGGGGCATTGCCTACCCAGCCTGACACCCGCGTATCGTTGTCCGACGCCGACAAGCACAAACCACTGGACGCCTCCAAGGGTGTTGCGCTGCGTCGCCATACAGCCCTATCTTTGCGCCCTGTTCCGGCATTATGCGCCAAAGCAAACGGCTGCGATTCCCACAAACCCCAACATTGCAAACCAAACGCATACGGGGAACAAACCGTTCCGCTACCGCCGGCACATCCGGCACTCCACTTCCCATTCGCATTGTCTGTGTTCGCCTGGCTGAGTACGATTGACAGGCCTTGACCCCACACAGTACGTGCACGATACGGCAGTGGTATTTCTGCATACGGTCCTTATGCAGTGTCGCCGCAACAACTCCACGACCCTCACATCACAAATGCACCGCTCGTGCATGCGGGCGCGTTCGCACATCCCGATCACAATGGAACACGGAGAACCAGAACAATGAGGTTTATCCCATCACAACAACACCGGCTACGTTACCGGATTGCCGGCACAGTGCTCGCATGGTTGGCGCTGCTGTTTACGCACATTACCCTTATCGCGCAGCCACCGCTGATCGGCGGGCAGTATTATTTCCAACGGGAATACGGAGGCACCGGCAGCGACATGCTCGGTTACCACGGCATGGAAAAAACGCGCGACGGTGGGTACATCATGGCGGGCAGCACCTCGTCGTTTTCAACATCGGGGATCTACGTAGTCAAGGTGACCGGCAGTGGCTCGATCAACTGGTCGAAGGTGTACAAATACGGCAACGCATTCGACATCCGCCAGACGAAGGATGGCGGCTATGTAATGACCGGCTACTTCAACAGCAAAGCCCTGCTGGTAAAACTCAGCTCAACCGGAGCGCTTCAGTGGCAGTACACGTATTCCGGCGGAATACTTGGCAACCAGGTACAGCAAACGTCAGACGGGGGCTACATTGTCACCGGCAAGGCCGCGGACACAAAGTTGTTCCTGCTGAAAACCGATGCTTCCGGCGCCCAGCAATGGGCCAAGACGTACACCGGCGGCAACAACGATGAGGGATGGGCCGTTCAACAGGCGGCCGATGGCGGTTATGTGGTGGCGGGCCTCACCAACAGCTTCAACGGCAACGGACTCAGCATGCGTGTGCTCGTGATGAAGACAACCAGCAATGGAACGTTTTCCTGGGCAAAGACCTACGGAACGGACTTCGGATCGGGGTACAATGTCGCGCTGCAGCCCACAACCGGCGGAGGCTACATCATAACGGCCGGTGGTTCCGAATGGGCATTGCTGAAGCGTGCGCTGTTCCTGATCAAGATCGACACCTCGGGAACGCAGACGTGGGGTCAGGTGTATCGCCTGGCAACCGCGTTCATCAACGGCGATGTCCGGCAATTGAAGAGCGGTGGATATATCGTGTCCGGGTCGTGCCCGCCCAATGCATTCCTGATGAAGACCACATCCAACGGTACCGTCACGTGGGCCAAGCAATACGGTGGGACGGCCACGGCAAACGCATACTCGGTTGCCGTGGCGAGCGATGGTTATGCATTGGCGGGATTTGTCGAAGGCCCGGGAATTGCGGTTGCGGGCGATCGCGACTACTACCTTGTAAAGACCGATACCAATGGCACGGTGGACTGTCTCGTGTCCACGATTTCGCCAACAACCGCCACCCTGCCGGCCCCGGCATCGGTGACGCTGACGGCCACGGCGCTGGGATCGAAGACAACATCAACGCTGGCCGACACAACCCCTTCAACCGTATTGAACACGGCCTGCTTCAAGGTGGTGAACTGGATTACGTGGGACGTTGCGGTGCGCGATTTCAAGCTGCTGACATTTGGCCCCCCTGTTGTTGTTGGCCCCGGACTTCCTCCGTTCGACGGCGGTCAGGAACCCAATCCCGATCCCGCATATGTCTGGAAAACCTCCGCGATCTGGCTGCGCAATACGCAGGACCCCGTGGTTGGCGCACGTCCCGCCGGCGTGGTGTACGAACACGAGGGTGAACACCAGAACCCAACGTTCAACGGAAGC
Organism: uncultured bacterium; assembly: GCA_966128725.1. GTDB lineage: Bacteria > Bacteroidota > Ignavibacteria > OLB7 > OLB7 > JAFDZV01. Next base: position 4,325 of record CBHYLN010000062.1, on the reverse strand, counting down.
CCGAACTACGCGTACGTGATGATCGACAACCTTGGCCAACTTGCCAGCCCACCAGCCACGGTGAAGGTGTATTGGAGCAAGTCCGCAACAAACATGGAATGGCCAACACATTGGGTAACAAGCATCGATGGAAGCGGCCGGCTTCAGGGTAACCTGATTGGCAGTGTTGCCATCCCCTCGATCCCACCGGGCGAGAATTACGTTGCCGAGCTTCCGTGGACCCCGCCCAACCCTGCTCTGTTTGGCGAGACGCAAACGACTTGTTCTTTCCTGGCACGAATCGAATCGCCAGGCGATCCGATGGCGTTCGCCGAAGGCCCGAGCACGGAAACGAATACACGGGCCAACAACAACATTGCCTGGCACAACGAGGTGATGGTGAGCGCGCCGGAGATGCTTGTGGGCGACCCCGGACATGCAAAGCATGTTATCGTTCGCAATGCCAGCGCCGGAGCCGCCACCGTTTCGCTTGGCTTGCACGTGCCGGTTGATGAACAGGGGAGCAACCCCATCATCTCCAGCGGCAGCGTTCTGCTTCGACCTGATGCGGCTCTGTATCTGTTGTGGCAGGCCGGCGGAAGCCTGGGTACCAACGTAATCGACAATTTTGATGGCACCATCTCCGTAACCGCGGAGGACGCCGAGCTGGCAGGGATTACACTCGAGCCCGGTGAACAGCATCTGCTGGATGTGGAGTTCAGCTATTATGGCCCTGGCCTGGCAAACGATATGCCGTTCATGTACGATATCGTGCAGAACGGCGGCCTTACCGGAGGCATCGGTTTCGAGTTGCACTTCCCGGTTCTTGTCCCGGAAGAAGAAGGCGGCGGCGGCGGAGAACTGAAGCCGGCGATGCCCGGCGCAACATTCGGCACCCTGCAGGCTGCTCACAGGCTGGCTGCAAGCCCCAATCCGTCGCGCGGCAATGTGCAGATCACATACACCCTGCCCAGCGACACATACGTAACCGTAGCCATATACGATGTGCGCGGCGCACTGGTGGTACGGATGCCACAGGGCCGGCAAGGCGCCGGCAACCATGCGGTGATATGGAACGGTAATGACGGGAATGGAATTCCGGTGGCATCGGGCGGATATATCTACCGGCTTGAGACATCGGAGAACGTTGTGGGGCGCCGTCTTCAGATAACGCGTTAGCCTTTTCACCAAGCGCTTCCCATGCAAACGCCCGATCGTACGTGCCTAACGCGTACGATCGGGCGTTGATGTATTCCAGTGCAACCTACCCCTTCGGCTGAAGCGGGTTCGCCTTCAGCAGCCGCGCGTAATACACCAGGTTGCGCGCCATGTTCCGCGCCATCGATTTGCTGGCATCGTTCTTCAGGCGCTTGGCGCGATCGTCCGCCGGCGGGAACCCGACCTCGCCCACCCAGTAGGCCGCGCATTCCGGTGGCAGCGTAAAGCCCATCCATGTAAGCACCATCATGATGGTGCCCATTGTGGAGAGCGCGCCATCCTCGCTGCCGGTTATCACGATGCCGGCCACCTTGTTGTACAGGGCACTGCGCCCGGAAGCATGGTACTCCTCGTCCAATGCGTCCAGACGTTCGATGGCGCGCTGCATCAGGCTGGAACGGCCGCCCCACCAGATCGGCGTGGCGAAGATGACGATGTCCGCCGCCTTGATTTTTGCCACGATCGCCGGCCAGTCATCATCCTCCGATTCCCGGAATCCCAAACCGGCGGGGATATTCATGTCCACCAGACGCACAACCTCGGTGCTGGCCTCGGCCAGCTCGCCGATGCGCTCCAGCACTTCGCGCGATAACTCGTCGGTGTTGGAGATGTCCGGTTCGTGTTTCAATGTGCCGTTCAACACCAGCACGTTCAGTGGCACGGCCTCGGGCATCTCACAATCGAAACAGGGCTTCTCCTTGTACATGCACTACCTTCGGATTGATGATCGATATGGGTTTGCTGCAATTACAGGGGAGATTCCGTCTGGCTGGTGGGATATTCCCGCAATGGCGCGCGGTGACGCGCTAGAGATAACAGTGCGCCCACTACCGAACAATCAACAACGGCTGGATATCCAGCAGGGCGCCGGTGTCGCGGTCAACAACGCGGCAGAAGTATTTCCCGCTGGCCGCACCCGCCGCATCCCACTGTATCTCCCGAACGCCACGATCAACAACCGCATCCAGCACGGTCGCCACAGGCCGGCCCAGGATGTCCACGATCTCCAGCCGCAGGCCTGCCCGTTCAGCCGCACGCAGACGGATCACCAGGCCGGAGCCCGATGGCACAGGGCGTATCACCGAGATACGCACCGCGCTGCCCACAGGCGGTGTAATCCCACTGGTGAAACGGACCGTTCGCAGAATGGTGCCGAACGAACCAACGGCAACCGCCGTTTCCGCGTCGATCAACGCAACGCCAAGAATCGCATAAGCCGTGCTAGTATCCTCCGTCCGCCAGGTAGTTCCACCGTCGGCCGTGCTCTCGATCGGAGTAAAACCTACTGCAACACCACGATGACCGTCCAGAAAAGCCACGTCGTAGAACGGCCGACTAATTTCCCAACTTCGAATCCGTCGCCAGTTCACGCCGCCATCGGTGGTGATCAACACATCCCGCGTACCAACGATGTACCCCGTGTCGCGTGTGCCGAACGAAATACCATAGAACACATGATATGTATCGATCGCTGGGTTCTCCCGCTGTTGCCATGTCAACCCACCGTCAGCCGTTGTAAGGATCCCACCGTAACCCGCAACGCAGGCGCCATGCAGATCATCGCTGAACGCCATCGCGAACAACGCGTCCACACGACCGGAATCCACCACCGCCCAATGTTCACCGCCGTCGGTTGTCCCGATGATCAGGCTGTGGCCGAATGTGAACACATCCGTCCCGCCGGCGATGACGCCAGTGTCGCGGCCCCTGAAGTGGATAGCACGAAGCGCGCCCTGGAGATACGTTCGTTGCAGGCGCCATGTGTCGCCGCCGTCGGTGCTGCGCATCACCACGCCGGCCTCGCCGCATACCACCACGGTCGCCGAGTCGAGCACAGCGACATCGTAGAAATAGTCATCTGTCCCGCCGAACACCTGATGCCACGTTATCCCTGCGTCGCGAGAGCGAAGAATAGTCCCGTCCACCCCAACAGCAAAACCGAGGGCTCCTCTGAAGCCAACTCCATATAGAATCCGCCCCGTCCCGCTTGCAACCGGCATCCACTCCTGCTGGGCGGCCGCCCGAGGCTGGATCAGCAACGTGGACAGCGCGATCATCAACAAGGCCGGAAGCTTCAATCGTCCGCTCGGCTTCATGATGGGTTTGATGGAATAATGCGCCCCGATCCGCCTGCCCCCCCTACCGCACAATCAACAACGGCTGGATATCCAGCAGGGCGCCGGTGTCGCGGTCAACAACGCGGCAGAAGTATTTCCCGCTGGCCGCACCCGCCGCATCCCACTGTATCTCCCGAACGCCGCGATCAACAACCGCATCCAGCACGGTCGCGACAGGCCGGCCCAGGATGTCCACGATCTCCAGCCGCAGGCCTGTCCATTCAGCCGCACGCAGACGGATCACCAGGCCGGCGCCCGATGGCACAGGGCGTATCACCGAGATACGCACCGCGCTGCCTGCAGCCGGCGTAGTCCCACTGGTGAAACGGACCGTTCGCAGAATGGTGCCGAACGAACCAACAGCAACCGCCGTTTCACGATCGATCATCACAACGTCAGATAGAAGATACGCCTTGCTCGTGTCCTCCACCTGCCATGTCACGCCCCCGTCGGCCGTGCTCTCGATTGGCATAAAACCAACCGCAACACCATGACGACCATCCTGAAACACCGCATCGAACACTGACAGACTAGTCCGCAAATCACGAATCCGTCGCCAAGTCGCCCCCGCGTCACTAGTCATCAGGATATCCCTCGAACCAACGATGTACCCGGTGTCCCGCGAAGCGAATGTAATGCCGTAGAACACGCTGAACGTATCAATCGCTGGATTAACCCGCTGCTGCCACGTCCACCCGCCATCGCTTGTAGTGATGATACCACCGTACCGACCGGCACAAGCGCCGTGCAGATCATCGCTGAACGCCATCGCGGACAAGGTCTCCACGCGACCAGAGTCCACCACCGACCAATGTTCGCCGCCGTCGGTTGTCCCGATGATCAGGCTGCGGCCGAATGTGAACACATCAGTCCCGCCGGCGATGACGCCAGTGTCGCGGCCCCTGAAGTGGATGCCGCGAAGCGCGCCCTGGAGATACGTTCGTTGCAGGCCCCAGGTGTCGCCGCCGTCGGTGCTGCGCATCACCACGCCGGCCTCGCCGCATACCACCA
>CBHYLN010000061.1:0-30555 GCA_966128725.1 uncultured bacterium | reverse complement strand
TGTCTCGTTGAGCTTCGCGGTCATGTCGCTCCCGATGAAGCCGGGAGCAATGCAGTTTACCAGAATGTTGCGCGAGGCAACTTCCTGCGCGATCGACTTGGTCATGCCGATCATCCCGGCCTTCGAGGCAACATAGTTTGCCTGCCCGGGGTTGCCGACAAGGCCCACAACCGATGCAATGTTGATGATGCGCCCCCAACGCTCGCCCATCATGGGACGGAGCACCGCCTTGGCGGCAAGGAAGGCGCCGGTCAGATTGGTACGAAGCACATCCTCGAAGTCCTGCTGCGACATGCGCAGCATCAAGGTATCCTTCGTAATACCCGCATTGTTGACCAATATATGGATTTTCCCCCACGTCGTGAGCACCTTTTCAACCAGCGCGGCGATCTCGTCGGCGTTGGCAACGTCGCATTTAACGGCCATCGCGTGATCGGCTCCAAGCCGTTCAACAAGCGCCGCCGCGGGCTCCGGCGAGGAGTTGTACGTGAAGGCAACGCGGGCGCCGTCGGCAACCAGCCGCTCCACGATCGCACTGCCGATACCGCGTGCGCCACCGGTTACGATCGCAATCCTGCCGGCCAGGCGACCGCCCGCCGATGTCTGCTCCTGCTCTGTGCTCATACTGGATCTGTGTTGTTGTCGGTTGGCTCGCACGCGCCATCACGTGCGAGCCGATCAGCCTGTAGCCGGTAATCGGCGATAATCGATCCGGGTGCCCACACGAACACCGTGCGCGCACCACGGGGCGCGGCTCAGCCTTCGATGGGTTGGTTGAATGCGGCCACGGCGGCCAGGTCGGCAATGCCGCGTGCCGGTACCGCGGCGGCAATCCGCTTCGCCAGACCCTGCAGAACATTGCCAGGCCCTACCTCGATGAATTCGCTTGCCCCGCCGGCTGCCATATTCTGTATGGTGCGCGTCCACTGTACCGGCGCTGTAAGCTGCCGCAACAGCGACTCGCGGATCGCCTCGGCCTCAACCAGCGGCTCGCCGCCCACGTTGGCATACACGGGGAAATCCGCGTTCTCGATCGGCGCGGCGCTCAGGGCTTCGGCCAGCTTCTGGCGTGCCGGCTCCATCAGCGGCGAGTGGAAGGCACCCGAAACATTAAGTTGCTTGGCCATGCGGGCACCGGCATCCTTGGCACGCTTCATGGTCTCGGCCACGGCATCCGGCGTGCCGGACACCACAACCTGCCCCGGCGAGTTGAAGTTCGCCGACTGCACGATGCCTGTCTCGTTGCTTACCGCATCGCAGATCTGCCCGACAACATCATCCTCGAGCCCGATAATCGCCGCCATCGTGCCCTCGGCCAGCGTGCCGGCTTCCTGCATCGCATTGGCGCGAATCTGCACAAGGCGCAACGCATCGTCGAACGTAAGCGCGTTGGCCACGGTCAGCGCGGTGTATTCACCAAGCGAATGCCCCGCGGCCATCGCGGGCGCCGGACCGTTCAGCAACTGATACAGCGCATAGCTGTGCACGAATATGGCAGGCTGCGCATTGCGTGTCTGGCGAAGCTCGTCGTCGGGCCCCTCGAACATGATGCCGCTGAGTTCATACCCGAGCACATCGTTGGCGCGGTCGATGATATCGCGCACCACGTTGTTCTCGATGTAGGCATCGCGTCCCATTCCCACGAACTGCGATCCCTGGCCCGGAAAAAGAAAAGCCCTCATTGAACAAATGACGAAGGTTGAAGGACGAATGACGAGCGTTTCGCCATTCCACATTCACAATTCCCCAATATGCGCGACGCACTCGGTTGAACGACGAAGGCCCGCAACGAGCATCTTGCCTCGTCATTCAGCCTTCCCAATTCCCAACTGTGCGCGACGCACTCGGTTGAACGACGAAGGTCCGCAACAGGCGTCGTTTCGTCATTCAAACTTCTCAATTCCCAACTGTGCTCGACGCACTCGGTTGAACGACGAAGGCCCGCAACGAGCATCTTGCCTCGTCATTCAGCCTTCCCAATTCCCAACTGTGCGCGACGCACTCGGTTGAACGACGAAGATCCGCAACAGGCAGCGTTTCGTCATTCAAACTTCTCGATTCCCAACTGCGCGCGACGCACTCGGTTGAACGACGAAGGCCCGCAACGAGCAACTTGTCTCGTCATTCAACCTTCTCGATTCCCAACTGTGCTCGACGCACTCGGTTGAACGACGAAGGTCCGCAACAGGCATCGTTTCGTCATTCAAACTTCTTAATTCTCACTTCCCTAGTATGCCCAGCGCACGTAGGCACCGCCGGAGGTGTACCCTGCGCCGAAGGTAACCAGAACCAGCCCATCACCCTTATGCAGCAAGCCCTGTTCCCACCACTCGCTCAGGCAGATAGGCAATGTGCCGGAGGTTGTGTTGCCGTACTTGTTGATGTTCACCATCACCTTTTCCATCGGCAATCCCATGCGCGAGGCCGTGGCGGAGATGATGCGGAGATTGGCCTGATGTGGAACCAGCCAGCGAATGTCGTCGGCGGTAAGGCCGTTGCGATTCATGATCATCTCGGCGGCTTCCTGCATACCGGGCACGGCGGACTTGAACACCGTGCGCCCGTCCTGCACCACATAGTGCTGGCGGTTGGCGACGGTTTCGGCCGTGGGGGGCATCACGCTGCCGCCCGCCGGCATGTACAGAAACGGGCCGCCGGTGGGGTCCACCTTCAGGTGGAAATCCAGCAGACCAAGCGACTCGTCCTCGATCGGCTCCAACAGCGCGGCGCCGGCGCCGTCGCCAAACAACACCGCGGTATTGCGGTCCTGAAAATCGATGATGGAGCTCATCTTATCGGCCCCAACCACCAGCACATTGCGATGCGCGCCGGACTCGATCAGCCGCGCGCCCACATTCAGCGCGTACAGGAACGAGCTGCAGGCTGCCTCCAGATCGAAGCACCATGCGTTCACCGCGCCCAGCTTCCCCTGAAGTATGCTGGCTGTTGGCGGGAAAAGCATATCGGGCGTTACGGTGGCAACAAGAATGCACTCCACATCGGCAGGGCTGATGCCCCGGCGCTCCAGGCACATCTGCGCGGCCGGCAATGCCAGATCGCTTGAGCCCCCCTCCTTCAGAAAGCGCCGCTCGGCGATCCCGGTCCGCGTCTGGATCCACTCGTCGTTCGTTTCAAGGAACGATTCAAAGTAGTGATTGTCGTAAACGTCCGGTGGTACGTAGTGGCCAACCGAAGTGATCGCGGCACGCTTGAGAGCGTTCATTCAGGAAGATCCGTTGTTTGAGGAATGTGTTCGAGGAATCGGATTCCGGTGATGAGCCCCTGAGCCAGGCCGGCATTCCACGGATGGCCTATCGCCTGCGCGTTGCCCTGCCGTGGCCCGTTCACACCCAGCCCATCGGTCATCACTCGGCAAGGGCCTCGGCAATGCGACGGTTAACGCCGTTACGCACCATCTCGTCGGCCTTGAAGATCATGTTTTTTATGGCCTTGGCGGTTGAACCACCGTGGCCGATTATCGATACGCCGTTCACGCCAAGAAGCGGCACACCTCCGTATTCCTGATAGTCCATCTCCTTGAACACGGATCGGAGCACGCCGCGCGCGAGCCCCAGGCGCAGCTTCGCGATAAAGCCGCCGCTTGCCTGCGCGCCCAGTTTCGCGCGCAGCAGGCCGGGCACACTTTCGGCGAACTTCAGCAGGATATTGCCTGTAAAGCCATCACACACCACAACACGCGCCGTCCCCTTCAGGATATCGCGGCCCTCAACATTGCCCACGAAGTTCAGGCTGCTGGCCTTCAGCAGCTCGTAGGCCTGCACGGCGCGATCCTCGCCCTTGCCCTCCTCCTCGCCCACATTCAGCAGACCCACCGATGGGCGCGCATAGCCGAATATCTGTTCGGCATAGATGCTGGCCATCACGGCGAATTCGTACAGGTTCCGGGGCTTGGTATCAACATTGGCACCAACATCGGCCACAATGGTGTAGCCGTCGGCGGCAGGGAATTGGGAGGCGATCGTCGGGCGGGAAATGCCCGGGATGCGACCGAGGATAAATGTGGAAGCGGCCATTACCGCACCGGTATTGCCGGCCGAGACGAAGGCATCGGCCAGGCCATCTTTCTGCATGGTGATCCCGCGCACCAGCGAGCTGTCGCGCTTGGTTCGCACGGCCTGCGCAGGCTCCTCGCCCATGCTGATCACCTCCGGCGCGTGCTGGATGCTGATACGCTGCCTGTCCAGGCCCGGGTGCCGCTCCAGCTCGCGCGCGATGGATTCCTCGTCACCAACAAGGATGATCTCGAACCCACCGCCCCTGACCGGATCGCTCAACGCCTCGGCGGCACCTCGCACATCCTCGGCGGGTGCGTTGTCGGTGCCCATGGCATCCAGCACGATGCGAATACGTGGCTGAACCATCGAACGCGTTGAAATCACCTGTACACAAAGGGAGATTTGCTGCCGTGGGATGGGAACTCCCACCAACCAACGAACCGGCAAACCTACATGAGAATCGTAAAGTACGCAATCCGGTGTAGGTAACGGGTTGTCGAGCAACCGGCACTGTTATTGCGTAGATTGACGGCGTAACCGCGCGTATCACGATTTGCCGTCCCCTTCATTCATGCAATCGATCCGATCATACGACGAGCTTCGCGCCTGGCAACAGGCCATGACACTGGCGACCGAGGTGTATCTCCATACGCGCAGCTATCCGCTTGCCGAGATCGCCGGCCTTACAGCCGAAACGCGCAGGGCCGCATCATCGATCCCCTCGCATCTGGCCGATGCCTGGGCGCATCGATCCTCGGCAAAGGAGGCGCGCGCACTGGTGCACCAGGCCCGTTCGGCGCTGATGCAGCTGGAGACCTATCTGATACTCGGGCTTCGGCTGGAGTACCTTAACCGCGAGCAGATGGACGAGATCTGGCCGCTTACACAGGTCGCGGCCGAGGAAATCATCGCCCTGCTCCGCGTGTTATAACGAGCCGTTGCCCAGCGCCTCGCGCTCGGCCAGCTTGGCCTCGCGCATGCGCGCAATCAACCGGCCGATCACACGTTCGGCTTCCTCCACACTCTCCACGCCGGCATACACAATCGCCAACTGCCGTCCCTTTGTTTCCAGTTGCGCGCCGCGCTCGCCGGCAATTGCCTCCATGATCGGCTGGAACCACCGCTTGTAGTATTCGCGCTCGGTGTCGGGCGGGAGCTCCAGCCGCAGCACACCGGCGCGCAACGCGCATCGTGCCGCACCGGTCGGGATGGCCGCAAGCCGCAGCAACACGGCCTCGAACAACGTCTCGGTTTCCGGTGGCACCGGCCCGAACCGGTCGCGCATTTCGGAGAACACCGCATCCAGCGTGGCGTGGTCCGCCGCTGCGTACATGCGCATGTAGAAGTCGTAGCGCTCGGCGTCGTCGGCGATGTACTGCTTCGGGATCAGCGCGTCGCCGTCGATCTCGATGGTCACGTCGTCGTTGTTCGGAAGCTGCGCCGAGGTCGCCTCGCGCTTCAACTCCTCGGCGAACAGGTCGCTGAACTCCTCCCGCTTCAACTCGTCCACAGCCTCGTCCACGATCTTCTGATACAGGTCGAAGCCCACCTCGTCGATGAACCCGCTTTGCTCGGCGCCAAGCAGATTGCCGGCCCCGCGAATCTCCAGATCGCGCATTGCCAGGCGCAGGCCGCTGCCCAGATCCGACATTTCCTGAATCGCCTGCAGCCGTTTCAATGCGATACGCGACAGCGACGTTGGCGGCGGCACCACCATGTAGCAATAGGCCTGTATGTTCGAGCGCCCAACGCGGCCGCGAAGCTGGTACAGCTCGGCCAGGCCGAACTTGTCGGCCCGGTTCACGATGATGGTGTTCACGGCCGGGATGTCGATGCCGGACTCGATGATCTTCGTGGCCACCAACACATCGTACTTGCGATCGATAAACGCCATCATCGTCTTCTCGATCATCTCCGGTGTCATCTCGCCGTGCACCACGGTAACCCGGGCCTCGGGCACAAGCGTGGCGATGGTGGCGGCAAGGTCCTCGATATCCCCAATCCGCCAATGCACCACGAAGCACTGCCCGCCGCGCTTCAGCTCGCGCGAAACCGCGTCGGCAAGGGCGTCGTTGTTCCACTGCAGCAGCTCGGTGACGATCGGCAGGCGGTTGCGGGGCGGGGTTTCGATCGTGCTGAGATCGCGCGCGCCCATCAAGGAGAAATTCAGCGTGCGCGGGATCGGCGTGGCCGTAAGGGTCAGCGTGTCCACCGTGGCGCGCACCTGGCGCAGTTTCTCCTTGGCAGCCACACCGAAGCGTTGTTCCTCGTCGATGATAAGCAGGCCCAGATCCTTGAAGCGGATATCCTTCGAGAGTATCCGGTGCGTGCCGATCAACACGTCCACCCGCCCCAGCTTCAACTGCTCCAGCGTCTCCTTCTGCTCGGCCTTGCTGCGGAATCGCGACATCAGATCCACATTGACGGCATAACGGCCCAGGCGATCGCGGAACGTGTTGTAATGCTGCTGCGCAAGGATGGTGGTAGGCGCTAGCACGGCAACCTGCTTGCCGCCCTGCGCGGCTTTGAACGCCGCGCGCACGGCCACTTCCGTTTTGCCGAACCCGACGTCGCCGCACACAAGGCGATCCATCGGCGTGGAGGATTCCATGTCGCGCTTCACCGCGTACGTGGCGCTGGCCTGGTCGGGCGTGTCCTCGTAGATGAACGATGCCTCCAGCTCGTGCTGCCACTGGGTATCCGCAGGGAACGCAAAGCCGGGCTGCGACTTGCGCTGCGCGTACAGCCGGATCAGCTCGCGCGCGATATCCTTTACACGCTTCTTGGCGCGGGCCTTCGCGCGCTCCCACTCCTCGGTGCCCAGGCGGCTCAGCTTCGGCTGCGCCCCTTCCTTCGACGAATACTTCTGAAGCCTGTTGATGTAGTTCAGGTTAACGAACAACGTGTCGCCGCCGGAGTATTCCAGCTTCACGGCCTCGCCCCGCGAACCGGCCGCGCTGATGGTCTGAAGGCCCACGAAGCGGCCGATGCCCTTATCCACGTGCACAACAAAATCGCCGGGTCGCAACTGCTTCAGCTCGCGCAGCGTGAACCCCTTGAACTGCTTCTGCCTGGCCCGCACGCGCGCGCGCCGTCGGCTGAACACCTCGTGCTCGGTAAGCACGGCCAGCTTGATCCCCGGGATCACGAAACCGTTGGAGATGGTCTCGGTTACGTACAACAGGTCGGCGGCGTTGAAGCCGTACGGCTCGCCGGCTTCGGCGGCACGGTCACATTCGCCCTCGATCAGATTCTCCAGCCTGCTTCGCGAATCGGCGCCGTCGGCCAGCAGATACACGGTTGTGCCCTCCTCGCGAAACGCGGTTATGCCCTTGCACAGCTCGCGCAGCGAGGAGGAATACGCCGGCTGCGCCCGCCCGCCCATGTCCACAACATCGGCCGCGGCGCCGAAGAACGCCGAATGCAGCATCCTGGGAAACGCGCCCAGACGCTCGACCACCGCGTGGCGCCCGGCATCCTCCAGCAACCCGAACAGGCGCTCCGGTTCATCAAGCCACAGCAGTGTGCGGTTGTCCAGGTGATCCAGGATCGTGGCGGAGAACTCGGAATCCTGCTCCGAGTGGAACAGGCGCGCCATAAGGCTGATGGACTTGCGATCGCGCACCGATCGCTGCGACAACGGATCGAACTCGCGAATCGAATCGATCTCGTCGCCGAAGAACTCCAGCCGTACCGGGTGTTCCGAGCCCACGGGGAATACGTCAAGGATACCACCCCGCACCGCGTATTCGCCCATGCTCTGCACGATGTCGGCACGTTCGAACCCGCCCAGCGCCAGCTTCCTGGCCAGATCCTCGAACCCCACACGTTCGCCAAGGCGCAGTTCCACCACGTTGCCGGCGATCGTGCCCGGCGGCGGCACATGTTCGCCCAGCGTTTCCACATCGGTCACGACGATACGGTCGCGGTTGTCGGCCAACGACTTCAACGTATCGGTCAGCGATATAACCTCGGCATCGAGCGTATCGCGCAGCGTGGCGGCGGTGTGATGCTCCTCCTGATACAGCAGCACGTATTCGCCGCCGAAAAGCGTTACCAGGTCGGCATAGGCCTGCGCCGCATCGCCGCGATCCTCGAACACCAGCAACACCGGTATCGACGTACGCTGATGGATCAATCCAACCACCATCGAACGCAGCGAGCCGGCCATGCCGGTAACGCGCACCTCGGGCTGTTCGCGTATCGCCGCGAGCAACGAGGTCACGATGGGGCTGGTGCTGAGTTTGTCGAGAATACGTCGCATCGAGCTATAAGAAGGATACCACGGAACCGACGGGCCGGGTCCACGGCTGGTTGGGAGCACAACGGAAGAAGCCGACATGCGCTTCCGTGAAAGGAGGAACATGCCGGCGGGCATCATCTGATGCGGCGCACAATATAGTGGTGTGGGCGGCGGTTGGCCGCAACGATCGGTGACGTAGTTTTGCAGCCCGCGTTGCCGTAGCGCCGCACACGCCACGGCACGGCACCATATTCGCCAGCGGATACGTCACGCCCATACGCCCGCACGGGCCACAACTGTTGCACCAATGATCGAAACCGAACGCCTTCTGCTTACGCCGCACTCGGCAACGCAGCTCGAGATCCTGCACCCGATCCTGACCAACGCAACCACGATGGGGTTCTGGCCGCGCCCGTTCACGCCGCAGGAGGCAACCGGATGGGCCGAGCGCGCGGCCGCGCACCATGCGGAGTTCGGGTTTGGACGCATGGTGGCCCGGCTTCGGCGCACCGGCGAGGTGATAGGCGATTGCGGGATCATGCGGACAACGGTCAACGGCCAGGCCGTTGTGGACCTGGGTTACATCATCCATCACCCGCACTGGGGGCACGGATACGCCACCGAGGCCGCCACGGCGCTGCGCGATCACGCCTTCGGCACGCTGGGCCTTCAGTGGCTTCACGCGAACATGGCGTTCGATCACACGGCCTCGCGTCATGTTGCCGAGAAAATCGGCATGGTGCGTGTGGATGAATTTCTCAACGAGCGCAACCGTGGCATCCACACATTCCTGTACGCATTGGAAAACCCAGCCACGGCATAGGCACACCCCGCGCACACCATGGGCCGCTGTTCCTGCGTGGCGCGGCATTACGGTTTGCACGGCAAACGACCCCGGCATATTTTATCGCCACTCCGCCTCAGAACGGACACCCAACTCAAACAACCAATACGATGAACATTGTACGCTTGTGCGTCGTGGTCGGGGGTTTATGTTGCCTGTTCTGTGCGGCATGCACGGACACCCCCACATCCCCTCGCCAACGGTTTGGCGTGATCATGCCCCTTGCGGCAGGCAACACCTGGGTATATCGTACCGTTACACGCGACACCGCCGGCACCATCGTTTCCGAATCGTTCGATACGCTGCGTGTGGACAGCGTGTACGAACGCAATGGTGAACCCTGGTTTCATATCTCACCAGAGTATCATCCCGCCCTTAACAAGCCAGACGGCACGTTCTTCTGCAATCGCGCGGACGGCCTTTCGCAGCTGTGCTGCGGCCAACCTAAACTGTCACTGAAGTATCCCGCACACCGGAATGAAGTGTTCGCGGAGGAACACGTCATAACCTGCTGTGACGTTGTACGAGTAGCCACACGTGTACTCGCCACCGATATGTTATTGACGGCACCACCGGGTCGGTACCGTGTGTATGGTTATGAACGGAATGTTATCGACACTCTCAAATGGCGCCTCAGGAACACAACCCAGAACTTCTACGCACCGGATGTGGGCTGTGTGCTGATCATACCCAAACAAACCCCTCGGACCACAACAACATTGGTGGCCTACACGTTGCATTAAAGGGCACCGACGCATTCACGGAAAGCATTGCGAGCCACGCGGCGAAGGGTCACACAGCCCCTTCGCCGCGTACGTTGAGGGTATCGCGGCAACACGGCACTCACGCATCGCCGGCGTCGGAGTTCGGCGGAGTCGCCGGCCCAAACTTCTCACGATCGCGCTTCACGCGATGGCGGAGCGCTATGACAAGCAACGCAAGGCCCGCACCGCCAAGGGCCAACGGAAGCAGATTCAAGCGCAGGCCGCCGCCGGCAATACGGAGACTGGCAACAGTCGCGGCAATGTCCGGATTGGATTCGATATCCTTTCTGGAGGCGATGATCATCAGCACGTATGCGCGCCGACCCGCTGCAACCGCAATCGTGCGCGAGCCCACGGTGATGTCCATGCCTGAGGACCGGTGATCCTGCTGAAGCGCCGGGAAGCCGCTGACGGTGATCTCGTCAATGGCGCCCGTCCCGGAATATCCCGCGCGGTCCAGCAGGCGTTGCAAACTCTCCAAGCTGGTGTACGCCGTGTCGGTGCCCCCATCGGCCACGAAAAGCGTTATCACGTTGCTGGAGTTGCCCGCCGTCACCAATTCAACAAGACCATCTACGTGTATGGAGGATTTGTACGGTTGCCACCCCATTCCCTGCGGCATATCGATGGCCACGCCGTATTCCTTGAACTCAAACGGTTGTGCGCCAAGCGGCGCCACCGCAAGCGTCATCGCGCCGGCAACCGTCACCACCAGCAAGCGCAAATGCACTGCAAACCATCGAACGCCAGACGGCTGTGTGCGGGGCGTTTCCAATCTCTTCGAATGTTGTGTAATGGAAAGGGGTGCGAATCGTCGGGGCTGAATATAACCATCGCCACATTCACGTGCCCGGCAGGCCGCCGGCGATCATATGCATCGGCGGCGCGAAGTTCTATATTGCCGCCGGGTGCGCCTGCGCCCCAACGTATCGCCTGCCTCCGATGCTTATTCGCAACTCCCGGACACATGGCCTATACCCGTACCAGCCCGCTGCCCCCTGTTCGTGATGATATCAACGCCGTGGAGCTTGCCCCCGGCATGGTGCTGTTATACGACGACGACGGCTACGCCGAACGCGAGGTTCGCGTGCCAACCGTTGCGTTGGATTACCTGTCGTTGATGGACGGCGCACGCAGCGCCGAGTTCATCGCCCGCAAGGCTGCCGAGGCCGGGCGGAGTTTCTCGGTGGATGACTTCCTGGCGATGGTGAATATTCTGGACGCCGAACATTTCCTGATGTCATCGGCATTCCAGAAGCGACGAGCCGCGATGGACCTGGCGTTCAACAATGCCCCGACACGCCCGGCCGCCCATGCGGGAACGTCGTACCCGGATGCGCCGGACGAGCTTCGCGCGTTGCTCGACTCGTTCCTGGCGGAGGCCGCGAAGGCAACCACCGACGACGTCACCGAACCGATTGCCGTGGTTGCGCCGCACATCGACTTCCGTGTTGGCGGCGCCAGCTACGGTCCGGCGTACCGCGCATTGGCGCGCAGCACGGCCAGCACGTTTGTGATATTCGGCGTGGCGCACCGGGCCAGCTACGACAGCTTCATGATCTGCGACAAGGATTTCGAGACGCCGCTGGGCGTTCTCCCGGCCGACCGCGAGCTGATCGAGCATTTCCGCGCCGCGCTGCCGTTCGGGCTTACGCGCAACCAGATCGTACACCGCTGCGAGCACTCCATCGAGTTTCAGGCGGTGTTCCTGCGGCACATCTTTCCGGATCGCGACATCCGCATCGTGCCGATTCTCACGGGCTCGTTGCACCAGTATGTGGAAACCGGCAGCGCAATGGCGCATACCGACACACGCCTGACAACCCTGTACGACACGCTCCGCCAATCGGCGGCGGCGCTGAACCGATCGGTATGCTACGTTGCCGGCGCCGACCTGTGCCACATCGGCCGGAAGTTTGGCGACACATTCGCCGCGCGCAGCATTCTGCCGGAGGTCCGGAGTTTCGACCACACATTGCTGAACCACGCAGCACGTGCCGACGCCGACGGATTTATCGGCCAACTGGCGCGCGAACGCAACCGTTACCGCGTGTGTGGCGTTGGGCCGATATACGCCACATTGCGCACGGCCAGGCCCACCGGCGGGCACCTGCTGTGCTACGATCAGTGGGATGAAGTGGAACAGGATTCGGCCGTCACGTTCGCCAGCATGGCCTTCCATCGCTGAGGACGGCGCGCGCACCTCACCGATGCGCGACACCGGCCGGATACCACAACGGGGCGCACCGCATATTCGCGGCGCGCCCCGTTCGATTGAAGGATCAATTGCAGCCCACCCCACGCCGGCAATGCGCAATGGGTGGGGCACTCACTCAGCGCCAAGCTCGTTGTTCTGCTCGCGCGACTCCTGCGCGCTGTTCTCCTTGAACTCGATCATGCGTTGCAGCAGATCGGGATCGTGCGCGGCCAGGATCTGCACGGCCAACAGGCCGGCGTTGCGGGCCATGCCAACAGCCACCGTGGCCACCGGCACTCCCTTGGGCATCTGCACAATCGAGAGCAGGGAGTCCAGCCCGTTCAATACAGTAGCCACCACGGGCACACCTATCACCGGCAGCGGCGAGTGCGCGGCCACCATGCCGGGCAGGTGCGCGGCCCCACCAGCGCCGGCGATGATCACCTTCAGCCCTCGCGTGTGGGCGGTGATCCCGTACTCGGCCATGTCCACCGGTGTACGATGCGCCGATACCACGCGCATCTCGAACGGCACGCCAAACTGTTCCAACACCTCCGCCGCCTGCCGCATTGTGGGCAGATCGGTTTTGCTTCCCATGATGATCCCAACAAGAGGCTGTGCAGTGCTCATACGGCTGGATACTGTTGTTGAATCCGCCGGCGCGTGCATTGCTGCGGGCGCCGGCGGGGCATGTGCGCCTTACGCTTCGATCTGTTGCGCGCCCGGCTGTGGCAACGGGCGGTTGTATTCGATCACGAAATCGTACTGCGGGAACTCCCGCGGCAGCTTCATCAGCCCGTGCACCATCACACCGGTTGAGATGCGATCGAACCAGGAACTGAGCGGCCAGCCGAAGTAGAACGTCACCTTGTACTCCGGGAACTCGTAGCGGATCAACTCGATGATCCCCTTGATCGCCGCACGCAGCGGAACGCGCTCCAGCGAGAACCGGAAATGTCCCGGCCCGCGAGCTTCCGGAATGCCGCTTCTGGGCGAGAAGAACGACACGTAGGCCGCGCCCGGAGCAATCTCCAGCACCTCCTGCGGCCGGCGGAAGTAGATGCGAAGCTGGGTTGTGTCGTGCTCGGCGAGATACAGCACCATCTCCATGGGCGTATCGGATTGCGCCCGTTGCGCGATCTCCGGCTCGCGCTTCCGCGCCACCCGCAGGCCGATGATCAGGCACACCACCGTGAAGCTTGCCCACATCGCAAGGCCGTAGGGCTTCTCGATGGAGAGATAGATGAAGCAACTGAACACGATCAGGAACAGCAGCAACGTGCCGAACCGCGACTTGTGGTACTCCTCCTGTTCGTTCTTCTCGTGCAGCTTGCCCTGGCGATACCGATAGATCAGCAACGCCCCAAGGTTGATGGTAAAGCTGGCCACCAGACCCACTGCGTACATCTCGGCAAGAACCGTCTGGCTGCCCCGCGTGATCAGGATCACCGCCGTGTACAGCGACGCGTTCATGATGTGCACGCGATACAGCGATCCCCGCTTGCCGTGCTGGATAATCCAGTGGAAGCCGTATCGGTGCGCCACGCGCTCGATCAGCTCCGCCGAGGCCACATACGCCGTGTTCACCGCCATCGTCAGCGTGAAGCTCGCAAGCCCGCCAACCATGATGGCGAACATCGGGCCGTTGATCAACCCGGCATAATGGGTGATCAAATCGCCCTCGTGTTTGGCGTAGTTGATCTCCGGCTGCGCCAGCACCAGCATCGAGACCAACGGCGTGACAATACCAACGGTAAGCCCAAGGAAGATGTAGGCCTTGCGGATATCCCGCCAGCTCTTGACCAGGCCGGCGGTCTGCACAACCGACTCGACACCCGAATACGCCAGGATACAGCTCGCGATGCCGATGATCACGAACTTCATGTTGTGCATGATCGTTTCCAGATCGGTTGTCTGGAACTGATGGCCGAGATCGGTGGCGCTTTTGGCGATGATGCTCCACCCTTGCGCCGGCATCTCCAGGAAGCCGCTGGCCACCAGCGACAGCAGGATAAACGCCGCCGCCATGAAGATGCCGAACGTGAAGCGAGCGCTTTCCTTGATGCCGGCGATGTTCAGCATGCACACGCCCCAGACGATGAACATCTGGAACGAGAAATCGATAATGCCGCTGGCCTGCGCCCCGAACATCGCATGCCCGTTTTCCACGGCCGAAACCGTGGAGATACAGGCGGTCAGGATATAGTCCACGAAGATCGAGGACACCGCGATGAACGACGCGAACGGCCCCAACACCAGATAGCTGAACGAATACACACCGCCGCCACGTATCCCGTGTTTCTCCAGGATGCGCGCTATCTCGGCCAGGCGAAGGCTGAGCAACCGAACAACAAGCGAGGTGGCGGCAATGAAGATGATCGCGTTCTTGCCGATGAAACGATGCGCCTCCGACGGCGCGTAAAAGATCGACGTCAGCTCGTCCATCAGCGTAATCACCGCCACGGCGAGCCACGAGAGGTACCATCGACCACCTTCAAACGACGACAGGAGGTTCTTCTTCTTCCACAGGTAGATGAACAAGAAGACAAGCCCGCCGTTGAGGGCAATCAGTACAGCAGTTTTCATGCAGGTTGAGGGCCTTGGCCCCCGTATGTGAATCCGTCTGGCGCACGAGCCCCACGGATGTGGGGAATTGTTTCTCGGCGACGGGATGCGCGGCCAGCGCCAAAGATAGGAATTCGGTCGCACCGCGATTGCAATGGATTTGGCACGCCTCGATGGCGGCGAAAACGTTCCTATCGCCGCTTTGAGCCATCGCAAACCAGCCGCGAAGAACACACGAACGGCATCGCTTGTTGCGATTGTCCGGCGCATGGGTCCGCCCAGAGGGTTGCTTTAGGAACTCTTTAAGCGCATCGATCACCTTGATGGATGTGCCGCGAACGCCGCTTCGGCGGAATCGATGAACGAACGTTGCGATCCGACGCCATGCCCTATTTCGCTCGATGCCCCCACTGCGGAGCCGTCAACGACGAACACTCCGCGCGCTGTTACCTGTGTGATGCCTCGCCGTTGATTGTGGCCTGCCCGGAGTGCGGCACGGCCGTTCGCAACCCGCTGCACATGGCCTGCCCGGCATGCGGAACAGGCTACCCGTTCCGAAACGGCAGTCCCGATCCGATTCCGGGCTCAGCCGTGGTTGCCGCGCACACAAAAGGATTGCCTACCCGCGCCGGATGAGCGCGCGAACCGATGCCGATGCCGGGCTACCCCATGATTGCCGCCAGCCGGCTTCGGCAGGGTGGCCCCGGCATCGTTTCGGGAATCTGTACATTTGGCGTCACGGATCTATCCATTGACCAATTGTAATCGGCATGACGCCACGCATACGTGACTTCATCAACCGGGGCATCATGCCCCTGGTGGGCCGCGAACGCGAGTTCGAGCTGCTGCTTGAAGCGTTCAACGGACTGCTGGAGGGCGAGCCGCGCGCCGTGTGGATGAGCGGCCCGCCGGGCGTGGGCAAAAGCCGGCTGCTCGACGAACTGAAAGCCCGCGCGCGCGACCATACGGCACGTTCGCTGGTGGTGCATGCCAAGTGGTACGAGGGCGAGGGCATCGAGCTTGGCCCGCTGTCGAACGCGTTGGAGGTGCTGCGCCCGGCGCTTACCGCGCCGCTGGCCGCGCGCATCTACCGCGACGGTGCGGTGGCAACGGTGGACGCCGCGGTGGAAGCCGTGCAGATTGCCTCGCGCCGCTATCCGGTGGTGCTGATTCTGGACGACCTGCACTACCTGAACACATCGCAGGAGCTGTCGCGATTCGTGGCGGCGATCGAGGAGATCCCGCTGCTGCTGGTGGCAACCACGCGGCCGTCGGAGGCGCCGGCGTTACGCGCGTTCCGTTCGGCCCTGGCGGGCGCGATCCCGCCGCAGGAGCTGGAGCTGGGTCCGCTGCACGGCGCGGGCATCGCCGAGGCCGTGGAGCAGTTGTTCGGGGTACAGCCGCCGGAGACGATGCTGGAGCAGATCGCCGCGCTTTCGGCCGGCATACCGCTGGCGTTGCGCGAGGTGTTCCGCGAGCTGATCGGCGCCGAGTATCTGGCGCCGACCCACGAAAGCGATTGGGAGTGGCGCGCCAACGCGCTCCCGGATGAGGATCTACGAGCAATTGGCGACCGTGTGCACGGGTTCTCCGGGCGCCTGGCGTCGCTGCCGCGCGACGAGCAGACACTCCTCGCCGCCGCGGCATATCTGGGCGAGCAGTTCAATCGCGATCTGCTGCGCGGGCTGGCCGAGCGAACGGTTGGCTGGGACGATCACGCATTCGAACGGCTGATTTTGGGCGGCTTCATCGCCGTATCCACGCCGTCGGTGCGGCTGGGCGCCCGCGATCAGGAAGGGCGCGTGTGTTTTGCGTTCACGCACACACTGCTGTGGAAGGCCGCATCGGCAACCGCCGCGCAACTGCTGCCGGAACGGCTGGAGCTGGCAACCTCAACGCTGGACATCCTTACAAAGGGCACCGGCGAGCTGTACACGGTTGCGCCGCTGGAGGCGTTGCAGCCCGAGGCGCTGGGCGCCGAGGAGCGCGGACGGCTGTTCGCGTGGCTGGTGGCGGTGGGCCGCAAGCTTTCGCCGATTTATGCCGAAGCCTACGTGGCGCTGTGCGGGCTGCTGGTGGAGCCGTTCCGCCAGCAGGGCAGCATCGCCGAGGCCGAACAGCGCGGCGGGTATCTGGAGGCGCTTTCGGTGTACGGCGACCGGCTGTACATCACCGGCGCGCGCGAACGCCTGAGCGGTGTTGCCGGCGAGATCGCGGCACTGCTGGAAGGCCTTGGTACGGCCGGGGCCGAGGACGCCAACGAACGGATGATACGTCTGGACGCGGCGGTAGTGGTGTGGAAGGACGCGCTTTCGCACGGCGACCCGGAACGCGCCAAGGGGTTTCTGGATGGCCTGCTGCCAACGCTGCCACCCCCGTCGGAGCAAAGCGATCGAGAGCTGCGCGGCGCCGCCGAGGCAATCCGGCTGATCGCCTCGTACGCGTTCAGCCGAGGCGATTTCGCCGAAGGGCTCGACCTTGCCGCCCCGTACATCGGCGAGCTGGACCGCATGCGGCCCGAGACGCTGAATGCGCTGTTCAAAGTGCTGCTGCCGGCGATGATGCAGGCCGGGCGTGTTGCCGAGGCCGGCGAGATGGTGGAGACGGGGTTGCGACTGCGCCACGAAGCCGATCTCTTTACCGAGTACGAGCTGTTGATGCACGCGGCGAATTACGCACGCGAACAACGCGACTTTGCACGCGTACGCCGCTATGCCACCGAGCTGCGCGCCCTGGTGGACCGCTACCCCGCATACCGCAACCTGAGCACGAACTACTTCCACCTGCCGCTGGTTGCTGCCGTGGAAGGCAACGTTGCCGAACTGAGCAAGTTGGAATCGGACTTCCTGGCCATCGCGCCGCCGGCCAGGACAACGCCGCTGCAAACGGCAATTGCGAATCATCAGTTTCAGATTGCCTGGAACATGCTTGGGAGCTATCAGCCGGCTATGGTGGCTGCCGATCGAACCGAGATAGAACAATTATCGCCCTTGAATCGAATGCGTGTTGCCGTTGAGCGACTTCGTTCTCTCATTGATGCAAACGACACACACGGCGCACTTGGTCAGTCAGCCGAGCTGGAGAAATATCGGGAGCAGGTTGAATCGGCGTATTCGGATACATCGTCCGAAGCCGGGCGACGTGCCCGAACTCTTTCGGCCATCATTGAGGCGCTTACCAGCAAGAAATGGGAGGCCTTGGCACAGCATATCGCGGGTCTCAACGCAACATCCGTGACCGAAAGCGACGCAATTCGTATCGCACGAATCCTGCTGACCGCCGCGCAACTTGATGGCACGGGCAAACGCGAACTCAACGACGCAGCGTACCGGGCAGTTGAACTCAGCGTTGAGCGTTGTCGACTTGAGAACTCTCAAGGATTAATCCACCATCATCTCGATTCGATTGGCCCCTTACTGCCCAAGACACGGCTGGCTCGCTTCCGGCAGGCTCTCGGGGACGACCCAAGAACTCCGCACAAGGACACACTGGCCGAAAACGTGGCATCGGAACGAACACCTGCGCAATCCAAGGAGCAGATTCTGCGCACGTTCGGCGCGCTCCGGATTGAAGGTGTTGATGAAGGCGGCGCGAAGCTGGAATCGAAGACCCGCACGCTGGTGGCTGTGCTGGTGGTTGCCCGGCTGGGCGAGGCGCGCACGCTGGGCGAGCTTACCCGCGATCGCCTCGCCGACCTGCTGTGGCCCGACATGCCGATTGAAAAAGGCGTGAACAACCTGCATGCCACACTCTCCTACGCCCGACGGTTCCTGGGCGGCAGCACCACGATTGCACAGCGCGACGGTGTGTACACATTGGGCGACGATGTGCCGATCGATGCGGTGGAGTTCCGCGAGCATATGAAACGCGCAAACCGGCTGCACGGCGAGGGGATTTACTTCGGCGCGGCGGTGGCCTACCGGCAGGCGCTGGATCTGGCCGGGGGTGATTTTCTGGAGGGCATGTATGCCGAGTGGGTGGACGCCGTGCGCGAATCCCTGCGCGGCGAGTTGGCCACGGCGCTGGAGCGGTTGCTGGCGCTGGAGATGGACCGCGAGAACTTCGAGGCCGTGCCGCCGCTGGCCGAACGCCTGTTGGCGCTGGATGACCTGCACGATGGTGCGTTCGAGGCCCTGATCCGCTCGGCCGCGGCCCGTGGCGCAAGGCGCGAGGCCTTTGGGTACTACAACCGCTACGAGGCCGCGCTGGACGCCTACGGCGCCGGCCCCGCGCGCCGTATCACCGAGCTTATGACCAAGGTACGCGCCGGCGAAATGTAGCCGTACTCCTGGCCCCGCGGCGTTTGCGAGAAGAATCCGCCACATGCGTGTTTCTCAATGTGGCGGCAATCTCAGCAGGCATGGTTGCTCGATTCTCCTGTTGGCGTCCTATCAGTCGAAAATGGTCCCGTGGAATTAACCGCGAAGGCGCAAAGAACGCGAAGGCGCATGAGCATATCGGCGCAGGGAACCGATGGGTTTGCGCCGACTCCGAATGGTGAGGGGCAATCCTGCGAATGTGAGAACCGAGAGTCGTGCCGAATCAATGGGCCGCAACCGGGACGCGGTGTCTGTATATTCGGATATACAGCCAGGCGGATGGCGGTCTGGCGGTATCAAACCGTTGGAACTCCCCCCGGCCCTTTTTGTGCAAGGGGAGAATGAAGAAGAGACGCAGGATGCGGAATTCCTTCGCGCGCCTTTGCGCCCTTTGCGGTGAACTCCTTAACCGCCCATAACGCAATCGCGCCTGTGTACCCGGATATGCAGCCAGGCGGATGGCGGTATCAAACCGTTGGAACTCCCCCCGGCCCCTTTTTATGCAGGGGGGCGAATGAAGAAGGGATACCGAACTCCTTCGCGCGCCTTTGCGCCCTTTGCGGTGAACTCCTGAACCGCCCATAACGCAATCGCGCCTGTATACCCGGATATGCAGGGCCGACCGCGCCGGGAAGGAGAATCACCTTCCTCCGTTATCCGGAACACTGTCGGAAGCCGGGCCTGCAGCACGGATTCCGATTATTTGTCAGAATTTCCGCGTTTAAGAACTCTTTAGGAACATTCCCTAGGTTGTTTCGTGCATGATCGAACAATCGTTTTCATTGCGAGCCTGACCATGAAGCCCGATACAGCATATATCCCGAACGTCCCCGGCGCCGAGCCACATACCCCTTCCGAGAAGGCGAATCCCTGGCCGGCAGTGCTGACCGCGGCCAGGGCCGTTGCGGCCGCCGCACTGCTGGCGCTGACGTTGGCCACCCCGGCGCATGCCCAGGGCAGCGCCATCACGCAGATTACCTCCAACGGCGGCGACGTGCGCGATGTTGGCGCGGGCACGATGTACTCCACCATCGGTGAGCCGGTTGCCAGCGACAGTCTCAGCGTTGAACGCGATGAGAGCACCTGGACCGGGTTCTGGCAGATAACGCCGATTGGGGTGATCGCCGGGGTACGCGAGGAGGCCGGCCCGACGGCCGCCGCCGAAACCGCGATAACCTGGGCAGGCCCCGACCCGTTTGCCAGCGAACTGGGCGTGCGCCTGGCGTTGGCGCAGGCGGCCGTGGTGGAGCTTGCCGTACACGACATGTTCGGCCGGCGGGTAGAGCTGTTGGCGCAGGGGCGCCGCGAGGCGGGCACGCTGATGCTGCGGTGGCAGCCGGAGGGGTTGGCCGCCGGCAGTTATCTGCTGAACCTTACGATCGACGGACGCCCGGCCGGCTCGCGCCTGGTGCATTACGTCCGCTGATGCCGCTCGCGGCCGACAGGCGGGCCACAGCCCGATGAATTGAATAACACGAACGACAATATCATACAGAGGGACCGACCATGAATCGCTACGCCATTGCACTGTGCCTTGCGCTGCTGGCCGCGACTACCGCGCTGGCGCAGGTGCCGCGTACCATCAACTATCAGGGCCGCATCGACGACGGCACCGCCCCGATTACGGGCAACCGGCAGATGACACTCCGCATTTACTCCGCCGCAACCGGTGGGGCGCCGATCTATGAAGAAACGCAGACGGTGTCGTTCAAGAGCGGGGTGTTCACCGTGGCCATCGGCGGCGGCACGCCGGGCGGCATCCCGGCAACCATCGCGTTTGATGCGCAGTATTGGCTGGGCGTGGTGATCACCGGCTTCAACGGCGGCAACGAGCTGACGCCGCGATTCATCCTGCGTTCGTCGCCGTACAGCCTGCGCGCCGCCGTGGCGGATTCCGCCTCGATCAGCAATCTGGCAGTCCGCGCCGCCCAGGCCAACCGCGCGCAACGCGCCGATACCGCCGGCATCGCGATTACGTTGCAGGCGCCGGCCACGATCACGGGCACAAAGCCGGCCGCAGCGCTCCGCGTGGTGGGGCAACCGGTGGCGATTGTGAGCGAGGGGATCGATTCGGTAACCGGGCACATCGTGGTGGTTGATACCGCGGGCTCCGGCGGCACGCCCGTGGGCGGCGGATATTATCGCGACAACGCCCCCATGGCCTGGGGCCTTGTGCAGCGCGATGGCACGCTCAGCGCCGACTTCGGCATCACCTCGGTAACGTGGCAGGCATCAACGGCCGCGTACGAAGTAACGCTGGATCGCGCCGCCACCACGGCTCGTGTTGTTGATGTGGACGTACCGCAGCTTGTGCCGGTTATCACGGTGGGCGGTGTTGGTGTTGACCCCGGCAGCGCCGATGCGGTTCCCACGTACGTGGTATGGTCGTTCAAGCGTCTGGTGAGCGGCAACGGCTACGACCCCAAGGTGATCCTGGTCCGTTTCTACTCCATCGTGAGCTTCGGTCAGGGCCAGACAACACAGCGCCCGTTCTCGATCTCGATCATGGGACGCCCGCAGTAAGCGCCGGCGTAGTACCTGTGCCCGCCTTGGCAGCCCGGGGCCGGGGTTTCGGAGAGAACAGCTTTTATACACCGAAGCCGAACGGCGCCTCCGTTCGGCTTCTCTGTTTCCATGGGGATGTGTTCCCCATGCCATGTTCGCAACGCGGTGAGCCCGGGCCGTCGGCTGGGCTGCCCGGGGAGGCATTAACAGCCTGCTACAGCTCCTCGGTTTTCTCGCGGCGAATCACAGCGCCCAGCGAGGTCAGCTTGCGCTCCAGGGATTCGTAACCGCGATCCAGGTGGTAGATACGCAACACCTCGGTGCTTCCCTCGGCCACCAACCCGGCCAGCACCATCGCAACCGAGGCGCGCAGATCCGTGCTCATCACCGTTGCGCCGGTCAGCTTCTTCCCACCCCGCACTGTTGCGGTGTTTTCGTTTACGTGGATATCGCAGCCCAGGCGCGCCAGCTCCGGCACGTGCGTAAACCGGTCCTTGTACACCGTATCGGTTACCGTGCTGGTGCCGGCGGCACAGGTCATCAGCGCCATCCATTGCGCCTGCATGTCGGTGGGAAATCCGGGATACACGGCCGTGGTAATATCCACCGGGCGCAGCTCGTCCGGCGCGGCCAGGGTAATCTCATCGGCGCGGATGTCGATCTCGCAGCCGGCTTCCTCCAGCTTCTCCAGCACAAAGGCCAGATGATATGGGTTGGTGCGCTTCAGCGTGGCTCGCCCGCCGGTGATGGCAACAGCGGCCAGCAGCGTGCCGGTTTCGATGCGGTCCGGGATGGTTTCCTCGTTCACCGGCTTCAGATCGTCCACCCCCTCGATCGTGATGGTGGACGTGCCCAGCCCATCGATCTGCGCGCCCATCTTCTGCAACAGCCTGCCGGCGGCGGTGATCTCCGGCTCCATCGCCGCGTTGGTGATCACCGTTACGCCGCGCGCAAGCGTGGCGGCGGCCATCACGTTGAACGTGGCGCCCACCGAGGGGAAATCGAACCCAACCCGCCCGCCCTGCAGACGATCGGCGCGCGCGATGATATATCCGCCCTCCAGCGTTATCTCGGCTCCAAGGCGCTCCAGCCCCTTCAGGTGGAAATCCACCGGCCGGGGGCCCCAGGCGCATCCACCCGGCAACGACACCTTCGCGTACCCGTACCGTGCCAGGATCGGCCCAAGCACGTGGATCGAGGCACGCATCCGCTTCACGTGGTCGTACGGGGCTTCCAGGCTGGTGATGTTCGTTGTATCGAGGAACAGGTCATCGCCGTTCAGCTCGGCATGCGCTCCCATCGAAGCCATCAGGCGCGACATGGTCCACACGTCGCGAATGTTGGGCGTGTTGGAGATACGATACGCGCCCGGCGCAAGCAGCGCCGCCGGCATCAGTTCCAAAGTGGCGTTTTTGGCGCCCGAGATTGTCACGGCACCATTGAGCGGGGTGCCTCCCTGAATCACGAATTTGTCCATAAGGCGCTGAAGTTACGAGAATCGGCCGGACAAGAATTGTCGGCCACGTTGGATGTTACCTTGAGCCGTACCGGCTGCCCGCGTATCTTTCGCGCTCCGGTCCCCTACTTACTACGTTACCGATGCGAACCAGACATGCGTTTCGGCGGACCCGTGGCGCCCTGTACGGTTGGCGCACGCTGGCAGCGGCCTGCGCGATTGGCGTGCTGGCGGTGGCAGGCGCGTTCGCGCAGGACCAGGCCTCGCCGTTTGGGCGCAGGTTCCGGATTGTTGTGCCCGATACCGTGCGCGCATGGATTGGCCCATACCAGAGCCCGATCCTGGAGAGCATGGCCCTGTTCGTGTTCGCGAACCAGCCAACACAGGTTACCATAAAGGGCGCATGGGGATTTGATCGCACCATCACGGTTACGCCGGACTCGGCACGCACCGTGTGGATTACCGACCAGGCGGATCTGGATGGCGCCCGCCCGTTCGTGGATTCGCTGAACACGCCGATCGCGCGCGGCCTGGTTGTTGAGGCAAGCCAACCCATCACCGTCAACTGCTACTTCATCACGCGAGCCGGCTGCGAGGCGTTCACCGCGCTGCCGGTGGAATCCTGGGGAACCGAATACCGGGCGCTGGCGTTGCGCGCCGCGTTCGTGCAGGAGCTTTCGCGCAATCAGAACAACGAGGAAGGCACCGAGATCACCGCCGCGCCGGCCGGGATTGTTGTTGTTGCCGATCAGGACGGAACGGAGGTTAGCTTCCACGCACCAACCGACCTGCACGTTACGCCCGATTACTGGGTGCGCGATACATCGTTCATGCTGAATGCCGGCCAATCGGTGCGCGTTCAGACACACGACCCCGGCGGCACGTTTGCCACCGTACGCGATCTTACCGGCACGCGTATCTCGGCCACGAAACCTGTGGGTGTGATCAGCGGCAACCCGCGTACGCAGGGCGGGTTTGGCGCCAACCTGGCGCAGACTGCCACCGGCAACAGCAACAGCGGCTGCACGGTGGAATGGCTGGCGCCCACATCGGCGATGGGATCAACGTTTGTGTATCGCCCCTTTGCCACGGCCGGCGAGGCGCAGACCGAGGAGCTGATCCGCGTGTTGGCCACTTCGCCGGGCCTTACCACGGTGTACCTCTCGAACGGTTACCCGTTTGCCCGGCTCAACGAGGGCGAGTTCGTAACCTACAGCCACACGCGCAGCGGAACGGGCGCCGGCGTGTTCAACGCCCCATTCGCGATCCGGACGGACCAGCCCGCGCAGGCGATGGCGATTACCGGATCGTTCGCGCGGACGATCACACCCAGCGCCGAGGGCGAGCTCTCGCTGGACACGTGGGCGCCGGCGATGGCAACGCTTGTGCCGCGCGAATCGTGGTACAATGTGGCACGGTTGTACACCCCGGCATATCCGGTGTATCTGGAGAACTACGCGATTGTGGTGGCCGACACCAGCGCCGAGCTGTGGCTCGACGGCGCGCGCGCCGGCATTACAACGCAGGCGGTGTTGGATGCGCCGTTCAAGCATGCGCGGATTACACTGACCCCGGGCTCGCACACGCTGCGCTCGGTTGGCGGCCGGTGCGCGGCGATTGCCTACGGGGCCGGAAGGGGCTACGAGAGCTTCAAGCCGTTCGCGCAACGGAAACGGCCGGAGGCAACCACGGCAGCGCCACATCCCACCAACTACATCGAGGATATCGGCCCAAGTTATGCGTATCCCGTGCCGGGCCTGTTGCAGGAGGCGATCGCGCCGGACTCGCTGGTGATCGACCGTGTTGACCGCTGCGATTCCTCGGTGGTGGTGATAACACGCATCGGTCCGGCCTGGACATTTGTGCCCTATGTGTCGGAGATCGACCCCGCGACCGTGAATGTTGCTCCGGAGATCACACCCTTCGTGGCGGGCGGCAATGCCGGGTACCGGATTGTGCTGCGGCCAATCGATCCCACGCTCGACGCAGCCACGCATGTCACGTTGCGCGCGTTCGACGGCCGCACCGTGGAAATCCCCTACACGTATTTCGCCCACTCGCTGGCGGTAACGCCCAGCCCGCTGGAAATGCTCGACGTGCCGATCGCGATCGAGCAGGTGATCCCACTGGTGTTCACCAATCAGCGGCCGCTGCTGGTAACGCCGATTGCCATCACGCTGGTCAACGGAGCAAACGGCTTCACGCTCCGCGATCTGGTGGGCCTGGGTCGGCCGCTCCGCAACGGCGAAAGCACGGCGGCCACGCTGGCGTTCACCGGCACGCAGAAGAACACCGAATATCACGACACACTGGCGGTGACCACCGATTGCGGTAGTTATCGTATTCCGATACGCGCGCGCACCGGCCCATATCCCATACCGGCAATCACCGGCAAGGACTGGGGCCGGCGACGTGTTGGCACGATGAACGATTCGCTCTCGTTTGTTTCCAACACGGGATCGGCAACGTACAGGATTGCATCGATCGGCATCACCGCCGACGCAGCCGGCGCGTTCGCGCTTGCTCCGCCGGATTGGCGCCGCATCGATTCGGTACCGCCGGGCCGCACCAGCTCGCTTGGCATACGTTTTTCACCGCCGGCGATCGGCCCGTTCGCCGCGACCATTGTGCTGGTGACAACCGACGGCGACACAGCCCGGGCGCAGCTTCTCGGCATCGGCACGCAGCCGGTAATCCGGGCACGCCGGCTGCGGCTGGGCACGCTGTGCATCGGCGACACGGTGGATACAGCCGTTGCGTTCGCAAGCACGGGCAACGAGCCGATCACGATCTCCGCACTGGCGGGGATATCAACGGTAACAGCGGCGATGACGCTGGATACAACCCGGCCCGGATTGCCGGTTCCGTTCCTGCCGCGCGTTCTTGCGCCCGGCGACACGTTGTACGTGCCGGTTCGGCTTGTGGCGGCGACGGCCGGGCCAATCAGCGCCAGCGTTGGCGCGGGCTCCGACGCGGTTGCCGGCGACAGCACGGCGATGATCGACGGCGCCGTTGTCTCCTGCGTGGTGCCCAGGCTTACGGTGGACGATCATGATTTCGACACGGTGCTGATCACGCTTCGGCGTACGGGGTTCGTCACGATCCGCAATCACGGCGTGGGCGACGCGGTGGTTACCGGCCAGGCGCTTGTTGGCGACACGGCCGCGGCATTCACGATCCTTTCGCCAACGCCTCCGTTTGTCGTGGCCGACGGTGACTCCGTGCGCGTGCAATGCGCGTTCACACCGGCAACGATCGGCCTGAAAACGGCTTCGATCGATTTCCTGACAAGCGCCGGCCCGCTTACCGCACGGCTACGGGGCGTGGGCGCCAAGCTGATTGTGCCGGCGTTCATTCGCCGCGATTACCATGCACGGCCGGGTGAGGAGGTCACGATTCATGTGGAGCTGGCCGGCCGGCTGGACACATTGCCCATCAACGACATGCAATTGCGGGTTGGGTTCCGCGACGAGCTGCTCGGATTTCTGGCCGCGAAGCCGGAGGGCAGAAATTCCGGCACCTGGAGCACGGGCATCATACGCTCACCCAATCAACTGGCGGCAACAATCCTTCCCAACGGCGCCGCGCCGGACACAGGCGCCATGTTCGCGATCCGATTCCTTACGCGGTTTGATCTGCTGGACCGCTCGGAGCTTCCGTTCACGATCGAAACGGGCCTGCCCTACCTCGAGATCGTGCCCTCGCCGGGCCTGTTCGTGCGCGACCCGATCTGCGGGTTGCTGGAGCGATTGTTCACGTTGTCGGCGCACAACTTCCGTCTGGAACAGAACATCCCGAACCCGATTACCGGAAGCGGCAGTATCGAGTTCGAGATTCCGTTCGACAACGTAACGCGCCTGGTAGTGTACGATGCCATTGGCAACGAGGCATTGCGCGTGATGGACGAGCCGCTGAAGGCCGGCGTATATCGGGCCACGATTGTTGAAGGCGCGCTCCCGGCGGGCATGTACTACTACAAGCTGACCAGCGGCGAACTGACCGCGATGCGGAAGATGGTGGTGCAATAACAATCGCGCGCACGCACAACAGGTGTGGCAATGCTCGCGAACACGAACGCCCCCGCTTGTCGATCCTTTTTCGTACTATTGCAGGCCAGATCTGAACCGACCCTGTATGAAGCTTACCCGTTACGGACGCGATGTCATTGTTACGATGGCGATCGCGATTGTCGTTGTTGTTGCTGTCGCGCTCTTTGTCCCCTATCTGTGGTTGAAGGCGCTGCTGATAGCGATCGCATTATTCTTCAGCGCATTCACGGCCTACTTCTTTCGCGATCCCGATCGTTCGGTGCCGGCCGGCTCCGATGACGGCCGCACAATCGTTTCGCCTGCCGACGGCAAGGTCGTGGTGATCCGCGATATTGTCGACAACGAGTATCATCACGGCAACGCGAAGCTGATTTCGATTTTCCTTTCACCGCTGAACGTGCATGTCAACCGGCATCCCATCTCGGGCAAGGTTGATTATTACCGCTATGTGAAAGGCAAGTATCTGGTGGCATTCCACGACAAGGCAT
The DNA here is from genome assembly GCA_966128725.1 of uncultured bacterium. Classification (GTDB taxonomy): domain Bacteria; phylum Bacteroidota; class Ignavibacteria; order OLB7; family OLB7; genus JAFDZV01. The sequence goes on along the minus strand of CBHYLN010000061.1, from coordinate 3,109 downwards.
CCGACGAAAACGAGCGGACGCACATCGGCGTTACCAACGGCCAGGTGAAGGTGCTGTTCAAGCAGATTGCCGGGGCCGTTGCACGCCGTATCGTATGCGAGCTGAACGTTGGCGACAACGTTCAGGTTGGCGAGCGCTTTGGGATGATCAAGTTCGGAAGCCGCATGGATCTGATTGTACCGCCCGAGATGGTGGTCAACGTTTCGCTGGGCGACCTGGTTGTTGCCGGAGAAACGATTCTGTGCCGCATGCCCGGCTGACAGCCAGCACGCAGGTGGATTCGATCGTTGCATCGTACGGCGTTTCGGCCCTTGCCGCGCCGTGCATCCCGTTCACAGTACTACACGCCAGTGCCGATCCGTGTGACGCGCTCGGTTATCCCGAGCCTGTTTACCAGCATGAACCTGTTCAGCGGATTCTTCGCGATTGTGAAGGCCGCCGACGGTGATTACATGGCCGCGACATGGCTGATTGTACTGGCCGGGATATTCGATGCCCTGGACGGTGCGATGGCACGCCTTACGAACTCCACCTCCGAATTCGGCGTTGAGCTTGACTCGCTTGCCGACGTGGTCAGTTTCGGAGCCGCCCCCTCGTTTATCCTGTACAGCGCGTTTTTCCGCCAGTGGGAAACCATTGGCGTTGTGATCGCATCGCTGCCCGCGCTGTGCGGGGCGCTGCGCCTCGCGCGGTTCAACGTGCAGTTGGTTGGGTTCGACAAGGACTATTTCCGTGGGCTTCCGATCCCGTCGGCCGCGTATGTGCTGATCAGCTACCTGGTGTTCTATCACCTTCCAGCCGATGGTCTTCTGCCGGCCGCCGCAAAGCCGGCACTGCTCACCAGCATCACCATTGGCGTATCGTTGCTGATGGTAAGCACGGTTCGTTACGACACGCTGCCGAAACCCAGCAAGCGCAGCATCGCGAAGGCCCCGTTGAAATTCGCGGTGCTGCTGGCCGGCATCGTTGCCTCGGTTATCACGCGCGGTGAGGCAATCTTCCCCTTCATGCTGCTGTATCTGTTGTTCGGGATGGTGCGCCACACGGCCTATGTGCTGGGTCGTCCGGGCGACGCCGAGGATGAGGACGACACCGTGGAAGGCGAGGAAGCCTCGCCGTTCGATGTCTGAGAGATCATCGCCCGCCCCGCAACGCCACCCCCTTCCGCGCCCGTTGATTGCACGAACGATACCGTTGCACCAAACGCCCGCGTGCAACATTTTGGCGGCACATGCTCCGCCGACGTTCGGGCGGCCACATGCGCATATCGGCAACTGCAACCAACGGAATCCCGACAACAATGACCACTGCTGAAGTGCTCCGCGAACTGGAATCCATGGGAACCGAACAGAATCGTAGGGTGTACACGCGGCATGGTGTGCGCGGCGACTCCTACGGTGTCAGTTACGCGAACCTTGGAAGCCTGAAGAAGAAGATCAAAACGGATCTCGCGCTTGCGCTCGGGCTTTGGAAAAGCGGCAATCATGACGCGCGTGTGCTGGCAACGATGATTGCCCCGCCCGCGGAAATGACGCCCGCCATACTGAATGTCTGGGCGCGGGATCTGGATAATTACGTGATGACCGACGCGGTGGCCAAGCTGGCGGCCGGCACTCCGGAGGCAGTGGCGCTGGCCGAGAAATGGATCGAGGCGAAGAGCGAATGGATTGCCAGCGCCGGCTGGACGATGATGGCGGCGCTGGCCGCCACGGATATACCGGATGCGTACCTCGAACCGCTGCTGGGCCGCATTCGCGAGACGATCCACACCGCCAAGAACCGCGTGCGGCACGCGATGAACAACACGGTAATCGCCATCGGCGCGCGCGGTGGAACCATGATGAAGCTGGCCATCGAAACCGCGCGAGTAATCGGCACGGTAAACGTGAATCACGGCGAAACCGGATGCGTGACACCGGATGCCGAGGCCTATATCACCAAGATCATGCAGCGCAAGGCCGGCGCGGCCGAAAAAAAGTCGCCGCGTGCAAAGGCCTGAACCACGGCGCGTATCCGGCTGCGCAACACAGCCCGAAGGATGCAGCGCAACCCAACCCCACGTTACTTGACCGCATCGTATGGATTCGAAGCAGCTTCCGCAGCTCCCGCTTGATGAATGGGAGCAAACAAAGATCACGCTGCATCTGTTCGCGCAGATTGTCGGCAAGGTGCGCCTGGCGCTGATGCCACCGCGCAATCACTGGTGGCACGTGCCGCTGTACGTATCCTCGCGCGGCATTACCACGCGCCCCATCCCCTGCAACGGCATCGTGTTCGAGATCGAGCTTGACGTCATCGAGCATCAACTGGTTGTAAGCACAAGCCGGGGCGAACGTTCGGCCACGCCGCTGGCTGGCCTCGGCGTGGCCGGGTTCCACAACACGCTGATGAATACGCTTGCGTCGTTCGGCATCACGGTGTCCATCCTGGCACAACCGTACGATATGCCGTTCACCACGCCGTTCGCCGAGGACACGGGCCACAGCGCCTATCAGGCGGAATACGTCCGTCGGTTCTGGGAAATCCTGGTGTGGGTCGACACCGTGTTCTGGGAGTTCGGTGGCGGGTTCGTTGGTAAAACCACGCCGATCCATCTGTTCTGGCACAGCTTCGATCTGGTGATCACACGATTCTCCGGGCGCACGGCGCCCCCCATCGAGGGCGCCAACCGAGTGGCTCGCGAGGCGTACTCGCACGAGGTAATCAGCTTCGGCTTCTGGGCGGGTGATGCAAATGTGCGTGAACCGGCGTTCTACGCCTACGCCTGGCCGGAACCGGCCGGGCTGCGCGATATGCCGTTGCCTGCGCCGGCGCGATGGGTGGAACAACGTGGCAGCTCGATGGCATTGCTTTCGTACGAGGCAGTCCGCGCCAGCCAGGATCCCCGTGCATGCCTGCTCGGGTTTCTGGAGAGCGCCTATCAGGCCGGCGCTACCCTTGCCGGCTGGGATCCCGCGCTTACACCCGGGCGATAGCGCGCGACGCGCCCGCACTCAGCGGGCCTGCAAACCAGACGCGGGGGGCCCCGGGGCTGGCCCCAACAGCGTGCCAGAACCCGCCGGCGGGGCGGCTGTAGCCGTAACGATTGCCGAGAATCTGATCGGCGAGA
>CBHYLN010000060.1:0-30699 GCA_966128725.1 uncultured bacterium | reverse complement strand
GGTTGAGCCCATGAACAGCTACATGTACCATTGCCACATCCTCACGCACGAGGATTCCATCGGCGGCGGCATGATGCATCAGTTCGTGGTGACCGATTGCATCGGCGCCGACGTGCCCACGCACCGAAACCAGGCTCCCAGCCTGCTGCTGGTGAACGGTCCGGACGAGGGCACCGCGTATCTGAAGGGCAGCTCCAGCAGGCGCAGCACGATTACCCTTACCGACATCCAGGGCCGTCGCGTGCGCACGCAGCAACTGCCGGCCTTCGAGGGCAATGCCGTGATCGATATCAGCGGCCTTACCGGCGGCGTGTATCTGGTTGAGTGGCGCACGCACACCGGCGTTGCCACCGGCAAGATGGTACTGGTGCGTTAACCGCTCCGCTATCGCCGACGCTCGTTTGAACGGGGCCGGGAGCCATGTGTTCCCGGCCCCTTGTTGTTGTTGTGGCGCCAATCGTTGGAGGCCATGAACCTCTCGGCGACAGCGCATCGTGTTGCCGTACGGTCGCGTACCGCCGGCGAACATGAAGGGGGGATAACTCCGCATGCAAGGCCGGCGCGGCCCACCGAGACGTGTGCGCTTTTGCAGGGCGGGGCCGATTGTATCGTTGCCGCCACATGGTGCATATTGCGATCCTATGTGCCGAGGTCGCGCTGTGACCGGTGTGGCCCGCGGCGCTCGGCGGCAGCCTGTTCGGCCCCCATGGTTCTTCCCCGGATCGATCATCCTGATTCCAAGGAACTGTTGCCCGGCAACCCACGTTCTGGGAGCTACCCAACGGTGGCGCTTTTGTGGTCGGCAGGGCCGCGCGCCGTTGCCGACGGCCTCCGAACAGTCGTGCACTGCCCTTGCCACGTGCCTGTGCATGTGCATGTCTGTTCGGAAACTCGCCCCACCGTGCGCAGCGGCAACCAAGCTGCCGGCAGTTGTGGCATGTGAGTCGCCAAGCCATTCAGAACAGATCCAAACCTGAATCCATCATAGAGGAGAGCAACGATGAGCAACGACAGCAAGTGCCCGGTAACGGGTGCGGCCGGCAAAGCCAATGCCGGCGGTGGCACGTCGAACAGCGACTGGTGGCCGAACCAGTTGAACCTGAAGATCCTGCATCAGCATTCTTCCCTGAGCAACCCGATGGACGGGGAGTTCAATTATGCCGAGGAGTTCAAGACGCTGGACCTTGCGGCCCTGAAGAACGACCTGTACGCGCTGATGACCGACTCGCAGGATTGGTGGCCGGCCGACTACGGCCACTACGGGGGACTCTTTATCCGGATGGCGTGGCACAGCGCGGGCACGTATCGCATCGGCGACGGTCGCGGCGGCGCCGGATCGGGCACGCAGCGGTTCGCGCCGCTTAACAGTTGGCCGGACAACGGAAACCTGGACAAGGCGCGCCGCCTGCTGTGGCCGATCAAGCAGAAGTACGGCAGGAAGATTTCCTGGGCCGATCTCATGGTGCTTGCCGGCAACTGCGCGCTGGAATCGATGGGCTTCACAACGTTCGGCTTCGGCGGCGGGCGCGAGGATGTGTGGGAGCCCGAGGAAGATATTTACTGGGGAGCCGAGGATACCTGGCTTGGCGACAAGCGGTACTCCGGCGACCGTGAGCTGGAAAATCCGCTGGCCGCGGTGCAGATGGGTTTGATCTACGTGAACCCGCAGGGCCCCAACGGCGAACCCGATCCGGTTGCCTCCGGCCGCGACATTCGCGAAACGTTCGCGCGCATGGCCATGAACGACGAGGAGACCGTTGCCCTTGTCGCGGGCGGGCACACCTTCGGCAAGGCGCATGGCGCCGGCGACGCAGCCCTTGTTGGCGCGGAGCCTGAGGGCGCCCCCATCGAGGCGCAGGGCTTCGGCTGGATCAGCAGCTTCGGGGGCGGCAAGGGCGATGACACGATCACCTCCGGCCTGGAGGGAGCCTGGACCCCGAACCCGATCCGTTGGGACAACGGCTACTTCGACATGTTGTTCGGCTACGAGTGGGAGCTGACCAAGAGCCCGGCCGGCGCCTGGCAGTGGGCGCCCAAGGACGTGGCCGACAAGGATCTTGCGCCCGCCGCGCACGACCCCTCCAAGCGAGTGCCGACCTTCATGACCACCGCGGACCTTGCGCTGCGGATGGACCCGATCTACGAGCCGATCGCACGACGATTCCACCAGAACCCGGCGGAGTTCGCCGATGCGTTCGCCCGCGCGTGGTTCAAGCTGACCCACCGCGACATGGGCCCGCGCTCGCGCTACCTTGGCCCGGAAGTGCCCGCCGAGGAATTGCTGTGGCAGGATCCCGTTCCCGCTGTGACGCATCCGTTGATCGACGAGCAGGACATCGCCGGGCTCAAGAACAGGATCCTCGTCTCCGGGCTTTCGGTTTCCCAACTGGTCTCCACGGCGTGGGCCTCGGCATCCACCTTCCGTGGTTCCGACAAGCGCGGCGGGGCCAACGGCGCGCGCATCCGCCTGGCGCCGCAAAAGGATTGGGAGGCCAACCGGCCCGCCCAGCTGGAGACCGTGCTGCAGGCCCTTGAGGGAATCCAGCAGGAGTTCAACAACGCGCAAACCGGTGGGAAGAGGGTATCGCTTGCGGACCTGATTGTGCTGGGCGGCTGCGCCGGCATCGAGCAGGCCGCGCGCAACGGCGGCCACAACATTACCGTGCCGTTCACGCCTGGGCGTACCGATGCCTCGCAGGAGCAGACGGACGTGGAGTCCTTCGCCGTGCTGGAGCCCGCCGCCGACGGCTTCCGCAATTACCTGAAGGCCCGCTTCAGCGTATCGGCCGAGGAGCTGCTGGTTGACAGGGCGCAGTTGATGACGCTCACCGCCCCGGAGATGACCGTGCTGGTTGGCGGCATGCGTGTCCTGAACACCAACGTGGGCGGTGCGCAACACGGTGTCTTTACCAAGCGCCCCGAGACGCTCAGCAACGACTTCTTCGTGAACCTGCTGAGCATGGACACGGCCTGGAAGCCGGCGTCGGGGGCCGAGGGCATTTACGAGGGGCGCGATCGTGCAACCGGCGAACTGAAGTGGACCGGCACGCGCGTCGATCTGCTCTTCGGTTCCAACTCGCAGCTCCGTGCCCTTGCCGAGGTGTACGGCTGCCAGGATTCCGAGCAGAAGTTCCTGCACGACTTCGTGGCCGCATGGAACAAGGTGATGAATCTGGACCGATTCGACCTGGCTTGATAACCGACCTTGCCTGATAATCGCGCGCCGCCCCGCGAAGGGCCGCCGGTAATTTCGTTCGATACACCTGCCCCCTTGCGAATCGATCGCAAGGGGGCAGTGCGTTTTTTTGGGGGGGGGAGCTGTGCCCGCGTAATTATTTAATGGCAGATATTTTTGATCGTTATATGTTCCGAATGTTTCAGGCGCGGGTTATGTATTACTCTCTCCACACAAATCATAAACAAACGTGTGCGGAGTATGAAAGCCATGCCGAATACCTAAAAGCAACTCCTGATTCACCTGGTTTTCGCTGTACAGGATCGCCAGAGTCTTATCACGAGTCGATGCGGGAGGATCTGTACAAGTACGTGACCGGCATCGTGCAGCAGCGCGGGCACAAGCTGTTGGCGGTGAACGGTATGCCCGATCACATCCATCTTTTGATCGGGCTCCGTCCGGATGTGGCCTTGTCGGATCTTGTGCGCGATATCAAGGCCTTTTCAGCAAAGCACGTCAACAGTGAAGGCTGGGTTCGTGGTGCATTTCGCTGGCAGGAGGGATACGGCGCATTTACGCTTTCGCGGTCACAGTTGTCGACGGTGATCGAGTATATACGGAATCAGGAGCGGCATCATCACAAGCAAACGTTTCGGGAGGAATATGTGAGGATGCTGGAGCAATTCGATGTTGAATATGATCAGCGGTATTTGTTTCGGTGGCTTGATGATCCGAATGACGGCGGCACGGTTCGCCCCTGACGGGGCTTGCTGGTCGTTGTGTGCCCGGGTTGCTACAGACGGTTCGCCCCTAGCGGGGCTTGCTGGGCTGCGGAATGTCGGGGATGGAATGATGGTGGTTCAAATCGTCGGATGTCGTTGCGGTCGTTACGGCGGCACGAGCGTGGCCTCCGTCAGGAGGCACCCGTCTGTAGCAGAGACGTTCCGAAATCGGATTGAAGCTCCATCGGAGCGTACCGTTGATTGGGGCGGCACGGCGTGCGCCTGGCGGGTTTGTTTGAACTCCGAATTGCCGGCCGGCTGTATCACTACGAATCGGTGTTGACGTTTCATGGTATTTCGTTGCCATATGTTCGCAACGCTGGTGGATGATAAGGCGGGGGGCGTGCTGCTGCCCGGCTGCCTATAGAACTATAGGAGATTGCCCATGGACCTTCCATCCTACGAACGAATTCTCGAAGGCCTCGATCCAAGAGAACAAATCGAACTTGCTCTCACCGCAGCTCGGTTGGCCTTCGTCTATTGGCGCAGTGCCAATCCGGAACGGGAATACCAGGCGCCGCTCGCTGAGGCGCTGGCAGTTGTCGAGTCGTATTGTGCCACCGGGCAACTGAACCCGCATGCGAAGGAGATCGCCGAGCTTGCATACAGAACCGTACACCTGTGCGATCTGCCCGTCGGCCACACCCTGCGATCCTCCGGATTTGCAGTGGCACATATCGCGATGGCCCCGTGGCTCTACGTTGCTGGCCGTACGTCCAACGCGCAAGACAGCGCGAGGGTTGCCATCAGTTACAGTGCAACAGTCCATCGTTGGGCTGGCAAGCTTGCGGAACTGGAAGGAGCGCTTATCGTACGTCGGCAGGAGCTTCTGGATCAGCAGGCTCGGTCCGATCATTAGTTCGCTACATCACTTTCCGGCTCCATGATGACTGCACCGAACCATGCGCAGGCTTATCGAAGGACGGCAGGCGGCGCGTATATTTGCGGCGTGCCTTGTCGTAGGTGCGCGGAGGAAGACGTAGGGTGAGAAGATGTAGGGAGAAGGGACAGGCCGCGCCGCGCCCGGGCAATTCCGTCAGATACCGCACGATGAACGAGTTCAGGACGTAGCCCCGATGGTCCGCACCGACCCCGATAACACCGACCTCACAAGTGCCAGGATCCTCTGCAAGTCGGCTGATGCCCCGCGCGGCCAGATCGGTGCCGCGAAGTACAAACACGTCACTCTCGACCTGCTCCTTCAGGAGTATGCCGCCGACTCCTTCGACACCTACCGCGACGGGTTCAACGACGAACTGGCGGAGCTGGATGTGTGCCCTGGGGAGTGCGAGCGCCTGATGGCCGTGGCGCGCGAGCGCTCGAAGGGGGTGGCCGATGCCGGATAAGCACGAGCTCCCCGAGCCGCCACCGGACGGCCAGGTTCTGATCTACCAGGACGGGGCTACCCGCCTGCAGGTTCGGCTGGAGGGCCGCACGGTCTGGCTCTCGCAACGGCTGATTGCCGAGCTGTTCCAGGTGTCGGTGAAGACCGCCAACGAGCACCTGGTCAACATCTACGACGAGGGCGAACTTGACCCCTCGGCAACTATCCGGAATTTCCGGATAGTTCAGACCGAGGGCCGCCGCCAGGTCAGCCGTGCCGTTGACCACTACAACCTCGACGCCATCCTCGCCGTCGGCTACCGCGTACGCTCCGCGCGCGGTACGGCCTTCCGCCAGTGGGCCACCGCCCGCCTGTCGGAGCTATTGGTCAAGGGGTTCGTGCTGGACGACGAGAGATTGAAGGAGGGGCGCTCGCTGGGTGTCGACTACTTCGATGAGCTGCTCGAACGCATCCGCGCCATCCGCGCCTCGGAGCGGAGGTTTTATCAGAAGATCACCGACATCTACGCCACGAGCATCGACTATGACCCCACGCATACGCTGAGCCAGACGTTCTTTGCCACGGTGCAGAACAAGCTGCACTTCGCCATCCACGGCCGCACCGCCGCCGAGGTCATCAAGGGCCGTGCCGATGCCTCCCAGCCCCACATGGGCCTGACCACGTGGAAGAACGCACCGCACGGGCCTATCCGAAAAGCCGATGTCACGGTGGCCAAGAATTATCTGTCGCAGCCGGAGATCACGGAACTCAACCGCGTTGTCACCATGTACCTCGACTTCGCCGAGGATCAGGCCCGGCGCAGGAAGCCGATGCATATGGCCGAGTGGGTCGAGCGGCTGGATGCGTTCCTTCAGTTCAACGACCGCGACGTGCTGACCCACGCTGGCGCGATCTCGCACCAACTGGCCGAGGAACACGCGCTTGCGCAATTCGAGCAGTACGAGGCAGAGCGCCGGCGGCTGGAGGCTGCGGAGCCGAGCAGCGATTTTGACCGGGCGGTTGAAGAGGTGAAGCGGTTGGAGAGTGGCGGGACGGTGGCGCCCATCGGACCGAAGGCAACAGCGAGGAAAGCATCCCGACGAGCCCGGTCGAAGAGCAGTAAGGGGACTAACCGTGACGACTGACCTTGCTCGCTGATGCAATGCAGCTCGTCCTGCGGCGGGCGGAGCTATCGACGATTATCAGAGATGCCAGCTCTCTCGGCTTTGCCTGCTTGCGTCGCCCGTTGGGGGGCCGGCAGTGTGACGGTCGGTCGGATATCCCGGCCCATCGAACGCCGGCGCACGATGCCTATATTCGCCGCGTGCCTCGCCGTGGTTGCCTGAAAGGCGGGGCAGGGAGGATTCAGGCTTTTCGTAAACGCGCCATGAGCGAACCGAGACTTACATTCGCAACGCAATCAGAGTGGGAAGCCTGGCTTGAGGACAATGGCAGCGCTTCGCCCGGCGTATGGCTTCGCTTGGCAAAGAAGTCCGCCAAGCAGCCAACGGTCACGTATGCACAAGCTCTGGAGAGCGCTCTTTGCCATGGCTGGATTGATGGCCAAAAACAATCAGAGGACCAGGACTATTGGCTTCAGCGCTTTACACCCAGAACGGCCAACAGCATCTGGTCCAAGATCAACAAGGAAAAGGCGGAAGCACTGATCGAAGCTGAAAGAATGCGGCCGGCAGGCCTGGCCGCAATAGAACGGGCCAAGCAGAACGGAAGATGGCAATCGGCATATTCGTCAGCGAGCACTTCGACCGTCCCCGACGACTTGCAGCAAGCCCTTGATGCAAACCCGAAAGCCAAAGCGTTTTTTGCAACGCTCAATAGCCGAAACAGGTACGCCATCTTGTTCCGCGTTCAAAACGTCAAGAAGGCCGAGACACGTGCAAGGAAGATTGCTCAATTCATTGAAATGCTGAGCAATGGCGAACAACTCCATCCATAACGCATGCGGTGATGGCAGCATGAAAACAAGTGCAGCGCAATGAGCAGATCAAAGGCATTCTCATCTATCACCAGCATGACCGCAGGTTCAACACCGACAAAAACGCTTCGCATTTTTGCCGCCTGATCTGGGCGTTGGCATGCTTCGCGCATCAGCATGGCATTTCACATCATGCACCGTTACGGCGCGATGGAGAGTGATCCTCCGCTCTCATCGTTACCCGATCTATTGCGAGAGTTGGATAACCGACCGGACGACACAGAGCATGGCGACGTTGCAGTCAGCCACGAGTCGGGGTGGTGCATGGCCGTGTCACGTGGTGGCTATGTTGTGTGCGAGCACCTTGAGGACGGAGGCGCATGCCACATGCGCGACGTTCCCGCAGCGAAGGTTCTTGATTTGTGGTCACGGCTTGCGCGAGGCGATATTGCCAGCATTCAGGCAGAGCCGTGGAGACCAGGATACACATGACCACGCAGGCTAACCACCCGCTGCAGCAAACCAATGGGCCGTCCAGGTTGCAATTGTGCGCCGTCACGCGGGCCGGGTTGCCGAGCCTGGGTCGTTATGCTGCACATCGCCTGAAGGCAACATGATGACCACACCGAACCATGCCCAGGCTTATCGAAGGACGGCAGGCGGCGCGTATATTCGTTGCGTGCCTCGCCGTGGATGCCGTAACGGCGTGGCGAGGTAGACAGCAGTCAGGCGGAGGAGGACTTTTGTTGGAAACGACGGTTTGGAAAGATGACGCAGCCCGCGTCCGGTTGGAGGGATGGTTTACCCGGTTCCTTGACCGAATCCCCGCACAGGTCGAGAGCCGCGAGGTTCCGTCCCGGTACGGTCCCAGTCACGTTCTGCTCGCCGGCCGGCCCGACGCGCCGCCGCTCGTCTGCCTGCACGCGATGCGAACCGGCTCGGCCTTCCTCGTCTCCGAGCTGGGGCCGCTCCTCGATCGGTTCCGCATCGTTGCTCCTGACCTGCCGGGGCAGTCGGTTCGGGGGCCAGGGGTGCGACTGTCCCTGACGGACGGCTCGCACGCCCAGTGGCTGTCCGACGTGTTGGATGGGCTGGACCTCGGAACCGTCAACCTGTTCGGGGTCAGTTGGGGCGGGTTCGTTGCACGCCAGGCTGCGTCGGTGATGCCGGAGCGGATCGGCCGGCTGGCCATGCTGGTGCCGGCTGGGATCGCCAACGGCTCACACGTGAAGGGGCTCACCAAGATGGCCCTGCCGATGTTCCGCTACCGGCTGTGGCGGACGGAGCGGAACCTGAAGCGACTCCTTGCCCCACTGTTCACCACCTGGGACGCCGACTGGGCCGGCTACACCGGCGATGCCGTGCGGGACATGCCGTTTGATTTCCGCATCCCGCCGCTGGCGACCAACCAGGAATTGCAGCGGCTGACGATGCCGGTACTGGTGCTCGGCGCTGCCGACGACATCTCGTTCCCCGGCGAGGCGGTGGTACGCCGGGTGCGCGAGATGGTGCCGCACGCCCAGGGGGAGGTGATCCCGGCATGCAAACATTGCCCGCCAACGACGCCGGAGTTCCGCGACTGGTTGGCCGATCGGCTTGTGGCCTTCCTGGGGCCGGAGCGCGCCGAACCAGGCCCTGCGGCAGGCGAGGGCCGCATGTAGTTTTTCCCGAGGTTGATTCTCGCTCAGCGGCCCCAGCCGCGGAGTTGGGCGATTGAACTATTTCGCATGCCATGACAATTTCAGAACACCCACGCTACAAAGACAACCCGATGAATCTCGTGTTTGAGTTATTCATTCAGGATGTCATTGGCAATTTGCCACCGGACAAGCTGCGGACGATGGAGCAACTGGATCTACCACGACATCTCAAGACGCGAGCCACGGATTGGCGTGGCGCTGTCGCCGAGGCGCTCCATCTTTCGGGCACTATCAGAATCGCGATTCTTGATCTTTGGTATCGGAACCAGGAGATTGCCAAACAGCAGGGCATCGTGTATGACCTGGTTCAGTTCTCCATGGACTTTGTTGACCACTTCTACGAGGAGGGCAGCCGAGTTGATGTCTGGGAGGGCAATGCGTTGCAGGCGGCCAAACAGAGGATCGCGCAACATGGGCACGCCGTCTGAGACCACATGCTGCAACGAACCCGGCCATCGCGCCGCCGTAGCAATTGTGCTCCTCCTGAGCCTGGTTGTTGGGTGTGAGCCGTTTGCTGCCTCGCCTGTCCCGGGGCCGGCAGCGTGACAGCCGGCCGGATATCCCGGCTCATCGAACGCCAGCGCACGATGCCTATATTCGCGGGGTGCCTCGCTGTGGTTGCCGTAAAGGCGCGGCGGGCAGGGAGTAGTTAACGAGCACGGAACATATGTCTGTCATCGAGATGCTGCATCACGCTCTGGAGTCTCATGGTGTTGAGCACTATGTTGCCGATGAGTATGTGTGTGTGTGGGTGGGTGAGGGTGAGGGTGACCTGATTCTCCAGCCCCTCGTGTTTGAAGGCCCGCCTAATAACGGTACGACGGCCGTTCAACTTGACATCGCTGCCAGCTCACCGCGAATCGACCCGCGTTTCATCATCGAGTCCACGGCCGGCTTTGGTCCCGACCGCGCGGCTGCGGAGCGCGATGCGTTCGGGAAATTCCTTCTCGGATCTTTTCATGTATTGCTTACTGCGCTGGCCGATCACTCCTGTGAGTCCAATCCGGCGGAGTGGTTGCAATGGGGCAGTGGCAGCGCTTCCTGGGCGGTGTGTGAGGGCCGCCTGTTGTTGGCCCAAGGGGTACAGCCCGAGCCGACACCAACGCCATACCCTGAATTTTACGAGCGGCTCCAGCAGGCCTTCCTTGCTACCGCATCGCGAGAAGTGCATTGGGTTCGTGTCTTCTTGGCGTCACATCGTCGAGAACTGATCGGGGCTGAAGTCCTGCTCGACAATGAGCCTTGGGCCGAGGGAGTTGCGCTTCTGACCGGGCAGGACTGGGACTGTCCGGACGAGTTCCGATCGCTGCGCCATTTCTTTATAGCGTTTCCAGACGCTGGCTGACACATGTCACAAGCCGACGCTCGCGTGGCCTGATGCGGCAGAGCGGGCGCGTTCGGCTGATTGTGTCGACATTCTCCAATTTCAAACACATGGCAGAATCGAACGACAAGGGCGGTACTTCCGCACCGAGGCCGCCGGAGCCTGTGGACGAGGTGGCCCAGTATCGGGCTGCGTGGGGTGACTACAACACTCCTGGCGAGATCGAGAAGCAGGATCGCGTCATGGCGATCAGTGAGTCAATTCGGTCAATCGTCTATCAGCAGAAGTACGCGCAGTTCAGGCACTATGACACCCTTCGTTGGCAGATTCCTGGCCTTGTATTTGCCGTCGGCGGTGCGCTCTTCACGCTTGGCAAAACCGCAAGCGGCCTTCCGCATTTCTTGGCGATTGCCCTGTATGGCCTGTTTGCCATCGCTGGTGCGTTCGTAATGGGTAGGATCCGCCACCACCTGCGCGCAAACGACCGCATCCTACGACGCTTCGCCATGAGCTTCGGCGACTTCGGGGTGCTACCACCACCAGGCAAGCGGAGTGCCTCAACCAGAATGCAGTTCTTGCTCAACGTGGTTGGCTATGGTTCGCTGGCCCTTGCGCTTGCCAGAATCGTTGGATGGGCTGAGTGAAGCTTTCGCTTCTAGCGTGTCCGATTCGCATTTGCTTTAGCCGGTGCCGGAGAACGCGGACGTGAGGCGCTTATGAAACCAAAGCTGAAAGCGCTGGATTGCACGGAGCACGACCCGGTTGAGGCATGGCAACCAGCCGATGCATCGCGCGTAGATTACTGGCTTTGCTTACACATTGGGCCAGCCGGTCAGCAGGGTGCAGAGTTATTCTATGTCAATGTTCTTTCCGGGCCTGCTGCTCACAAGCTAGATGCTGGCGAGCTTGCACGACGCAAGAAGATTGTCGTGGAGGAGTACTCCTGGGATGCTGTGATGCGTGCTGTTGACGACATTCTCCGTGAGGTAGAGGGCACATCATGGGGCGAGATAGCTCATCAGTTGAGTCAGAAGTTCGATTGGGAGTTCGACGATTATAGAGAGTATAAACCGCGCTCCTGACGACACGCCACTCCGCACCAGCCATCACGCCCTGATAGATGTCGCACGCCCCTCTCGCGCGTGGGCCGGGTTGCTGAGCCTGGGTCGTTCGGCGCATTAAGCGATGATCGCGGGTTGTGCTGCCGGGCGTAGTAATCAGGTGCGAATGCGATATCTTTTTGAAGATATGCCTTGCCGTAGGTGCTCAAGAGGGCGCGGCAGGGTTAGGTGGTAGTTCGTTGTATCAAACACCATGCGCACTGTTATTGTGCATCTCGACGGCTGCACCGAAGCCGATGCAGCCGATCTTCTCGACATTGTTTATCCCGAGCAACGCCATCCGTGGGTCGACTTCGTTGAGCGCGACGCTTGCCTTTACATCGACTTTTACCGTCACCACTACTACGGTATCGAATTTGATCCGGGTGTACTTGTGGAGCTCAAGTCACGGTTTCATGGGCAACTGCCTTTTGGAATCAGTGCCGACGTGAGTGGCCGGCACGACGGCACGCAGCAGGTCCTGCGTTTCGTCCGGACCCTTCTCATGTGGCGGACGGGCGTCGCGACGGACGACTACACAGATCACTTGTGGAGCCTTACTGAAATCGAAGCCGAGGCCCGGTACGATGGGCTGGCGTTTTTCGATTACCGTGGCTATTCCAGGCGCGTCGATTCGGGCCGCGAATCGCGTGACTGATCGCTCACGCTAAGAGTCAGATCGCAACAGGCCATTATTCACCGGATTGAGCCGAGCGTGACCGCGTTGCTTCGTTCGTGCGCGAGGGTCAGCCCATTCAGGCGATTCAGTTGCTGCGCCAGTTCGCGGGCTGTGATCTCCGAGACGGCAAGGCGGTGGAGATGCACATCACACGGACACGCGGCGTGTGCGTCCGTTGCAGTGGACCGCTGCCGACTTCCGGGCAGACAGAATGCCCGGAGTGTGGTTCACTCAACCTTGATTGGTAGTGAGTCGCCATGACCCTCGAAGGCGTTGTCGATCAGTTGCAGGAGCTTGACGCGACCCACACCATCCCCGCATCCGGTCGTCTTCAAGAACAGCATCCCGATACGTCAACAGTGTAGTAGCTCGACGTCCTCATCCCATCAACCGTACCGCGCCATGCGAGCCCGTCACATGTTGATCGCCGTATCCCTCATCGTTGCGTTGGCCGCCTGTTCCCGTCCACCGGACAGGAGCCCGGACACACGGCCGGCGCCGAAGCCCGCCGCTGCCGAGCGCGCCGATCCGATGGCGAACTTCGAGCGATTTGTGCGCGGCCAATGGCGGCAGACGTCGGCCAGCGGGCAGAACATGTACCACACCTGGGGCTGGGGGCCGGGACGGCACTCGATTCGCCGGGCCACCGAAGGGTTCGGCGCGGATGGCCGGCCGTGGCGCGAGCTGCAGATCTTCTACTGGCACCCGGCGCGCCGGCAGGTGTGTGTGCTGGTGCTCAGTCCGTTCGCTCGCGGTGTAAGCGAAGGCACGGTCAGGTTTGAAGGCGGCAGGGCGGAGGGGGCCGCCGATCTCTACCAGGCCGGTGGCATTCACCGCAGAATGGGGCTGCGGTGGGCGTTCGCCGGCCCGGACATGTACTACGACACGCTGCTGGAGGCCGGCCCCAGGGGCCTTGAACCCCTCGTTGGGTTTACCCATGTGCGCATCGATCCGGTCGCCGTACCTCGCGATCCGACGATCGAGCGGGAGAAGCCATCGGACTACCTGAAGGCCGTTGTGCCGCTCCTTGGCCGGGCATGGGAAGCCACGGGCGAAACGGTCACGGGCGGGCCTGCCGCCGGTGATGCCATCGATACCCGCACAACCTTCCAGTGGATCCCGATCGCCGACGCCGTCCACGCCCGCGTGACCGTGCCGACAACGGACGGCGAACCCATGCACATGCTTGACGCCTACATCTACCACCACACCGGCGCCGGGGTGCTGCGGTGTCTCGCGCTTTCGCGATCGGGTGGCGTGTACGAGGGCGATGTGACCGCGCTCGCCGGCGGCGGCATCCAGATCGACATGAAGGGCTACGAGGCCGACGCCGAGGCGCGGTACGTTGTGCGCGTTGACTACGAGAAGGATGGCGCCGTGCGGGAGCGTGTCTGGCTGGCCAACGGGGCCGGGCGCACGCTTCTGCGCGACGTCCGTCACAGGCAGATCGCTGTGAAGGAAAAGTGAGCCGCGTTGGGCGGCGGCCGGGACGTGCCCGCCGAATCGCGCGCGCGGGCCGGGGACGGCCGCGGAACAATGCCGCCGTGCCCATCGAACGCCGGCGCATGTTGGATATATTCGTCGCGCCGCGTGTGCGCCATATGCGCCCCGCCGGGCGCAGCAGCGGCATCATGCAAGCGCAGACCCAATGGATACATCGTGGACATGCCCGAAATGCAATCGCCGGTTTACGCGCGCGAACCAGCGGCACGCATGCGGCACCGGCGCGGGCGAGAACGTGCTGCGCGGAAGGTCGGCGGAGCTTGTTGGGCTGTACGCTGTTATCGAGGCCTTCGTAGCGTCGCTTGGGGACGTTGAACTTGTGACCCGCGATCGGTATGTCCTTATGCGGAGCAACAGAATCTTTGCCGATCTGGTGGTTATGCGCGATGCGCTGCGGCTGGCGATCCACTTGCCGCGGGAAGTGAGCGGCCCGTTGTTCGTGAAGGTTGTCGCCGACCGACGCCATGTAACCCACGTCGCGATGCTGAGAATCCCCGGGGAGTTTGAAACCCTGAAGCCACTGTTGGCCGAGGCGTATGCGTTTTCGATTGCCTGAGCAGGCGGAGTGCGGGCGACACTGAGCGGGCGCTGCTACGGCTGGAGACCGGGCACGGCTTGCGGGCGGTGCATTCTGGCTGAATATCTTTTCAGGGCGATTGTACCGTGATGTGCCCCTGCCGTCGGTTACCGCATCGTGATTGCAATCTGCGCGCCTTGCCGAGTGCGCGGATTACCAACTCAACGCTCGGCCACGGTATGTGATACCAGGGAACGCGGATAATGATTGAGCCGGTGATGGAAGAAGAACGGATTGCGGATGCCATCGGTACCATGGTGGATGCTGGCGGCCTGGCCGGCGCGGTCACGCTGGTTTGGCGCGATGGCCGGGTGATACACAGCGCGGGAGCAGGCTGGCGCGACATCGAAGCCGGGCTGCCGATGGAGAGGAACACGCTGTTCCGCATCGCCTCGATGACCAAGCCCATAACCTCCACGGTGGCGCTGATGCTGCTTGAGGAAGGCCACTTCGCGCTGAGCGATCCAATCGCGCGGTGGGCGCCGGAGTTCGCGCGGATGCGTGTCCTGCGCTCGTCCACCGGCCCGCTCGACCAGACCGATCCCGCGGAGCGCCCCATCACGTTCGAGGATCTGCTGACCCACCGCTCCGGCCTGACGTACGGCGACTTCCATACCGGCCCAATTGCCGAAGCGCACAAGAATGTGCTGGGGTGTGATATCGACAGCCATGTAAGCCCCGACGATTGGATTGCCGGGCTGGCCTCGCTGCCGTTGATCGATCAGCCCGGCGCGGCATTCCATTACGGCCACTCCACCGATCTGCTCGGGTTTCTGGTGGCGCGCATGGAGAACATGCCGCTGGGCGACGTATTGAAGCGCCGCGTCTTCGATCCGCTTGGCATGGGCGACACCGGCTTCACCGTCCCGGTTGCCAAACGGCCACGGCGGGCGAAGGCCTACGGCTTCGACGACGCCGGGCGCATCATCGAACGCCCGATTGGTCCCGGAGGCTCGTTCCTGCCGGAGCGACCCGAGGGCATGTCCTTTGTCTCCGGTGGCCAGGGGCTGTGGTCAACACCGGATGATTATCTCACCTTCGCGCGGATGTTCCTGGGCTCCGGCGCCGTGGATGGGGTGCGGCTGTTGCGCCCGGAGACGTTCAGCCTGATGGTCGCCAACCACCTGAGCGAGCCTCAACGCGCCAGGGCATCGTCGATGCTCAACGCCGGGCATGGCTTCGGGCTGGGTGTTGCGGTGGTGGTTGATCCCGTGAACGCGGGCGCGATGCCCTGTGGCGGCGGCATGGGGGCGGTAGGGTGGCCGGGCGGTTTTGGCGGCTGGTGGCAGGCCGATCCCAACCGCAACTCGGCCCTTCTTTTCCTGACACATAACATGGTCGAGCTGGAGCAACTGTTCAGCGGCATCGGCCTTGGTGTGTACCAGGCGATCGCGCGGTTCGAATCCCTGGCCCGGGCCATATCGCGCTGAACCCCGTGCGCGGCTTGCGCTCCAGCCTTGCCCGTGTGCCGCATTCGCAACACATTGCCGGCCGGCAATATGCTGGACAAATCTTCGTTACCCAGTATTCGCAATAACACTTCAGGAGGAAACGTGGTTCGCTACGACACGATAGGATATGGGTATGCTCGAACCCGCCGCGAGGACGCTCGATTCCGCGCGCTGATAGGCGCGGCGCTGGGTGATGCCCGCACCGTTGTCAACGTTGGGGCCGGCACCGGTTTGTACGAACCGCGCGATCGGCACGTGATCGCCATTGAACCCAGCGATGTGATGGCGGCGCAGCGCCCGCCCGATTGCGCGCCCGCGATCCGTGCCTCGGCCGATACCATCCCGCTGCGCGATCGCTCGGTGGACGCGGCGATGGCCGTGCTAACGCTGCACCATTGGGACGAGCACCGCGAGAAAGGCGTGCGGGAACTTCGGCGCGTGGCGCGTGGACCTGTTGTGATCCTCACCTACGATGCAACCGTCAGCGGCGCGATGTGGCTGATGGCGGACTACCTGCCGGAGGTCGCCGAGCTGGACCTGCGGACCTTCCCGCACCCGGAACAGATCGCCGAGTGGCTGGGCGGTGATGTGCGCATCGATGCGGTGCCCATCCCGAACGACACGCCCGACTGGATGCTCGGCTCGTTCTGGGCGCACCCGGAGCGCGTACTTGATCCCGACGCGCGTGCCGCGACGTCCGGTTTCGCGCGCATGGATCCCGGCGTTGTGGATCGTGTTGTTGCCGAGGTCTCCCGCGACCTGGACAGCGGCCTGTGGGACAGTCGCCACGGGGCGTTGCGAACCCTTGGCGCATTGGATGTCGGCCTTCGGCTTATTGTTGCCTTGCCAGGCTGATGCGCCTGCGCGGCGAGATACGCGCGGCGTACACGCTGGCGTGTGTGCCGGCCGCGTACCCTCGTGCAAACGCGCACCGGAGATGAACAGCGTATTGAACGCAGATTGAATGCAGGAGTGGTATGAACGTTGAATACCTGGCCAACCATCCGGAGTTCCTGAACGAGATCGCCGAGGCCGTGTTTGCCGAGTGGCGCGAACTGTGCGACGTCAACGGCGTCGATCTGGATCGAGTAACGGCGGTCCTGGCCGAGCGGGCCGTGACGCAGGGGATCCCCGTGGCGTTTGTTGTGCGCGATGACAACGAATGGATTGCCACCGGCAGCATCAAGGCGGCGGAGCCGGCCACGAAGGAAGGCGTCTCGCCCTGGTTGGATATGATGTATGTGAAGAACCACAGGCGCGGATCGGGGACCGGCGGGCTGTTGCTGCGGTTCATGGAGCAGCAGGCCGCGGCGATGGGCTACACGACGCTGTATCTGTCGACCGATGAAGCCGAGGGCTTTTACGCACGCCACGGGTGGGCGGTGATCGAATACCAGACCGCCGCCGATGGCAAAACGGTTGCCTTCATGGCCAAGGATATCGGCGAGGGTCGGGGCTGATTCGGGAGCCGCCGCCGTTGCGATCGAACGCCGTGCGGTGGATGTGGCCAGCCGGTGTGTTCGGCGCCGTGGTTGTACGGCAGCGTGGGAGGAGAGTAGAAACGGGATTTGTTCACATGTGTTCCGTGTGCTTCCCTCGACGTTGTCCAACAACGTGCACGTACGTATGAATTAATGCGCCAAGGCACTGTCCCCGGGCAAGCTCAATGGGCATCGTCTGGATGGGCCTCCGTCAGGAGGCGCCCGTCTGTAGCCCCACGCGCCCAAGTGTGGTGTCGAGCTCCGGAGGAGCGTACCGTTCTTCATGGCGCCGTACCGTCCTTCGCCCCAACGGTTCGCTCCTACGGAGCTATGGGGTGGTAACGTGCGCGCACTGCTACAAACGGGTGCCCCCGCTGGGGGCCTGCGGATGGCGCCCTCGCGGAGGTTTTCAATGCCACGTATTCGGCGCGCCGACACGGTGAACATTCCGCGTCGTCGCCACGAAGCCTTGATCGGCAGGCTTGCCTGTGTTTCCCGATGGACAACGTCGAGCTTCCATGTAGCCGGCATTCCACGTCGGGAAATTGCGGTGCGGCTCTGCGTTGGTGTCGCGACGGGCGCAACCGGCGGCCCGCTGTATCGAGCGGGCGATGCCGAGCAACGTGCTCGAGACGGGATGCGTGATGGTGCAATAAACAGATCCGCCGGGATGCGGGCAGGACGGATTCCGCCCAGGGGTGAATCCGCACGTATACAGGGTAATCAAATGGCCACGCCAACATTCGATCAGGATTTCTGGGAACAGTTGTGGGCGAAAACCGTGCGCGAGCGCGGCGACATCCTTGCGGGCCGCCCACCAAACGCGCATCTGATGGCCGAGGCCGCCAGCCTTGCGCCCGGGCGCGCCCTTGATGCCGGCTGCGGGCATGGCGCCGATACGTTGTGGCTTGCCGCGCATGGCTGGCAGGTTACGGCGGCCGACTTCTCGGCCGCGGCGCTTGCGCACGGGCGTGCGATGGCCCAGGCCGCCGGTGCCGGGATTGCCGGCCGTATCAACTGGGTTGAGGGTGACCTGGCGACGTGGACGGCGGAGCCCGGGCACTACGATCTGGTCCTGTGTTTGTACGTCCACGTGGCCGGCGTGGTGGAGGATTTCGTGAGGCGCATGGCGAGCAGCGTGGCGCCGGGAGGGACGTTGTTTCTGGTGGGGCATCGCCCGATTGATCCCATCACCGGAGCGGCAACCGCCGCCGCGAATCAGGTACAGGTATCGGTGGAAGGCGCGGTTGCCGCGCTGGACCCCGACGTATGGGAGCTGGTTGTTGCCGAGGAGCGCCCGCGCGCCGTTGCCGGCACCGGTGTTGATGCGGTGATCCGCGCGCGCCGCATGGCTTGAATCAATTACAGGAGAAGACAGGTATGCCAATCGTACGCATTGAACACTCCGTTCCGGACTTCGAGAAGTGGAAGCAGGTATTTGATCGTGACCCGGCCGACCGCAAGGGGTCGGGCGTTCGTCGCTACCAGGTCCTGCAGCAAATCGACGATCCCAACTACGTCATGATCGATCTCGAGTTCGAAACCATCGAGGAAGCCGAAGCCTTTCTGCGGAAGATGGAGCAGATATGGGGCGGCCCAGGCAAAGCCGTTATGCAGAACCCTCGCGCGCGAATCATGCACCGTGTTGAGGACAGGGTGCCATAGGTTGCGTCCGCGCCTCGCGTTCCGATTGGCGGCGCGTTCCGATTGGCGGCGCGGGCCGGCGTGGCACATGGCCTGGCGCCGGCGCGTGATGTGTATATTCGGCGCCCGTGGTTCCGCGCGTGCCGCGTGAACGCCGCGCGGCGGAATCAGGTCACGGGGCCATACAGGAGATCGCATTGTGGGTATCATCGTTCGTCAGGATGACCTCCGCTCACCGGAGGTGCAATCGCTGCTCGCCGAACACCTTGCCGGCATGCGGGGCAACACCCCGGCCGGGCACGTGCATGCGCTTGCGGTTCAGGAACTTCAAGCGCCCGGCATCACCTTCTGGACCGCATGGGACGGCGACGCCCTGTGCGGCTGCGGGGCGTTGAAGGAGCTGGACCCACACACCGGCGAAATCAAATCCATGCGCACCCGCGCGGCCTTCCTGCGCCGGGGTGTTGGGCAGGCCGTGCTGGACCGGATCATCGGCACCGGCCGCCAGCGCGGATACGACCGCCTTGTTCTGGAGACCGGCACCGGCCCGGCATTCGATCCCGCGCACGCCTTCTATCTGCGCAACGGCTTCCAGTGGTGCGGGCCGTTCGGCGAGTATACCGCCACCGACTTCAACGTGTTTATGGCCAAGGCGCTGGTTCCGGCCTGAGGCTGTGCCGCGCCGTTGGCGCTGCGGGGAGAAATGTAGAATGCGTTCCGTTGGGCCGGAGTTGTACTCCGGCCCCGTTGCATTGCGGCGGTTTGCTCGCGGCAGCCGGCTCGCGGAGTGCAACTCCGCGAGAACGAAGGTGAGGGGAATGCAAAATGCAGAATGCGAAATGGGGGATGCGTCTGCGGTTCATAACGCATCACGCATACCGCATAACGGGCAGAAGAATGCAAAATGTCCGCTGCGTCTGCGGGTCATAACGCATCACGGATACCGCATAACGGGCAGAAGAATGCAAAATGTCCGCTGCGTCTCCGGGCCATAACTCATCACGCATAACTCACAACAAAGCGGCTGGCACGCGGAGTGAAACGCCGCGAGAACGGGGGCAAACTCCGCGAGAACGGACCGAGAACGAACCAACCCCAACGGGAGAAATGAGCATTATCGCTCACACTACCTTGACAGGCATAGTAGTATGATGTATATTGCACGTGCGAGGTGATAATGGGTGAAAACAAAATGACATCCGACCTGTTACGCGGGCACACGGACACAATGATCCTGCGCCTGCTGTCCGAATCGGACCGTTACGGTTACGAAATCGTCAAGCTGATTTCCGAGCGCACGGGCGGTGAGTACGAATTGAAGGAAGCAACGATGTACTCCAGCGTCCGGCGGCTTGAGACCAGCGGCGATATCGAATGGTATTGGGGCGATGAATCCCAGGGTGGGCGCCGCAAGTACTTTCGGATTACGAAAAAGGGCAGGGCCACCTACGCCAGCAACAAGGGCAATTGGGAGCACGCGAAGCGTATTCTCGACAATCTATTGTAGGGAGATCCGATATCATGAACGAGAAACTGACGACCTATGTAAATGGGGTTTTTGCGCCCTACGACGAAGTGAAAAGTGTTGCCGAGCTCAAGGCCGATCTGCTCGCCGATTTGCAGGACCGATTCCGTGAGCTTCAATCCCAGGGCATGGACGACGCAACGGCGTTTTCCATGACCGTCGACAGCATCGGCGACATCGAGCAGACCGTGTTGGAGGTCGCCAATTCCTCCGGATCGCTGGAACGGCAGGTGTTGACAAACTTCAGCGCGGCCAACCTTGCCAAGGGTGACTTCGCGGGCGTTACCGTGCACAACGGACGGTTCGAGTGGAGCGCGTTGCATGGCGCGGATTTCTCGGGCGCGGACGTCACCGGCAGCGTGTTCAAGGGCAGTGATGTGGGCGAAGCCAATTTTGATGGAGCGAACCTGACCGACTGTACCTTTTCGGTTCTTGATCTCACCGGGGCGAGCTTCAATAAATCGATTCTTGTGCGCACCAAATTCAATAAATCGGGGTTGACCCGTGCGAAATTCATCGATGTAAACATGATCGATGTTGCGATGAACATGGTTGACCTTCGAGAAGCTACCTTTGAGAACTGCACCTTCAGTGGTGTGGACTTCAAATATTGCGACATGCGGGGGCAATGCCTGGATGGGCTTTCCTTCGTTGGCGTCAAGTTCGACAGGGCGATGCTGAACGATGCCACGTTCAAGGGCGCGCGGCTCAGGGATGTGTCCTTCCATCCGGAATTCGCCCTGACTAACAGGGGCTATCGCGCCATCACAACCATTTGTTTTGATGGGGCCGTGATGGATAAGCTGACGTATGCCGCGCTTAACGGTCTGAACGCCGATCTTTCAAATGTCACGGTTCGGTAGGCGCGTGTTGCCCGAATGGGCGATCGCCGAAACAGCAGGCCCGGCGCGGGCAGTGCGCCCAGGCCCGTCCGGGGGCCATGTGCGTGGGAGTGATGCCCATCGTACCGAGCGCCGTAGGCGCGGCCCGTTTGCATTGCGGCGTTTTGCTCGCGGCGGCCGGCACTCGCGGAGTGCAACTCCGCGAGAACGAGGTATCGAACCGCCCTGCGAGGTGACGCCATGAACGAGCACACAGCATCGGATCCGTTCCAGCAGCTTCGCGGCAGGCAGTTGAGCGCTGTCACGTTCGTGCAGGACTACGTGCAACTCTGGTTCGACGGTCCGGGCATCAACGTCAGCAATCCGTTAACCGTGTATTCGGGTGGCGCGTCGGTCACGTCGTGGCAACCGGGATTTCGCGACGCGTTGTGCTCGGCGATCGCGCGGATCGTGGTCGCCGTTGAATGCCACGAAGGCGAGGCGTTCGTGGTTCGGTTCGAGGGCGATGTGCGGCTTTCGATTTCACTGCGTGCCGAGGATTACACCACACCCGAGGCGGCATATGGACATGGCTTTCGGGATAATGCATTCTTCGTTGTCTGATCCATCGTGCCGCCGTTACGGTGCATGCCGGTGCATACAACGGGTGTACTGGGCGTTCATCCGAGGCACTGCCCGGCTGCCGATTACACCGGAGTGTGTCGGAATTTTCGTTGGGCCGGAGTTGCACTCCGGCCCCGTTGCAGCAAAGACGTCTCTCGCGGAGTACTACTCCGCGAGAACGAAGGGAACGAGGGCGAGGGGAATGCAGAATGCAGAATGCGAAAAGCAAGATGCGAAGTGCGAAATGTCCGCTGCGTTTTTGGCGCATCCCGCATCACTCATACCGCATAACAGGCCCCGTTGCATCGCGGCCGCCTGCTCGCGGAGTACAATTCCGCGAGAACGTGGCGTAGCACTGCTGCCTGTTGATCCGGTCCTGCCGAGCGCCGTAGGCGCGGCCCGTTTGTAGCATAGCTCCGAGCATTTGTGCAAAGCACCGTCGGCGCGTACCGTAACTTTGTGGCAGCCGACGCTCGCGGAGTGCAACTCCGCGAGAACGGGGGCGAGGTGGAGGGGAATGAGAAATGCAGAATGCAGAATGCAGAATGCAAAAAGGGGGCTGCGTCTGCGGGTCATCACGCATCACGTATAACGCAGACCGCATCTCTCCAATCTGTATACCCAGATGTACAGATCCATCCCACCGTTTCAGGCCGCGTGCTGTGTATATTCCGCACGCTGCGCACCGCGATAACATCGGCGTGCGCGGGAATCCCCGCAGTTGGAGCTCCTGCCCATGGTACAGACAGTTGGCACTAATGAGAGTGAACAAAGGGTAGTCGACGATGTCGCCAAATACGGGTGGCACTGCGTGCATATCCTGGGTGACGATGCCGGCGGGCCGTATTCGTTTACGGTGGGCGCCTTCCACAGCTTCGGGCTGCCGGAGCTCATCGTCTTCGGACTTCCGTTCAAGCTTGCTCAGGAGGTGCTCCATCTGGCAATCCAGGCTGCGCGGGATGGGCGGATAACCGACTTTTCGATCCCCACCGACCAATTGCTGGAGGGGCTCTCCTGCGTGTTTGTTGAGGTGCCGCGCGCCCACTATTACTGGCATGTCGGTTATTGCAGCTGGTTCTATTTCGGCGACGAGTTCCCGTTGTACCAGATCGTGTGGCCGTCGAACGCCGGGCGCTTCCCATGGCATCCCGAGGCAACCGCCGAGTTCCGTGAATTGCAACCCGTGCTTGGTGAATCACCGTCCGGCGCATAATCATCCATTTTGTGTGGAGCGTCTTTATCGGCATGCCGTTGCCCGCTACCACGCCCCTTGAAATATTCGCAGAGCCATGAACGCACAGGAACGTGACGAACTGCTGAACACCCTGAAGGCCCGATTCGAGAAACACATGGGCCGGCATGCGGGGATCACCTGGGCCGACGTGTTGGCCAGGCTGGAGGGCAACCGCGCCGCGCTGCGAGCGTTGCACCAGATGGAGGCAACCGGCGGCGAGCCCGATGTGATCGGCCAGGAAAGCGACGGACGCTACACGTTCTGCGACTGCTCGGCCGAAAGCCCGGCCGGGCGCAGAAGCCTTTGTTATGATGACCAGGCGCTGGAGTCGCGCAAGGAGCACAAGCCTCGCGGCAGCGCGGTGGAGACGGCCAGGGAGATGGGCATAACTCTGCTGACCGAGGAGCAGTACCGGGCGCTTCAGACGTTGGGCGCCTTCGATACGAAAACTTCCAGTTGGGTTGGCACACCGCCGGATATCAGGAAGCTTGGCGGCGCGTTGTTCTGCGACAGGCGCTACGGCACGGTGTTCCTGTATCACAATGGAGCGGAGTCGTACTACGCCGCGCGCGGATTCCGCGGGCTGCTTCGGGTGTAAGAGCCGCATGCCGGCATGATGATCCCTGCCGCTTCGCCTGGCTCCGCGCGCGCGCGAAGCGCAGGGCAGGCCGTGCGGCACACCACCACGCATACCCCAATTAATGTGTCCGAAGTCATGGCACGGATGTTCCCTGTTGCCGATGTTTCCGGTTGATGCAACAACGGGAGTCCGTGAAATGGGCATACAGCAGACAGTGTTACTTGTGGGCGGCACCGGGCGTACCGGTAGGCGCGTTCTGGAGCAGCTCCTGAGCCGAGGCGCAAGCGTTCGTGCCATCGTGCGATCGGCGCGGAAGCTTCCCGCCGGCATCGTGGATCATCCCAACGCAACGGTTGTTGAGGCCGACCTGCTGTCGCTCGGCGATGACGAGCTCCGCCATCACGTTCGCGGCTGCGACGCCGTTATCTCCTGCCTCGGCCATGTCATCAGCTTCAAGGGTATTTTCGGTCCGCCGCGCGACCTGGTTGCGCAGGCCATTGCCAGGCTGTGCCAGGCGATCGAGGCGCTGCGGCCGGCCGAACCTGTCAGGGTTGTTCTCATGGGCAGCGTGTCGGTCAATCATCCCGGAGGGTTCGACACACGTCGCGGGATGTTCGAGAAGATGATCCTGTGGATACTTCGTGGCCTGATCCCGCCGGCGCGGGACAATCAGCAGGCGGCGAATGTTCTCTGGCGCACCATCGGCACGGCGCATCGGTTTGTGCAGTGGGCAGTGGTCCGCCCCGACACACTGCTGGAGGGCGACGTGTCCGCATACACACTGCACGATGGGCTGGTCAACAGTCTTGTTGCTCCGGGCCATACCAACCGGGCCAACGTGGCGCATTTCATGTGCGAGCTGGTCACGAAAACGGAGGTCTGGGAAGCGTGGAAGGGGAAGCTGCCCGTGATCGTCAACGCGGCTGGTTGAGGTGCAGCGCCATACAACCACCGCGGGGGCATTGATCAACGCCGTCGAGCGTCATGCACCGTTTCCGCATTCACATCTTCAGCGCGTTCGGCACAGCGATTCCCCTGCACGTGTATCGAGGGTTGTCACGGAAAGTTCTGGGGCCTGCCATGTCCAAACGTACATACCGCGATCCCGAAGCTGTCTCCGAGAGCCACGCAATGGCCATCATCGCGTGTGATGATCCCGAGCGTTTGCGCACGCTTCCAATCGACGGCGCATTTCATATGGCAAGCTGGCGGTTCATTCAGGATATCTGTGTCCGCCTTTCGCAGCACCGCGATGCGTGGGTTCGATCCAATTCACTGCTTGGCCTTGCGCACATTGCGCGTTTCCATGGAAAGGTTGAGAAGAATGTTGTGAAGCCCGTGCTTCTGAGGGCTCTGCGCGATAACGATCCGCGTGTTGCGGCGGTTGCCAGGGATGTGATCGCCGACATCAACCACGTGATGCGATGGCATATTGGCGGCGCCGCCAAACAGAAACGCGCGGAGGCCAGATATGAGAACAGGAGGAACGGGTGAGCGCGCCCGTGTTGGTCTGGGGCCATCGATCAATGATAACTTGTGATGGATAAGTCCGTTTTTACGTCACGTTTTTCAAGTGCAGCCGCACGTGCGCGCGAGTTCGCGCAAACCCTCGTGAAGGAGTCGCTTCCACAACAGATGCTGTTCCATCTCTTTCTGAACAATTCGTGCGATGTGGGGGCCAGTGACGAGTTCAAGCTTTTCCCGGAGGACTCGTTTCGCACGGTACATCTTCAGCGACTGACTGCGCAGCAGGTGGTTGATGAGCTTTGGCGAAATGGTCTTGTTCCACAATGGGTGGACCTGAGCGTTATTGGCGAAACAGGCGTTTCCACGCTTGTCGGGGTGCTGGCATGTGGTCGCTTTACCTCCGATGAGAAACGCCTGTACCGGCCGCTCAACGAGGAATATGGGTACGCGCCGTTTCAGGTCAAAAGTCCGGTGTTACCTGTCGGGTATGTTGATGGGCAACCCTTCAGCATATACAATCGTTGTACCTGCTGGAGCAGCGAGGACCTTGTTCGTGCTCAGCTCCATGCTGCGGAGATCTGGTCGCTGGATCTCAATGGGCCAATGTTCGATGATGTTTTGCTCGAAGAGATGCAGCCCGCATTTCCAGCTGTTGAAATCATCCAGTTGTGCCAGACGCGTATAAGCGGGCGTGGCTTGTTCTGGCTTCGGAATTGCCCTCGTTTGCGAGTGCTCAACGTGTATTGCGGCGACACTTCCTCTCTCGACATAACAGGGCTGCCCGAGGCTCCTCGGCTGACATCGCTATCGATCGCGGGTGTTCGGGGCCGATTGCTCGGCGTACGAGATCTCGCAAGCGCCTGTACGGCACTGCAGGACCTGTATCTGAGTTTGGGGCAGGACATCTCGGCCGACGGTGAACTTCATCTGCACGGGCTTGCCAACCTTTCGTTGACGGCCCCCAGGCTGCCGGCCTGGTTGAAGGTGCGCGGGCTAACAACCCTCCATTTGCACTGCGCCCAAGCAACAACCGCGGAAGTATGCGCGATGCTGGACAGGATGACGGAATCGCTTACGTCGGTTGATCTAAGTGGCACTCCTGTGACCGACGAAGTCTTCATGTCGCTCGGTCGGATTGCGAATCTCGGCTACGTAAATCTTGTTGATACCGAAGTAACAAGCGCGGCTCTGACCGCATTCGTACGTGTGCGCCCTCAACTGAAGTATCATCGCCAGGTTGGGGCGGGATGAGAGCGGCGTTCAACCATATTGGTGCCTTGCCTCCGCCCGCCCCTGCGCACAAGCTGGTGCGCGCGAGGGTTGTGGCCCCACCATGCATCGCGCAGCCGATCCGCAGTTGCATGCAATTCTGCGACGCGATCGCGTACTACGTACGAGGATGGACCGAGATATGAGGGTTGCAGTCCCGAAGCCCAAAGTGATCGATCGCGTTGCTGTGCCATCGCGTCTCCGTGTGTTTCTTGCCGATGTGCACGCTTTGATCGAGTGTGGCGATGAGGCGACGCTGATACCGTCTGGCGATCTGCTCCAGGCCAAGGATGCCTGCGGCGGCCTAACCGAGGATGGCATGTATGGATTCACGTTCTTTCCCGTTGAAGGCCTGCGCACCAAGTGGGAGCTGATGTTTACCCGCGACGACATCGCCGCAATTGCGGCCGGGCGGATGGCGACTCTCGATCTCTGGCGGTGCCAGGATGAGTCGTGCGGCTGTATGTTCTGGTCGCCGGACGAAACGTGCTTCCACTGCGATTACATCGATGGCGACGCGGAGCGCTTCCCGCCGGGGGCATACGATACAAGGCGCGAGTGGGTGCGCGCATACATTGCTCTTCACCCGGAAACGGCTCCGCTTCAGATGATTGGCGCGTATAATTCGCAGCCACATCTGGGCAGGGAGTTGGGATACTTTTCACTGGACGAGGCGAACGCAATGCTCGCTGAATTTCAGCAGGGCCGAGATCCGGCCGCAACCTGAACAGGCAAACCCGAGCGAATGGCGAATTGCGGGGTATCCTGCCCGGCGTACCGTATGCACCATGGAACACATCCTTCCATACACGGACCTTGAGATTGTTGTGACCAACGTCTCGCATGGTATCCCGCGATACGACCCGCGTTCGGCCGACAACGCCTGCGCGCCGGAGGTGGAGTACGTATTGGGTGATGGCGAGGAGTACCTCGAGTCACGCCATCGGATTACCGTACGGCAGGGCGACGACGTGATCGCATCGCGGCTTCTTGTGGCACAGGGTGGATGCAGCAGCGTGCATCCGCATTCGGCATTTGTGCGCGGCGATACGTGCTTCGTTGCTGTAGGGGCATTTGTCTGCGCGCTTGCGCTGCCGGAGCTGCAATTGCTTTGGTACACGCGCGCTGATTCGGCGACGTGTTTCGGCGTGTACGATGCTCCTGAATATGGCAGCCTGATATCGCATGGGGAACTTGAAATTGCCCGGCTGGGCTACGCTGGCAATATGCTGTGGGCATCCAGCGGCGCGGATATTTTCACCGAGGGGTTCGAGCTTCACGACCACCACGCCGAGGCCATCGATTTCTACGGTGCACGCCACAGGGTAGAACTCGCAACCGGTGAGGTCCGCATTATTGTTGATCCTGCCGCGCGCGGCATCAGCATTGGTGGCACACAGCATCACGGTGATGGATCGGCGACCGGCGAAGCACGCAACAGCACCAACCCGCCGCTCACCGCCGCGCGAGCCAACTGGCTGCGGTAGACAACTCCTATCCGATGTACAGGGCATATTCGGTTCCCCGGCTCGTGGCATAAGCCCGTGCACACCGCATCGGTCCGTTTCATCGCTGGCCGAAACAAACCGCTCTCATCGTTGTTTGCCTTGTGGCCGCTGCCGGAGCACTCGCACCCGGGCCGCCGCCGGCGTATGTCCGGCATCGTGTTCTCCCGTTATTCATCGATTGCCGTTGCCATGATCCCATCCATCTCATCGATACCCGGGCTTGTATTCGCCGCCGCCATCCTCGCATGCGCGTTTCTGCCTGCCCAGGCCCAAATCCAAACCTGGGAGCCAATTGGCCCGTTTAGCGGCGCCTTGGCCGCTGTTGTTGCCGAGGGCGATGTGGTGCTCGCCGCGCCGGTGAACAATGGCCTGGTGCGCAGCACGGACGCCGGTGGGCATTGGTCGCGTGTTGATGATCCCTTCGGGGCCGACCCCGTGCATTCGCTCTTCTCGCATTCTGGCACACTGTTCGCATGTGGGCGTCGCGATTACCGCTCCACCGACGCCGGTGCCACCTGGAGCGCGATGAATGTCGGCGCTGCCGCCGCAAGCTTTGGCATGTGCACCATCGCCGACACGCTTTATCTGGCAAGCGTTGATGGTGATGTGCATCGGTCGGTGGACAACGGCGACACATGGCGACGGGTTGGCGGTGCGCACGGCGATTGGCCCGGGGTGTTTGCCGCGCACGGATCCCGGCTGTATCTCAGCCTCGATGCCGATTTCTATATCTCAGATGATGGCGGCGTCAGTTGGAAAGGCATCAACATGGTACTGGTGGATCAGTATGTCGACGCGTTCGCGGCCAACGATTCCGTGCTTATCGCGTCGTTCGGTGCGCGGCTCGGCGGGGTGCCCGATCGTCTGCACCGCTCCACCGACGGCGGAGTATCGTGGACGTTGGCGCACAACGGCTTCAACGCCGACCGTGTGAATGCCATTATCTGGAATGGGGCGGAATTCCTTGCCGCCGGAAGCGTTCCCGGCGGGCTGTTCCACTCAGCCGACGGTGCCGGCTGGGCGCGATATCCCGCGCCGGCAGGCGAGATATTCTGCATTGCCAACAACGGCCGGGTTGTCTACGCCGGGAGCGGGCACGAGGTAGATGGGCGCCTGTATCAATCCGTTGACAGTGGTGCTACATGGCGGTCGATCGACAATGCCTACAGTAGCCTTTTGGTCTCAGAGCTTGTTCGTTTCGACGACGGCAGCGTCGTCGCGTCAGCGAATTCGGCGCTTCTCCGTACCATCGATCTGGGCTCAACCTGGGAGCGCGTTTCCGGCGATTCCTCGGTGGCGAAGTCTGAGGGGCTTGTTGCTTCCAGCATGGCGATGCTGATGGTACCGAGTGGGCGGTTGGAGAGTGGGATCGACCGTTCAACCGACGGTGGGGCAACATGGCGGCGCGTTGAGGTGGCTCCGGGGCACACCTACCGTTTGGCGGCCAATGGAGCCTTCGCTCTGGCGCTCGTTGAGCGGGAGTTCGGTGCGGGATACGATGTCTATCGTTCCAGCAACGCCGGCGCCAGCTGGATGCGGGCGGGTGGCGCGTTGCCGTTCGCGGGATACGTGGCGTTGGACATCGTTGGCACCCGTGTCTTCGCTGCCACCACACACGGGCTGTATCGTACTGTGGATTCTGGGGGGACATGGGAGCGCATGACCCGTGGGCTCGGTACCTCCGCATGCGGAGCGATCGGCCACACATTGAATGATGATGTTGTTGTTGCGGATCTGTCCGGCGATACCGCCTGTATCCGGCGTTCGACCGACGGCGGCGATACGTGGCAGCGCACCTACACCGGCCGTACAGACGACGCGATCAGCGGTTTTACCGAGCACGGGTATACTCTTATTGCCTGGTATCGCGAACATGGTGTTCTGTGTTCGCCTGATGGTGGGCTGACGTGGTTGCCAATGAACGTTGGCCTGTGGAACGGTCGCATTCGATCGGCGGTTGCGGCCGGCCCATTCTTCCTGGTTGGTACCGAATACGGCGGCATGTTCCGTGCGCCCTTCAATATGCTGGGCGTGCCTGCGGATGGCGCCGCCGGGAGCGCCGGCAACGATGCCGTTGGGGCCACGCTGTTCCCGAACCCGTGCCGTGGCCCCAGCACGGTTGAATATGTCGTTCCCAACGGAGCCGGTTCCGTGAGCGTTGCAATCGACCTGCTCGATGGCCTTGGCAGGCGTGTTGCCGAAATCTTTGGCGGGCTTCAGGAGCCCGGCATGCACCGTGTTGAGATCGGCGCCGCGCGCCTCATGGCTGGTGCGTATTACTGCCGCGTGCGCGTCGGTGCGGCCGTACGCACGCTTCGGCTTGTGGAGTTCGGCCAGTGATAAGGCCGTGTTCGGTGTTCGGTGTGTTTTCGTCCGTATGTTCGCGTCTGCATATCCGTCCTGGCATAATCGCGTTTGTGCAATCACGATGTGCATAATCGCGATGGTTGCCCCCTGCACAAGCGTGCGGCAGTTGCGCGCATGCCGGGTATCACACATAACCTTCATTGGAGAACCAACCATGAACCCTGTCGTTCACTTCGAGATGCCCTACGAAAACCCGGACCGTGTGGCGGCATTCTACGGCGAAGCCTTCGGCTGGCAGATGCAGGCCCTTGGCGAGCAGATGGGCCACTACATGCTTGCCACCACCATCGAGACCGACGAGAATGGCCCCAAGCGGCCCGGCGCCATCAACGGCGGTTTCTTCCCCAAGCACCCGGATGGCACAATGCAGCAGCCGTCGCTGGTGGTGTCGGTGGAGAACATCGGCGAGTCGATGGCGAAGGTTACCGCCGCCGGCGGCACGGTGCTGGGCGAGCCGGTGGAAATCCCCGGCGTGGGCATGTTTGTTGCGTTCACCGACACCGAAGGCAATCGTGCCAGCATGCTTCAGCCGCTGCCGATGGGGTAATTCCGGGGGGGATGGTCCGCGGGGCGCGGCGCTGGCGTGCTTGAGGGGCTAATGCTTGAGGGGCTAATGCTTGAGGGGCTA
>CBHYLN010000059.1:0-30736 GCA_966128725.1 uncultured bacterium | reverse complement strand
TATCACTTCGTGGGGTTTTACCTGCAGGATGCCTACACGCGCATCCGTATCTACACGCTTGATGGGCGGTTCGTGCGCGATGTGGAAACGCCGACGTTCGGCATGTGTGCATCCGGCTGGAGCCGACGCGCCGATAACGACCTGTATTATCTGTTCGCCTCGTTCCTGTATCCCAACCGCATCTTCCGGCTTGACCTCGCCACCGGCGAACACGTGCCCTACGGCGAGCCCGAGATGGTGATCGACGAAAGCGCCTACCGCACCGAGCAGATCTGGTTTACCAGCCGCGACGGCACGCGCGTGCCGATGTTCGTGACGCGCCGCAACGATGTTCCGCTGGATGGGACCGCACCGGCCTTGTTATATGGCTACGGCGGATTCGGCATGCCGATGACGCCCATGTTCATACGCTGGGGGCTGGTGTGGCTGGAACAGGGTGGCGTGCTGGCGGTCGCCAACATCCGTGGTGGCGGCGAGTTCGGCAAGGAGTGGCACACCGGCGGCATTCTGGCAAAGAAGCAGAACTCGTTCGATGACTTCACGGCCGCCGCCGAGCATCTGATCGCCAAGGGGTACACGTCGGCGAAACGCCTGGTGTCGCACGGGGGCTCGAACGGCGGACTGCTGGTAAGCGCGGTGATGTGCCAGCGCCCGGAACTGTTTGCCGCGGTTATCCCGCAGGTGGCCGTTACCGACATGTTGCGCTATCAGCACTTTACCATCGGCATGGCCTGGAGCGGTGACTACGGGTTGAGCAGCGACCCCGACATGCTCCCCGTTCTGCTGGCCTATTCGCCCCTGCACAATCTTCGCGAGGGGACCCAGTATCCCGCGGTACTGGTTGTCACCGCCGACCACGATGACCGTGTGGTGCCGGCGCACTCGTTCAAGTTTCTTGCGCGGCTGCAGGCCTGCCAGGCCGGAGCAGAGCCGGTGCTCCTGCGGATAACATCCGATGCGGGCCACGGCATGGGCAAGCCCATACAGGCGGTTATCAACGAAAGCGCCGACATCCTTGCCTTTGCGCTGCACTGCGCAACCAAACACGAATAACTCAACACGGATCCGTTAACCAGTAGCACAGACAGATGAGCGATCACACGACTAACACGGCCGAGGCTGCCGAGCTGCAGCGCACGGCGTTGTACAATGTTCATGCCAAGCTAGGCGCAAAGCTTGTTCCGTTCGCGGGCTACGAGATGCCGGTGCTGTACAAGGGCATCGTTGCCGAACACACGGCCGTACGCGAGCGCGTGGGCATTTTCGATGTGTCGCACATGGGCGAGGTAACCGTTCGTGGCCCGCACGCGCTGGACTTCGTGCAGAAGATCACCGTGAACGACGCCTCCACGCTGGCGATTGGCCAGGCGCAGTACAGCGCGATGTGCCTGGAGCATGGCGGCATCGTTGATGACCTGCTGGTGTATCGTCGCGGCCAGGAGGATTTCCTGCTGGTGATCAACGCCTCGAACATCGCGAAGGATTTCGCCTGGATGCAGAGCAATGCGATCGACGGCGCCGAGCTGAACAACGTGTCGGACCAGTACACGCTGCTTGCGGTGCAGGGCCCGCGCTCGGTGGATACGTTGCGCGGCCTTACCACGGTGGATCTGGAAGCGATCCCCTACTACCACTTCGCCGAAGGCGAGCTGGCAGGCGTGCCGATGATTATCTCACGCACCGGCTACACCGGCGAGCTGGGCTTCGAGCTGTATTTCACGTCGGACACAGCTACCAGCGAGGCAGTGTGGAATGCGATCATGGCCGCGGGCGAGCCGTACGGCATCGAGCCCACCGGCCTTGGCGCCCGCGACACGCTCCGCCTGGAAATGGGCTACTGCCTGTACGGCAACGATATCGACGAAACCACCAACCCGATCGAGGGTGGGCTGGGCTGGATCACCAAGCTGAACAAGGGCGCGTTCAACGGTCACGAGGCAATCGCCGCCGTGAAGGCCGCCAAACCGGCGCGCAAGCTGGTGGCGTTTGAAATGAACGAGCGCGCCATCCCACGCCAGCATTACCCGATCCTTGCCGATGGTGAGGTGATCGGCGAGGTGACCAGCGGCACGTCGTCGCCAACGCTGGGCAAGGGAATCGGCATGGGCTACGTGAAAAGCGAGTACGCGGCCGTGGGCACAACCATCGCCATCAGCATTCGCGAGAAGGCCGTGCCCGCCACGGTGGTGAAGGCACCGTTCGTAAAGAAGTAACGCATGCGCGCCGGTGCGGGCACACAGGCCCGCGCCGGCGTCGCCGCGTGTGCGCAGCCAAACGGCGCCCAACGCTCCCCGGTTCCCCATTATGCCGCAACCCGGACGCAACAGATCGCTGATACTTCGCGTGATAGGAGCAACGCTGTTCGCGGCGGTGCTCTGGACCATCGTGTCGCTTTCCGGGCAGTTCGATACCATGCTCGACGTGCCGCTCAGCGTGGAAACCCCGGCCGACCAGGCGTTGGTGGAAACCATCCCGCAATCGATTCGCGTGCGTGTACGGGCCAGCGGATGGAACCTGCTGAAGATCCTGGCCACCGGGCGGGTGGAGTGTGTGCTCCGGCCGCTGGTGCAGGTGAAGGGGAACGAGGTGGCCGTGGGTTACGGCCGGCGCGAACTGTTGGCCAGCATTCGCACCAACATCCCCGAAACGCAGCAGTTGAGCGTGGCGCCGGACACATTGACGCTGATGCTGGGACCGATCGAACGGAAGTCCGTTGCGGTTGCACCGGAAGCCACCATTACCACACGCAAGGGATTCCAGGTAATAGGCGGCCTGCGCGTATCGCCGGACACGATCATGCTGGTGGGATCGCGCAGAGTGCTGGCGGATATTTCCAGTTGGCCCACCGAGCGGCTGGAGCTCGACGACGTTCATCGTCCGGTTGCCCGCACGGTTGCCCTCAGCGATACGCTGCGCGGGATCATCGCACCGCTTTCGCGTCGCGTGGATGTGTTCGCCGATGTGCAGGAAGTTGGCGAGCGCGTGTTCACCGACATCCCGATCCTGAACCGCGGGATGATGCGCGACACGGCGCTCAGCCTGGTGCTGCATCCATCACGCGTGCAGGTGATGCTGCGCGGCGGCGCCCGCGATCTCAGCCGCATCGAGTCGGGCATGCTGCGCGCCTACGTACAGGTGATACCAGGCTCCGACACGCTCGGCGTTGCCTTCCCTCGCATCCTGCTCCCGCCCGGCATCAACGTCACCGTAGTATCGATCAAACCATCACGCATTCGCTACGTGTTCCGCCGCGAACTGTAGTCTCCTTGCGCATCAACACATTGCTCGGGAACCTCCGGGAACGATGGGTCTCTGATGTACCGTGGTCGCCGATACGGGGCCTGCCGGCCACGGCAGCAAAATGGCGCGCGACTGCTCGTTCTTCCCAAATCACATCAACTTCAAAAGCGTACCCCACAGAGTGGTCCGATTGCGGGCCGGGCCGCGCCATGGCAAAACGGGAATCGAACGCGCGCCAAACGTGATGCGGCACCGGCTGTGCCCGCATCATGCGGAACCGAAATAACGGCACAGTAACAACAGATACTCAGGAGATACCGACATGAAGACGCTGAATGGAATGTATGGAATGATGGTGGCGGCGGTAATCGCGCTTGCGGGTTGCTCGAACGATTCGCCGAACAGTCCGGTGGCCGACGCGATCAGCAGCGAGGACGCAGCCGAGTCGATCACCAGCAGCATCGGCCAGGACAACGGCGGCGCAATCGATCAGATCGCCGATCTCTCGGACATCGCATCGGCAACCGGCATTCAGCAGGGCGAGGCCGGCTCCAAGGGCGCACCAGCACTGGCTTCGGCGGCGACGCTTGACACCTCGTACGATGCCGGCACCGGCACCTGGACGGTAACGCTCAGCCGCGAACGTGGCGCCGTCAACGGCAACGCGTACGCCAAGATCACGCGCACCTATCAGTACCAGCTCCTGAACAAGAACGGCGTCCCGCAGAAGTACTGGCGCGTGCCGGCCGGCGGCGCGATCGACACAGCGTACTCGATGACGTTCACCATCACCGGCGGAACCGGCGAACATCACACGCCGCATCTTTCGCAGAAGCTTACAGCGATCGGCGGAAGCTGGACGGCAACGGGCCTGAACACATCCACGATCACGATCAACGGCACGTATAACCGTTCGGCGGTGGACACGCTTACCACACGCAACGCGGTGCGCACGCTGGAGAACACGATAACGTTGACGTTCACCAACATCCAGGTACCGCGCGGCAACCGCACGCAGATGGCGCAGGCCGCCACCGGGACAATCAGCGGCACGTACACGGCCAACGTCACGTTCTCGCGCGGCGCGCTCTACAGCGAGAAGACGATCAACCGCGATTTCACGGTAACGCTCGACGGCGGCAACGGCAACATCAAGATGGGCAGCAAGGCCTTTGTGGGGCTGATCGGAAGCGGTGTGCTCAAGGGTTGATCCGGCGCATACCGGCCAACGCCGGCCGGTTTCGGACACACGCGGGAAGGGGACCAGCTCGGCGCCCTTCCCGCTGTGCGTACTGGCCGTGCCGATAACGTCCCATGACATATGAGAACGTACGAGCGCCCACGGGCACCGCATCGGCAGGCGCATGAAAAACGCAAGGCGCGGCGAGAAGTCGTAGGACAACATCGACTCTTCACCGCGCCACTGCTGGGGGGGGGAGAGAATGAAACACATGGCATGGTTGCCACAACACATGCCCGATTTGGAGCCGTGGCCGACGATCACGGCGCGGCACCTTGATAACGCGCAGCAGCATACCGGATTGTTGCCGGCATCTACTGCCTTGCGCCGACGTTGCCGGCGGCGCTGTCAGTACTTCGGGATACTGGTGTCGATCGTTTCGGCCCAGGCGTTGATACCGCCGGCCAGGTTCTCCACGTTGTTGTAGCCAAGGGCCAACAACTGCTGGACCGCCTGGCTGGAGCGGCCGCCCAGCTTGCAGTGGACGATCACACGCCCTTCCCGTGGCACTTCCGATGCCCGGGCGGCAAACTGACTAAGCGGAATCAGCGTGCCACCAAGATTCGCGATCTGGTATTCGTTTTCCTCGCGCACGTCGATAAGCGTGTGAGCATCGCCGCGCGCGCGCAGTGCGGCGTACTCTTCTACGGTAATCTGTGGTATGACCATTTTGCCGTTTGTTTGATGCGATTGCGTAGCGTGGTCGTGTGCGGGAACTCCGCAGAACGCCTCGTAATCAATCGGCGCCGTGATCGTTGGCGAATCGCCGCAAACCGGGCACGCCGGATCCTTCCGAAGCGTCAACTCACGAAAATGCATCGCCAATGCATCGTAAAGCAAGAGACGGCCAATTAATGGTTCACCAATTCCAAGCAACACCTTGATGGTTTCGGTGGCCTGCAACGTGCCGATCACGCCGGGCAGAATGCCTAACACGCCGCCCTCGGCGCAACTGGGCACAAGCCCCGGTGGAGGCGGCTCGCTGTACAGGCATCGGTAGCACGGCCCGTATTTGGCCCAGAACACCGACACCTGCCCCTCGAATCGAAAGATGGAGCCGTAGACGTTGGGGATTCCGAGGAACACCGAGACGTCGTTGCTCAAGTATCGCGTTGGGAAGTTGTCGGTACCGTCAACAAGCACGTCGTAGCCGCGCGCGATTTCCATCGCGTTCCGGCTTGTGAACGGATCGTTGTACGTGGTGACGTCCACATGCGGATTCAGATCGGCCAGGCGTTGCCGCGCCGATTCGGTTTTGCGAACGCCAAGCGAACCATTGCCATGCAGAACCTGCCGTTGGAGATTTGACTCATCCACCACATCGGCATCCACGATACCGATATGCCCCACTCCCGCGGCGGCCAGATACAGCGCCAGGGGCGACCCAAGGCCGCCCGCGCCAATCAGCAGCACGCTCGACTGCTTCAACTTCGTCTGCCCCGCCATGCCGATGTCCGGCAGGATAAGGTGGCGGCTGTAGCGCCGGATCTCCTCGTTGCTCAGTGTTGCGCTCATCGTGATATCCCTCCGGCAATTGCCGGTATGATGCTGATCACATCGTTGGCGCCCAGTTGGCGCCGATCGTCCGGAAGATAGCGGATGTCGTCGTCGTTCAGGTACACATTGACAAACGACCGGATTGCGCCGGCGTTGTCGTACAGATGATCGCGCAGGCCCGGGTGCGCCTGCACCAGCGCGGCCAGCGCGGCATGCACGTGTTCGGCGTCCACCAGTACTTCCGATCGGTTGTCGGTGTACGAACGCAACGGGGTTGGAATGAAGACCTTTGTTGCCATTATCGTTTGGTTTATGTGTTGATGCCTGTATTGAATATCCTGGCGTTGAACGCACGAGGCATTGCCCGCGACTGCTCGCCTGTCCCGAATCAGGTCCCTGCGCCTTCGATGGGCCAGCCCTCGGGCTCGGGGCACGGATTGCCCGCAGTGCCAATCGCAATCGCGGGTTGGCCATCGTCTCGATCAACCAGAAGTTCCTCCTGGCGATACCATGCATCGCCGCCGCTCAGCAGCCACGAGGTCACGTCGCCGATCGCAACCTCGGCGCTACCCAGCCCGTTCACCGCAAGGATTGGATAGGAGAACCCGGGCTGGGCAAACGCGCGATCGGTTTGCGAAGGGCGCGCCGGGTGATCGGGATGCGAGTGATAGAACCCGAGCAGCTCCATGCCGAGCGCCGCGGCACGCCGCTCGGCTTTGAGATAGTCGGCCGGCGCAATGCTGAACCGCCTGCGCCGATCGACCTCGGTTACGTTGTTGATCGGCATCACCTCCAGCACCTGCCGGATCGGCCCGGCGGTTGTTCCGATGATCGCACCGCAGCACTCGTGCGGATATTCCGCCAGCGCATGCGCGCGCATCCCGCATAATGCCTGGCGCCGCAACACAAGCGTGGTGCGTGGCTCGCCCACATCGGCATGCGGCCCGGGATCGTTCAGCGGCCGGTCGCGTTCACCATCCAACGCGTTGCTCATGATGCCTCCCATAGTCGTTCGCTCAGATATCGCGCGCCGCCATCGGGCAGGATTGTCACCACGGTGCCGCGCCGCAAGGTGGCGGCCACATCCAACGCCGCCACCACCGATGCCGCCGCCGACACACCAACCAACAGCCCTTCATCGCGCGCAATGCGGCGCGCCATCCGATAGGCCTGGTCGGTGGAAACCTGCCGCACTTCGTCGGCCACGGTGGGGTCGTAGATCCCCGGCACGCGAGCGGTTTCCAGGTGCTTCATCCCCTCCAGGCCGTGGATTGGCGAATCCGGGCCAAAGGCAACGCAACGCACATCGGGGTTCAATTCCTTCAGCCGTCGTGCGGTGCCGATAAATGTTCCGGTTGTTCCCAGCCCGGCAACGAAGTGTGTTACCTCGCCCGCCGTCTGGTCCCAGATCTCGGGCGCCGTGGTGGCGTAGTGGGCCTGCCAGTTGGCGTCGTTGTTGTACTGGTCGGGATAGTAATACCGCTCCGGCTGGGCCTGGGCCATGGCGCGCGCCACGCGCTGGGCTTCGTCGGTGCCGCCTTCCAACGGATCGGTGAACACCAGCTCGGCGCCGTAGATCTCCAGCATCCGCTTGCGCTCGAAGCTGGCATTGGAGGGTATCACCAGCGTGCATCGGTA
This sequence comes from uncultured bacterium, assembly GCA_966128725.1. GTDB lineage: Bacteria > Bacteroidota > Ignavibacteria > OLB7 > OLB7 > JAFDZV01. The sequence continues at coordinate 23,121 of CBHYLN010000059.1, read as the reverse complement.
ACCGCGCGCGGCGCAGATCATGGCATACGCGATGCCGGTATTGCCGCTGGTGGCATCGATCAGCGTGCGCCCTTTGCCAAGCAGCCCCAGCTCCTCACCCCGGCGTATCATCGCAAGCGCGGCGCGGTCCTTCACCGAGCCCCCCGGGTTGAACCACTCGGCCTTCGCGAACACGCGCACGTCCGGATGCACGCCATCGCGCACGCGACGCAGCTCCACCAACGGCGTGTGGCCGATCAACTCCTCCAACCCACCTGCGCCTCTCGGCATGCGCGCGCGCGGTGGGTGGTCGATCTCCAGCAGATCCTCATATCCAATCATGTGTTCTCTCTGTCTCCCCGGCATTCGGCTCCCGCATCGTGCTCCGTTCGCGGGCAGCCTGTCATCGTGTGTAGTGAAAAAAAAACAGGCCTTACTCGCGCATTCGTCGAGTAAGGCCTGTGCAATCTTCCTGGTATCGGTGCCGAAGCGGTATTACCCCGTTGCGGCGGATCGCGGCTGTTCTCGACTGATGCAGGGCGTGCAACAACACACCATACAGGCAGCAGTACAACAACAGGCACACGCCGCGCGGGATACCCGTGCGCCGGTGATCGTGTTGTATGTCTTCAAGCTGCTCATCGTCGAGTTCGTGCTGATTTGATGTTCGTGATCCGCGCCCCGTGGACGCGCAATGCCCGCCGCTATTGTTTCGCTGTCGTCGCGTTACCGTTGCGCCGGGCCACCGCTTCATGCAATCCGTTCGGCAACATTCTCGCCGCCGGCGTTTGCAAAAACGCTCGCATAATCTGGCAATGTTTCGGTTGGAAAGCAAGCCTCCTGTTCCGCCGGCCGCAGGTAACGCCGGTCGGCAATGATATCCAGCAGATCGGTCACCACGGCGTTTGCCGTTGGCAGCGATCCGGCGCCACGGCCGGTAAAGCGCTGCGGGCCAACGCTGTCGCACACAAGCTCCACGATGTTTACCTCATCGGTAACCGACGCCAACGGGTCGCTGAGCGGAATCTCGCGCGGGGCTACCGACAGGCGAAGTTCACCGTCGACCTCCACCGCCTCGGCCACAAGCTTCACCGTACATCGGCGGGCCAGCGCGTCGGTAACATCCGCGGCGGTGATCTTCTCGATGCCCGTGGTGGGGATGTCCTCCGGCAGGACATGCACCCCGAATGCGTGGAAAGCCAGGATCGACAGCTTCTGCGCTGCATCCGAGCCGGAGATATCGGCCGTGGGATCGGCCTCCAGAAATCCGCGCTCGCTGGCCAGGGCAAGCGCGGCCTGATCGGAATACCCCTCGGCCAGACGCGACAGAATGAAGTTCGTGGAGCCGTTCACCACACCACGCAATTGCCGCACACGATCGGCCAGCAACGTTTCGTTGATCACCTTCAGGATGGGCACCGAGCCGCACACCGAAGCGCCGTACAACAGGCAGCCCCCATGCAGCGACTCCAGTCGGCGAAGCAACGGCAGATGCCGCGCCACCACCACCTTGTTGGCGGTCACCACATGCTTGCCGTTCACCAGTGCCCGGGTGATGATGCCAAGCGCGTCTTCATCGCCGCCGATCACCTCGATGATCACATCGATCTCCGGAGCGTCCAGCAATTCCTGGCCGTTGGTGGTCAGAAGTTCCGGCGGAATCGCCACCGGGCGCTCCTTCTCCGGGTGCAGCACACAGATCTTGCTGACGTGCAGCAGCACGCCCGTATGGCGTGCAATCCGTTCGCGTTCCTGCTCGATGATGTGATACACACCGCTGCCAACAGTGCCGCAGCCAAACAGCCCAATGTTCAACGTCTTCATGGCGTTTCCTTGTAGTCGTGCGTGGAGTAGTTCGTCGTTTCGTCGTATACGATCGCGCCAGGCGCAGCAGCGCGCGTAGCGGCCTTGGCCGCCAGCGCCAGGGTGGCATCGGCCAGGCGCAACACGGATGCGCGGCCGGCATGGTCCTCAAGGAACTCCCGGACGTAGGACGCCACCTGCTCCACCTCGATCAGGAATGCATCGTGGCCGCAAACCGAGTCCACCGCGCGGTAACGCGCGTTGGGCAGCGCACGGGCCAGATCAATCACCTCGTGCTCCGGATACAGCACATCGCTTGCGATGCCGATCACCAGCGCCGGATGTGTAATCGCCGCCAGCACATCTGCCAGCTCGCCGCGACCGCGCGCCAGATCATGCGTGTCCATCGCATGTGTCAGCGTGTGATACGTGGCGACATCGAATCGCGCGGCAAGGCGATCGCCGTGATGGCGCAGCCACATCTCCACGGCGAAGTCTCCGCCGATTGGCGCCGGGCTGCTCGCCGCTTCATCGGTCGCATCGTGCGCGCCAACGGTAAGCCGCCCAAATCGCCGGCCAAGCTCGCGATCGCTGCGGTAGGAGAGCATCGCGATGGTGCGCGCCAGACGCAGCCCGGCATCGGGATCACCGCCGGCAAGGCCCAGTGCAAGCGCGCCGCGCACCGCGGCGCTGAACCCTATGCGCCATGCCGAATGCGCCGGGGCCGTTGCAATCGGGATCAACAGCTCCACGTATTCGGGATACAGCGCACCCCACTCCAGCACCTGCATCCCACCCATCGATCCGCCGATAACGGCATGCAGACGCTCAACGCCCAACCACTCCAGCAACAGCCGCTGCGAGCGGACGATGTCGCGAATGGTGATCGCCGGGAATTGCTCGCCGTAGGGCCGGGCCGTGGCCGGGTCGATCGAGTTCGGCCCGGTGGTTCCGTAGCAACTGCCCAGCACGTTGGCGCACACCACGTAGTAGCGGTCGGTATCCAGCGCCCGGCCCGGGCCGATAAGCCCGTCCCACCAGCCGCCGCGCCCGTCGGCGCCGATGCCGGCGGCATGCGCGCTGCCGGTGAGCGCATGGCATACCAGGATGGCATTGCTCCGGTCGGGCGCAAGCGTCCCATAGGTTTCGTAGGAAAGCACAAGCGGTGCCACCTGGCCGCCCAGCTCCAGCGCGAACGGGGTATCCGCCGCGGAAAGGCGCGCGGTTGCGGCCACGCGATTCAATCGATCAGCCATGAATCACCTCCGTTGCAACACCGTCAACCAACGTCGCCCCACGGTCCTGTGCCTCGCCACCATCAACCAGGCCACCATCCCGGAACGACGATCCGGACAACGCGGCATCCAGATCGGCGATCAGATCCTCCGTGCTCTCGATGCCAACCGACAGGCGGATCACCGCGTCGGTGATGCCGGCCGCCTGACGTTGCTCCGGCCGCATCGAGGCATGGCTCATCGTTGCCGGGTGTTCGATCAACGACTCCACGCCGCCCAACGATTCGGCCAGCGCGAACACCCGGGTGGAGCGCAGCACGTGGTTCACCGCGTCGATACCACCACGCAACGCAAACGATACCACGCCGCCAAAGCCGGTCTGTTGACGGCGGGCAAGCTCGTGCCCCTCGTGCGACTCCAATCCCGGGTAAAAGACCTTCTCCACGTTCGGATGCGATTCCAGAAACCGCGCCACGGCCAGCGCATTGTGCTCGTGTTGCCGCACCCGCAGCGGGAGCGTCTTCACGCCGCGCAACACCAGCCAGCAATCGAACGGCTGCGCGGTTGTGCCGTGTGCATTGGCCGCGAAGTACACGCGGTCCAGCAGCTCGCGTGTGCGGGTGATGATTGCACCGCCCACCACGTCGGAATGGCCGTTGATGTACTTGGTTGTGGAGTGAACAACGATGTCGGCGCCGAAGGCAATCGGCTGTTGGAAGAGCGGCGAAAGGAACGTGTTGTCCACGATCAGCAACAGATTCGCCGAGCGTGCGAACGTGGCGATCCGCTCCAGATCCACCACGCGAAGCAGCGGGTTGGAAGGCGTCTCCACCCACAGCGCGCATGTGTTCGGGCGCACCGCGTCCAGCAGGGCATCGGCGTCGCCAAGGTCAACGAAGGAAACCTCCAGCTTGCGTTGATTGGCCAGCGTGCGCAGCAGGCGTTCGGTGCCGCCGTAACAGTCGTGCGAACAGATCACATGCGCATCGGCGTCGAGCGTGGCCAGCACCGTGGAGATCGCCGCCATGCCGCTGGTTACCGCAACCGCGCCGGCACCGCCTTCCAGATCGGCGAGCACGTCCTCCAGCGCCGAGCGCGTGGGGTTGCCGCTGCGGGTGTAATCGTACCCCTTCGTGGTCCCGATATCCTCGAAACGGAATGTGGCGGTTTGGTAGATCGGCGGCACAACGCTGTTGTACGAGCTGTCGGTACGTTGGCCGGCAAGGACGAGGCGGGTGTCGATGCTCATGATCGTTCGGTTCCTGTATTTGTGTGAGAGTTCGTGTTCCACGTTGATCTCACCAAGAACCGGCAGCCGATATTTCGGCCGCGCGTAAAACGATAATGCCCCCTCTCATGCGACGGAGCATCGAGGAGGCATTGGCACCAGGGCACATAGCAGTGCCCGGCAAAACATCGCCACCTCATCGCTCCTGAACGAAAAAGCCCTCCGTGAACGGGAGGGCCAACAGGAACGCGACACAGTGCGCGATGTGCTGTCCCTCATCGTTCCCGGGCTGCTCGCCCAGGCAGGATTTAGCACCTGTCGTTCGTTGGATTGCCGCTCCTTCGGGAGCACCATCCGGCGAACCGGTTGCTACGACGTCAACGGGCCTGATCCCTCGGTCGTTCTTGATGAGTTGCTACCAACATACAACGCTGGTGATGGTGAATGCAAGCATCAATTGTGCGAGCAGATGTAACGATGGCGGTGATGGCCCGGCGGCGATTCGATGATTCAGCGATTCATAATGGCCCGCAAACCCTTGCCACAGGCGGCTTGCGGGCTGGCACGGTCTCAGCCGTTTCGTGGCTCCCACACATCGGCAAGCACACAATCCCACGGGAACTTGAACTCGTCGGCCGCGTCATACGGAAGCGTCTGGAAGTTCACAACAATCGTCTCCGGCTGCGAAAGAGCCTTCCAGCCATGCATCACGCCCGGCGGGATCAGGATCAACGACGGACGCTGCACGCCCGTAATGAAGCTGTTCACATCGCCGTACGTGGGCGACTCCGGCCGGACATCCACGCACACCACCTGCATCTTTCCGCGGGTGACGGTGAACTGGTCGGTATGCTTCTCGTGCAGATGCCAGCATTTTACCACGCCGTGGTCGGTGGCCGATTGGTACGCATGCTGCGGCACGGCAAATCCCTCGGCCTCCACCCAGGGCAGACTCCACAGTTCGATAACGTCGCCACGGCCATCAACGATGGTGCGCAGATCCTTGCGCACCACGCCCTGGATGGTGGGTCCGTTCATCGTGGACCGATGCCGGTACGGGATTGTCAGCAGATCATCAACGGTCAGCTCGGATGGCTTTTTCATAGCCTGCAAAGATAGCGAGTTGCCCGGATGCACCGCGCGGTGGCCGGAACGCGCAACGGCGTTTCGGTGTAATGGAATATGAGGCATCACCGTGGGAATGATACCGATGGCGGACCATGGTTTGCGCCGGATCGCTAATTTTACCTCCTTGTCCGCTGTTGCAAAGAACAACACACGCGTTTTCAAGATACAGGAGGTTGTATGCAGGATTCGGCTACCCCAGCCTACGATACTGCGTTGAGCGAGGAGCAGATCGCCGTGCAGAACCTTGCACGCGACTTCGCCGAAGGCGAGATCCGCCCGCACGTGATGCACTTCGACGAGTCGCAGGAGTTCCCGCACGAAATTTTCGGCAAGATGGCCGAGCTCGGATTTCTCGGGATCACCGTACCAACCGAACTCGATGGCGCGGGCCTCGGCTTCATGGAGTACGCGCTGATCGTGGAGGAGATCGCCCGCGTTGATCCCTCGATCGCGCTTGGCGTGGCCGCGCACAACGGCCTGTGCACCGGGCACATCCTGCGTTTCGGCTCCGACGAGCTGAAGGCCCGCTACATACCGCGCCTGGCTACCGGCCAAACCATGGGCGCGTGGGGGCTCACCGAGCCAGGATCCGGTTCCGACGCCGGTGGAATGCAGACCGTTGCCCGCCGCGACGGCGACGATTGGATCATCAACGGCGCAAAGAACTTTATCACGCACGGCAGTGTTGGTGACATCGCGGTAGTGATGGCTGTCACAAACAGAGAGGCCGGCGCCAGCGGGATCACGGCATTCGTGCTGGACAAGACAATGCCCGGCTTCCACGCCTCGAAGAAGGAGAACAAGCTGGGCATGCGCTGCTCGGATACCTCCAGCCTGGTGTTCGAGGATGTGCGGGTCCCTGCCGGCAACATGATCGGCGAGGAGGGCGAGGGGTTCAAGCAGGCGCTGAAGATTCTCGACGGCGGTCGTATTTCGATCGCGGCGCTTTCGGTGGGCCTTGCACAGGGCGCGTTCGATGCCGCAATCAAGTACGCCAACGAACGCCAGCAGTTCAAGCGGAAGCTCGCGGCCTTCCAGGCCATACAGTTCAAGCTGGCGGCAATGGCAACCGAAATCGAGGCGGCACGGCTGCTCACCTATCGCGCGGCGTATCTGCGTGATGGCAAAAAGGATTTCGCGGTGGAGGCATCAAAAGCCAAGTACTTCGCCAGTGAGGTCGCGGTGCGAAGCGCGTTGGAGGCTGTGCAGATCCACGGCGGTTACGGATACATCAAGGAGTACCCTGTAGAAAAGTTCTACCGTGATGCAAAGTTGTTGACGATCGGCGAGGGAACCTCCGAGATCCAGAAGATCGTGATCTCGAGGTCGCTGCTCAACTAACCGGGTTGCCGCCAAAGGCGGCAACGGCCGGCGGCGGAATTGCCGCTTGGGTGATTTGCGAATCCCTCATCCTGTGTCCATGTGTTGGTTGCCCTTTGCAACCCGGTGGATATGGGCCGATCTGCAAAATGTGGCACGGATTTCTCTTAGTAGTTATTGCTAGGATGAATCTGTCAATATGACCGGCTGCGACACATCGCGTGAGGGAAACGGCCTTCCGTTCCTCTCTCCCCTGTGCACAGGGCCACGTGACACATGAACTCAGACGCGAGGGATCATACGGTTATGGAACTGACGCTGCAGATCGAGAACCTGTTTAGGCGAGATAGAAACAAGCTTGTGGGCTTTATCCGCGAGCGTGTCCGCTCCAACGAGGAAGCGGAAGATATTCTTCAGGATGTGTTCACCAACGTGCTTTCGGCCGCCTCGGAGGTTACCGAGCCGATCGAGAATCTGGGCGCGTGGGTGTTCACGGCAATTCGCAATCGCATCATCGATTCGTATCGCAAGAAACGTCCACAGACGTTTACCGATACGATTCACAGCGATGACGACGGCGACATCGCATCGTTCGAGAACTTCCTCAGCGATATATCGATGAGCCCGGAACGCAGCCTTGTGAGCCGGACCATCCGTGAGGCAGTGCTCAAGGCGCTGGATGAATTGCCGTCGGAGCAGAAGTACGCGTTCGTCAAGAACGAGTTCGAAGGGGTGAGCTTCCGGGAGATGGCCGAGGAGACGGGCGAAAACATCAATACACTCCTTGCCCGCAAGCGCTACGCGGTACTATACTTGCGCAAGCGGCTGAAGGAACTGTACGAGACATTGCACGATTGACACACCCCGTCCGTCGTCAGCATGGTACCGGCGAATACGTTTACTTGGAGGCAGAGGCCCCACGCGACGATGGACAGGACCGACGACGTTACACGGAATAGATGGCTTTTGATCGCGATCGGCGCGGGCACCATGGTGCTCGCGCTGCTCGTGTTTTCCGGCATCTGCTGGGGCACGCTGATGGCCTGCGGGGTTATCGTGGTGCGCATGGAGTTCTGGGAAGTCCTGGCCATCTCGGGCCTGACCGCGGGCCTGCTCCTTATGCTGCGGGCCCTGGTGCGCAACCTGCGCCGCTCACGCTCGCTGAACGCCAGGCTGGCGCACACGCCGGGCGCCGCCGCACTGACGCACCCAACCGAACCGATATCTACGCCCGCACCCGAGCCCACCGAGCCGCCTGTCGATTGCGACGATTCCACCGGCTGGCGGGCACTGTACGATCAACTTTCGGATGAGGAACGGAAGGAGTTCAAGGCGTTGATGGCGAAGTTCTGCGGCTGTAGTGACTCCGGCGCTCAGGCAAGCGCGCAACCCGGAACGGACCGGCCGCGACATAATGGCGGCACCGCCGAGCACACCGCATAACCCCCACAGGCGGCATCAAAACGTGAACAGCACGGCCGCCGCCCTGCCGTCTCCCCAACCTCGCACTCCGCCGCCATCATCACCGCCTCCGCACCCCACACACGCAACGCCCACCGGCTACTGCAAACCACGCTCCTCGAGGTCATCCTCATCAAACCCGATCATGTGGCCCAGTTCGTGCATCAATGTGATCACGATCTGTTCGGCAAGCTCCTCCCTGTCCGGAAAATCCTCCAGCAGCGGGCCTCGAAACAGAAGAATGCGATCCGGCAGATGCGGGGTGGGATCGCTTGAGACGCGTTCGCCAACCGGCGTGCCGTCGTACAGGCCGTACGGCGTTTCGCCGATCTCGATGCCGCCCAGCTCCTCGCGCAGCGCATCATCGGCCCAATCGTCCACGATCACAGCGCAACCGGCCAGAACCTCGCGCAGGTCATCCGGCAACGCGGCCATCGCTTCATCAACCACACGGTCAAATTCCTCGTTGCTCATGGTGGGATTCCTGCTGAAACCGTGCCTTGGTCCGCGCATCATCGGCGCATTCCAACAATAACGTACAGGTTACGCGCCGCCACCTGACCCGGCGTCAGTTACACTGCATCATTGTCAGCCCGGGCGTACAATTTCGGCAGTCGTGTTACACTTCAGCCGCAAGTGGGATATCAGCGCGCGCCGGCGACCTGTGCGCCGAACACCGTCTCGAACTGTTTGCGATTGTCGGGATCCTCGCCAAAGTAGATGATCAACACGCGATCGGTGCGATAGAAATGCGCGGGCGCAGGCCACGTAACCTGCTCGCCGGCGATTGTGGAGCCATCGGCGCCGATCCTGGCAACTGCTGTGTCCAACGCGGCCTTCGAGGCAAACTCGTAGGTCTCCAGCTCGATGCCACCGTTCACCGTCATCGAGTTTCCCCTGGCATCGCTGAAAAACGGGCGGCTGACACTGCCGGTAACCAACACGGTGTTGTCGGCCGCGCGAAGCAGGTTGATGATGTTGAAGGTTGGTCCGCCGGATTCGATATCCGCTTCGGGTGTGCCCTCCACCGAGCGGCCGTGTTCGTCAAGCCGTGGGGAGTCGTCGGCGCATCCACCAAGCGCCGGCAGCAGAAACAGCAGGCCGGATGCCAACACCGCGATCGTGATCTTCCGTCTCATTGATTGCACTCGAGTACTGAACTGTATTCCATCACCGGATGCACTACGCTTGCCTGGCGTACAGGATGCAATGGTTATGCCATCCAGACGCTTTTCACATTTACAAACTCTCGGATGCCGAAGCTGCCCAGCTCGCGGCCAACACCGCTGGCTTTTACGCCACCAAACGGAAGCCGTGGGTCGGATTTCACCATTCCGTTAATGAACACCGCGCCGGCCTGGATCTCGGCAACAAAACGCTCCGCCTCGGCAGGATCGCCCGTCCACGCGGCAGCGCCCAGCCCGAAGCGTGTATCATTGGCCACACTGATTGCTTCCTCAAGGTCGCGCACGACGATCAGCACGGCAACAGGGCCAAAGGTCTCTTCATCGTAGGCGGGCATCCCGGGGCCAACATTGGCGAGCAGTGTTGGCTGGAAATACGCGCCGGAGCCGGCGATGCGGCCACCGCCCGCCACCAGACGCGCGCCGCGTTCAATCGAAGCACGCACCTGGCGCTCAAGCTCCTCCGCGAACTCGGGGCGCGCCATCGGCCCAACATCCGTTGCACGGTCCAACGGGTCGCCCACACGCAGCGCGCGCATACGATCGGCCATCAGGGCCTGGAACCGCTCGGCGATCCCCTCGTGCACGATGAATCGCTTGGCCGCGATGCAGCTTTGGCCGTTGTTCACCATGCGGGCGGATACGGCAACCTCGGCGGCCTGTTCGATGTTGGCGCTGGGCATCACGATAAACGGATCGCTGCCGCCCAACTCCAGCACGACATGCCGAAGATTGCGCCCCGCGGCCTCGCCCACGCTCCGTCCCGCGGCCTCACTGCCGGTAAGCGTTACGGCCACGATGCGCGGATCGGCGATAATGCCTTCCACCGCCGAAGCCCGCGCCAGCAAGGCCTGGAAGGCTCCCTCCGGAAAACCCGCATCGCGGAACACCTCCTCGATGGCGAGCGCCGAGCCCGGCACGTTCGAGGCATGTTTCAGCAGCCCGACATTCCCCGCCATCAACGCCGGCGCCGCGAACCGGAAACACTGCCAGAACGGAAAGTTCCATGGCATCACCGCCAGCACAACACCCAGCGGCTGAAACGTAACATAACTGCGCGCGGCATCGGTGGCCGCCGGCTCATCGGCCAGCATCGCAGCGGCATGTTCGGCATAATATTCGCAGGCCCAGGCGCACTTATCAACCTCGGCCTCGGCCGCGCCGATTGTTTTCCCCATCTCCAGCGTCATCAACCGCGCGTAACGCTCGCGGCGCTGGCGCAGCAGCTCGGCGGCACGGCGCATCCATATCGCCCGTTGCTCGAACGATGTGCGCCGATAGCCCGCGAAGCACGCGGCAGCGCGTGCGATTGCGGCATCGAGTTCGGCCGGGGTTGGCTCCGGATACTCGGTGATTGGCTGGTTTGTAGCGGGATTGACGGACTGCATGGGGCTTGGATGTCCGTGCGCGAAGGAGCGCGAAATCGTGTTGGGTGCGGGCCTGCCGGTTTGGCCGCCCGCGTCTGGCAACGAACGCTTATTCCGCCTGGGTTCCGGAGGCCGACGGCGACGATTCCAGCTTCCAGAACGGATGCTTGGAATCGTAGCAATCAAAACACGAGATGTACAAATCGGCGCCAAGGCCCGACAGCTTCTGAAGCGTGTTGGCGTTCAGCTTGATATTCAACATCCCGATGAACGAGCTCATCGTGTAGTAGAAGTAGATGCGCTCCATGCCGGCGTCCTTCAACGCGTCCAGATGCGGCGCGATCGAATCGGCCAGGCAGGTAAGCTGGTGATCGCGGCACTCGGTGATCTCGTTGCGTGAGGACATTTCGTGCGCCCAGAACCCAAGCTCGTACGTAGCGGCCGGATTGCTTTCGCGCGGCGCACCGGCAACGGCGGCCTTCGTGGGCTCCAGATTCAGGATGGCCGTTACGCGGGCCGGGTTCAGCTCGCGCCCCACAAGATTTACTTCCACCGAAAAGTCATTGGTACAGCAGTCGCTGGCATCCATCATCGGCATAACCTCGTTGTGATCAACATCGCGGGCGCGCAGCACGCACACCCGTTAGGGTCGACGCGCAAGATCGGAACGAAATTGGAAACACCATAAACGAAATGGCGATCCGCTGTTTCCGGCGGATCGCCATTTCAACATCCACTATCGAACGGCGCGCGGAGGATTACTCCCCGTCGCCCTCCTTGTTCACAACAAACACCTTCAGCGTAGCAACCACGTTGGTGTGGAGCTTCACCGGCACGTCGTACATGCCCAGATGCTTGATCGGCTCGCCAAGCTGGATCGTACGGCGATCCACCTCGTGACCCTGACGGCCGAGCTCGTCGGCGATCATGCTGGAGGTTACCGAGCCGAAGAGGCGGTCGTCCTCACCAACACGCATGCCGATGGTGATCGATACCGACTCCAGGCGCTCGCCCTGGCTGCGGGCATCGGCCTCCAGGCGGGCCTGCTGTGCCTGGTACAACTTCTTTTCGCTCTCGATGGCGCGCAGCGCGCCGGGAGTGGCACGGTATGCGATCGAGCGCGGAATCAGGAAGTTCCGGGCGTATCCGTCCTTGACATCAACGATGTCGCCGATCGTGCCCAGATTCTCATGGTTCTGTCGCAGAATGACTTTCATATCAGTTTCGTACTGCTATCGTTATGCTACTTGTTCGTTTTTCTTTTCAGTGTTCCGGAAGCATGGCAGGCTGTGCCGCCATCCCGGAACCAGCCGCGTGCGCCGAGGGGATCCCATGTGCGCGTCAACGGTGGCGCCTGTCAGTGCGCCCGGCGATGCATCGCAATCAGCGTTCGTACTCGGTGCGCTCAACCGAGATCTTCTCGGTGAAGATCGCATCGAACGAACCGTTGCCGTTCATGCTGCCGTTACCGTTGCTGCCTGGATTCACCGAGAACGAGTCGTCGTCGCACTCGTACACGGCAAAGTCATCATGATCCTCAACCACACCCGGGTCATCGGCCATATCGTTCACACGACGTTTGTTCAGGAACTGAATACGCCGCGCCTTTATCTCGACGGTGGAACGGGTGGAGCCGTCGTCGGTTTGCCACGTGCGACTCTGCAATTCCCCTTCCACCAGCACGGCACTGCCCTTGCGAAGCTTGTCCACGCAGCTCTCGGCCAACCGGTTCCAAGCTACAACGCCCACGTAACAGACGTCCTCCTGCCACTGGTTGTCGCCATCGCGGAACTTGCGGTTCGAAGCGATGGAGAAGTTGGCAACGGGCGTGCCGTTGCGCGTTTGCCGTATCACGGGATCCTTCGTCAGATTCCCCGCGATCAACACGGAGTTCAGCTCGGGCATTTTCAGTTCAGCCATGCGTACGTCTCCTGGCGCTAATGTCGTTCAGTCTTCATCAGTGTCCTGGGCCAAGCCTGGCGGCTTGCCAACGGCGTGCGAGGAAGATACAAAGGTTAACCGTTGTTGCCTTCCTTATCAACCGCAATCTCACCGTTCTCGGCGGCTTCGGCTGCACGCGCTGCCTCGGCTTCCGCCTCGGCCAACCGCACGCGCATCTCGTCGCGCTTCTTCAGGTCCGTTTCATCAAGCTGAAGCGTCAGGTAGCGGATGATGTGCTCCTCGAGCTGATAGAAACGCTCGAGCTGAGCCACCAGTTCGCTTGGGCCATCGATGTGGAACTGCACATAATAGCCGTTGTTCTTCTTGTTGATCGCATACGCCAGCCGGCGGCGACCCCAGTGGTCGGCCTTGCTGATCTCACCACCGTTGCGCGTGATGAACTCCGTGGTACGGGTAACGATCTGTCCGATCGGTTCCTCTTCGAGCGCGCCATTAATGATAATGGTCGACTCGTAGTGATTCTTGCTCACGTTATGAATCTCCTATGGTTAACGCCTATGAATTTGCATATCGCTAGCCCGTCGCAGGTACTGTACCCCAACGGGCAGGAGTCCTCAGGGGCTCGGCGGCCCTGTTTCATGCTTCGGAACGCTCCCCACCGGCGGCATTGCCGCCCGCGGATTGCGTGCTGGATTGCCCGGCGCCCGTATCGGAAACGCCTGGCGACGACTCGGCTTTGGCAACCACATTGACGCGGTTCATTGCCCGTGCCGTCCCCTCGGCAACCCAGATCTCCACCGCAGTACAAGCGGCCTCGATCATCTCCTCCACCTGTTCGAGTTCATCGTGGTTGAACGGTGCAAGCACGTAGTCAACCAATCCCCCAAACGCGAAGTTGTTCCCCACACCGCAACGCAACCGAGCAAACTGCTCGGTCTGAAGCTGATAGATCAACGACTCGGTGCCGTTGTGCCCGGCGGACGAGCCGGCGGACTTCAGCTTGATGCGCCCCGGTGGAAGCTGGATCTCATCAACGATCACCAGCATGTCCGAGGGGTCCACCCCACGACGCTCCAGCACCTGGCGCGCCGCGATGCCACTGTTGTTCATGTAGGTCGTGGGCTTTACAAGCGCAACCGCTCGCCCACCGATCTCGCCAACAGCCTCGTGGTAATCCCCCGGCCCTGGTTGAAACGTGATCCCAAGCCGCGACGCAACCCTGTCGGCAACCATCCATCCGATGTTATGCCGTGTTGCCGCGTAACGTGCGCCGGGATTGCCCAGTGCGAGAATGATCTTCATAATTGGCCGGCCGGCCCGGAGTATTGACCCCGGTGATTAGTCCAACTCGACTTCCCTTAGCCGGCCACTTCCGGCGCCGGCGCCGAATCATCGGCCACGCGCGGAGCGGCGATCATCACCACGCCCAGATCGCCCGGGGTCACGATGGTCACGTTCGGCACGCTGACATCGGCCACGTGGATTGCGTCGCCCACGCCCAGCTGCGAGATATCCACCTCGATGTGGTCCGGCAGATCGCCCGGCATGCACTCAACTTCCAGCTTGTGCAGCACGTGTTCCACCACGCCGCCGAAGGTAAGGCCAACAGGCTGGCCCATCAGAAGCACGGGAACTTCAACGCGGATAGCCTCGTTGGCAACCACGCCCTGAAGATCGAAATGGGTTGGGCGATCGGTGATGGGATCGAAGGAGATATCCTTCAGCATGCAGGTCTTCTCCGAACCGTCGTCCAGCTTCAGGCGGACAAGGTGCGATTCGGTTGTGAAGATCAGCGGACGAAGGGCAAGCTCCGTGGCTGCGACGGGGATCGGCTCCTCGCCGTGGAAGTAGTAGATACCGGGGACGATGCTCTGGCGACGCATTGCACGCGCCTGGCTACGCCCGCGCTCGCGCCGGCGTGCCTGCAGAATAACTTCGCTCATGCTTCGGTTCCTTTTGGAGTACGTGATTAGTAAGCGAACCAGGTTGTCGAAAGAACAGATGCTCCATCTACCGGAGCCGGGATCGCGCGGCCGGTTGGCCGCGATCAGTCGGTATCGAACAGCTTCGAGAGCGACTGGTTCTCGTGAATTCGGATGATCGCCTCGGCGAACAGTTTCGCCACGGATTTCACCACGATCTTTGGCGACACGCGCTTCAACGGCAGCGTATCGGTAACTATCAACTGCTCCAGCGGCGAGCTTTCGATCAGGTCGTACGCCTGACCGCTCAGCACGGCATGGGTGCAGGTGCCATATACTTTTTCGGCCCCGTGATCCTTCAGCGCCTTCACCGCGTTGGTGAATGTGCCCCCGGTATCGATGATATCGTCGATCACCAGCACGGTGCGCCCGTTTGCCTCGCCCACGATATTCATTACCTCGGCCACGTTGGGGCGCGGGCGCCGCTTGTCGATGAAGATCAGGCCTGCGCCCAGGCGCTTCGCGTAGGCGCGCGCCAGCTTCAGACCACCAACATCCGGCGATGCAATCGTAAGGTTGGGAAGTTCCAGCCGGCGCACGTGCCGGGTGAACACCGCCGAGGAATAGAGGTGATCGAACGGGATATCGAAGAATCCCTGGATCTGCGGCGCGTGCAGGTCCATCGTGATGATCCTGTCGGCGCCGGCCTCGGTAATCAGGTTGGCGATCAGCTTCGCGGTAATCGCCACACGGGGTTGGTCCTTGCGGTCCTGCCGGGCATAGCCGAAATACGGAATCACCGCCGTAATACGCTTGGCCGAGGCACGCCGGGCGGCATCGATCAGCATCAGCAGCTCGAGCAGATGATCCGCTGGCGGCTGCGTCGATTGCACGATGAACAAGTCCTCACCGCGGACGTTCTCATCGTACTTCACCCAGATCTCGCCGTCGGAGAAGTTCCGGATGTCCACCCGGGCAAGCGTTGTGCCCGCCGCTCGCGCCACACGGGCTGCGAACTCAGGATTCGATCTCCCGGTAACGATCTTGAACTTAGCCATGAAGCACGACGCGTTGCCTTGTTATCAAACGGGCACCGGGCTCCGCGCTGCCCCGCCATGGCACACCATGGTTGCATGGCGCGCCGTGATGCGTGGGAGAATCGGATATCCGAATGCCAACCCTGAAACCTGCGATGCCGCCCGCTATCTGTTCGGCGCGCGGCATCGGAATGCTGAGGCGGTAGGATTCGAACCTACGAATGGCGGCTCCAAAGGCCGCTGCCTTACCACTTGGCGACGCCTCAATGCGTCATCCCCTGCGGCGGCAGATTACGCACAGGAACAACAAATATACACCGACCCTTCGGACGTGCAAAAGTGAAGAGATGTGATGCGTGACGGCCCCGCGCTGGCTCCTGATTCGGCGTTTTGCCCGGCCGTGTTGGCTATATTTCGCGTTGCCAGGCGTAACCGTGGCGGCCTGCCGACGTATCGTGGGCGGCACGCCGCGGCCGCAGCCGCCGACGTGCCAGCACGCGCGGCCCGCATTGCCAGGCCTGGCGAGCAGCGACCTTCACAGGACAATTCGATGATTTTGGCCGAACACCTCGAAAAGCGTTTCTCCTCGATTCACGCCGTCAACGACGTTTCGCTGTGCGCGCATCCAGGCGAAATATTCGGGCTTCTGGGGCCGAATGGCGCCGGGAAGTCCACCACGATCCGGATGAACAACAACATCATCCAACCCGACAGCGGCCGCATCCTGTACGACGGCGTCCCCTTCAGCGACGCCATTCGCGACCAGATCGGGTTCCTGCCCGAGGAACGGGGCCTGTACCAGAAGGCGCGAATCGCCGAAACCATCCTGTACTTCGCGCGGCTGCGCGGCCTGAACGAGCGGGTCGCCAAGGCACGCATTCCGGAGTGGCTGAAGCGTTTCGATCTGGCTGGCAGCGAGCGCCGGCGCGTTGAGGAGCTTTCGAAGGGCAATCAGCAGAAGGTGCAGATCATCATCGCACTGATCCACGAGCCGCGATTCGTGGTGCTGGACGAGCCGGCCTCCGGGCTGGATCCGGTGAATCAGGAACTGCTGACAACAATTGTGAAGGAGATCCGCACGGCCTCGCGGGTGATCATCTATTCCACGCACCAGATGGAAATCGCCGAACGCCTGTGCGACCGCATCGCGCTGGTGAACAAGGGCCGCGTGATGCTGGAGGGCACCGTGGACGATGTGCGCAACAACCATGGCACCGAAAGCATCCACATCGCGTATCAGGGCGACGGCAACTTCCTGCGCGAGCTGCCGATGGTGGTTGGGGCGATGATCGAGCCGAACTTCGCCGAGCTTCACGTACAACCAGGCACCACGGTCAACGATCTGCTGCCGCATGTGGCCAACAGGCTGCGCATCGGGAAAATCGAACTTGTACGCCCCTCGCTCCGCTCGATCTTCATCAACACGGTATCGGCTGCGGGCACTACGCCCGCGAAGGCCGCGTAACAAGGGGCCGCACGCGATACACGCACCGGCACGCACGGCAACACACGTCGACACACTCTCTCTTTCTTTCTGGAGCGGACATGAACTGGAACAGGATTGCCACGATCGCGCGATGGGAGTATGTGCAGCGTGTGCGCTCCAAAAGCTTCATCATCTCGCTGATCCTTACGCCGATCCTTATTGTGGCGTTCTCGGTGCTGCCCTCGCTGCTGTTGACCAGCGGTCCGGACTCGGTAAAGATGATTGGCGTTGTGGACAGCACAGGCACGATGTTCGTGGAGATGAAACGCGTGATCGAGGATGCGGTGAAGCTGCCGGACGGCCAGCCGGCGTACGTGCTGGCCAACTACGGCAACGCCGGCCTGCCGTTCGATTCCGCCGTGGCCGCCGCCGACCGCGATGCCCTCGCCGAGAAAACCGACGGCACGTTGGTGTTGAGCGGCTCCACCGACATGCCCCGGGTAAGTTATCGCAGCCCGAGCCCGAACAACCTGATGGCCATCGCCAAGTTCGAGCGGTCGATCCAGCAGATCCTTACCCAGCGCCGCCTGCGCGAAGCCGGCATCGATACCGGGCTGTATCGCCGCATCGCCCAGGAGGTGGATATCACTACCGTGAAGGTCACAAAAAGCGGCGGTGAGGAGAGCGGTTTTGTTGCCACGTTTTTCGCGGCATACGCGGGCTGCATTCTGTTGATGTTCCTGGTGCTCACTACCGGGCAATCGTTGGTGCGCAGCCTGGTGGAGGAAAAGTCCAACCGCATCATGGAGCTTCTGGTGGGCAGCAGCACACCGTACGAGCTGATGTGGGGCAAGCTGATAGGGCTTAGCGCGCTGGGCCTTACACAGATGGGCGCATGGGCCTTGCTGGCGCTGGGCGCGTTTACGGCCGTCAGCCTGCCGGCGTCGGTGGGCACAACGCTTACCGGCGTGTACGCGGTTGTGCCATACATCGCCGCGTACATGATCCTTGGCTACATCTTCTACTCGGCGTTGTTTGTTGGCGTGGGATCGCTTGTCACCACCGAACAGGAGGCGCAGATGGCGAACTCCTATCTGGTAATGCTGCTGGTGGTACCGTTGGCATTGTCGATGGTGGTGATCCAGAATCCGGACGCCGGGTTCGTGCGCGTGCTCAGCTACGTGCCGTTCCTTACGCCGTCGATGATGATGATACGCACGGTGGCCAAGACCCCGCCAACCTGGGAACTGTTCGCAACGATGGGTGTGATGGTGGTCTCCACCATCGGGCTGGTGTGGGCCGCGGCCAAGGTATTCCGCACCGCGATCCTGCTGTACGGCAAGCGGCCGTCGTTCCGTGAAGTACTGCGCTGGATGCGCGCCACGTAACGGCCTGGATTGCCTGGTCGCGAACCTCGACTGCACGGCGACCTTCGCGTCTCGGCGGCAGGATTTTTTACCGCGAAGACGCGAAGGACGCGAAGAACGGCGGTTACGCCGCGCGCAGGATGCGGCGCTCACCGATCTGCTGCCGCCACATCGCATAATACAGGCCCTTCATCTCCAGCAACTCGGAGTGCCGGCCCGACTCCACAACGCGGCCATGCTCCAGCACGTGGATCGTGTCGGCATGCATGATCGTCGAAAGTCGGTGCGCGATAAGGATCGTGATCTGATTGCCGCGCGAGGACACTTCGCGGATGGTTTCGGTGATCTCCTCCTCGGTGAGCGAATCGAGCGCGGAGGTTGCCTCGTCGAACACCAGCAGGTCCGGGCGGCGCAGCAGCGCGCGCGCGATCGACAATCGCTGCTTCTCACCGCCGGACACCTTCACGCCGCCTTCACCGATCACCGAATCAAGCCCGCGATCGGCGCGCGCCAGCAGGCTTTGGCACGAGGCCTTCTGCAACACATCCAGGCAATCGGCATCGCTGGCGCCTGGGTTCACGAACAACAGATTCTCGCGGATCGTACCGCTGAACAACTGCGTGTCCTGCGTCACGAAACCGATCCGCTCGCGCAGCGCGTCCAGATCCACCGTGTTGCCCGGATGGCCGTTGTACAGGATGCGGCCGGAGTCGGGCTGGTACAGCCCAACCAGCAACTTCACAAGCGTTGTCTTACCGGAGCCGGACGGCCCCACGAACGCCATCGTTTCGCCGCGCCGCACATTGAACGAAATCCCGTCCAACGCCTTCGAGGCCGCGGTGAGATGCTTGAACTCCACATCCTCGAAGGCCAGCGTATCGATGGTGGCGATCGGCGCCGGATTGGCCGGCTTCTCCTCCACCGGGCGGTTCAGGATGTCCGTCAGATTTGCCAGCGACACCTCGGCCTCGCGGTAGATGTTGATCACGTTGCCCAGCTCCTGCAACGGCCCGAAGATGAAGAACGAGTAGATGAACAGCGAGAAGAACTGGCCCACCGAAATCTCCTGCGAGTAGATCAGGTACAGCATCACGAACAGAATCGTGGTACGCAGGAAGTTGACCGCAGTGCCCTGAATGAAGCTCAGCGAGCGGACGTACTTCACCTTCTTCAACTCCAGCTTCAGGATCTTCTCGGTAGTGCCGTTCAGACGCTCGATCTCCTGATTGGCCAGACCCAGACTCTTGACCAGCTCGATGTTCCTCAGCGACTCGGTTGTGGTGCCGGCCAGCGATGTGGTTTCGGCCACGATCTGCTGCTGCACCTTCTTGATCTTGCGGCTCAATACGGAGCTCATCACGCCGATCAACGGCACGGTGAAGAAGTAGATCGGGGCGATCACCCAGTGCACACTGATCGCGTAGATCGTCACGAACAGCACCCCAACCAACGACGTGAACAGGATATTGATGAAGGCGCTGATCAACCGCTCCGTATCGGTGCGCACCTTCTGAAGTTTGCCGAGCGTTTCACCGCTTCGTTGATCCTCGAACACATTGTATGGCAGTTGCAGCGAGTGGCGAAGCCCGTCGGAATAGAGCTGCGCGCCCAGGCGCTGCGTTACCACATTGATGAAGTAGTCCTGGAAGTTCTTGGCCACCCGCGAGACAAAGGCCACGCCAACCGCGGCGCCCAACAGCGTTACCACACCGGCAAAGAAGTCCGGCCGATTCGGCTTGGTGGCGTATTCGTCGATCACGTGACGGAAGATCAACGGATCGAGCAGCGAGAACACCTGATTGATCGCGGCCAGCACCAAAGCCAGCCCGATCAAACCGCGGTATCCCTTCAGGTAGGTATAGAGAAGTTTCATCGGAATCGTTTCGTAGAGAGTGCGCGGGGCGTGCTGAAAGCGACAGAACTTGCGGCGAACGCGGTCGGCGGCAAGCAACACAGCCCCGTGGTTGTACGCATGGGGCCGGATCCGAACTACCCACCCTGCCACCACACGGGTGGTGCATGACGCACGAAATGGGTAATTGTTGCGACGATCTTCGTCGAACAGATCGCGGAAAGATACCGTAAGGCGCACAATTGGATATCATCGTTCATGGCATCCTCGTTGCAGGATTCCGCATTTCAATCGGACATCCACGGCGCCCCGATAGCGTTCCGATGGCATGCGCACCCTGTGCGCGGCATTGACAACCACAAAGGCACACACCAGGGCACAATCGAAGCGCACGGAACAACCGCCATTGTTTTTGATTGCATGCCGAGCACCGCCGCAGCGATATTTGCCCCAACCAACGCTTTGGCCCCGCCTTCCAGGGCAGCCCGCCATGGCCTTCAAGTCCCCACTCGGAACCCATTGGCCTCATGAACCTTCATCGCTCACTTGCCTCGGCCGCGCTCCTTCTCCTGATTGCCGCGGCGACCGCAACCGCCAGCCAACGCAGCGCGGCCATCGGCAACACACCCTTGAAGACCGACCAGCTCGCGGCATTGCGCGGCTTGCTCGACTCCGGCATCGTTATGCTCCAGAACCAGGAGTACGTTGCCTTTCTGGAGCGATTTGTCAACCCGGACCAACGCGCCGAGGTATTGGAGGACCGCACCATGGCCGAACAGGCCGAGCGATTCAAGGGCGAACGGGCCGACGTGCTGCTGAACGTGCTGAAGCAGATCCGCAACAAGAAACCCCGCATGGACACGCGCGCCAACACTGCCACGTACAAGCTGGCGGGCAAGGACATGCCCCGCAAAACCATCACGTTCAAGTTGTTTGATGGGGTGTGGTACCTGGTGAATTAGGCGGTAGCTGAAGACGTTGCGCTTGGCATTCCGACGGTATTGCTCCAGACCGATCATGCTGGTTGCATGGCCACGCGATCGAGCCAGGGCATTTTTCGTAGGACGCCGGTGTTTGCTCAGGAACACCACAGTACGGCATCTCGGGCAACGGCAGCACACATATGCGCACTTCCACACGCCCTTTCCGATATCGGATCAGGCACACTGTATAACTGCCATGAACGTTGTTGTGCGATACATGCTCCGCCACGCAATGCTTGTTCTGGCGCTGTCAACCCTGCCGGTGCTGGCCCACGCCCAGGCGCCCAACCAGGTGCCACCTGCGCTGCGCATCGACTCGCTTTCGCTCAAAACCACGCCGCCGCAGTTTCATGGACGCATCTTCCGGCTTACCGACACGCTGCTGGCCGGATATCGAGACAGCCTCGAAAGGCACGACCACATCGTACTTGATTCGATCGACACCCTCGCCAAAGCTGTCTGCGGTGATCGCCTTGGGAAGTTCAGTGAGCGTCTCCTCAAATTCTGGGGGATTGGGGACCGCCGTCCGGGCGACGTGTTCGACTGGTTCCAACGTGTATACCGCGGTGTAGTCGACTTCGATTCCTGCGACTCTCCTCCGCTGCGACAGACCTTTTGGATGGGGCTCAACCTTGCTCAGGATCGATGGTTCCGCCCCGAGGAATTCTTCGTTCTGATTACCTATCACGACCATGCGCCGTACATCGCAGCGGTTATCGCAACGAAAACAGCCGAAGGCGACATGGGGCCAGAGCTTTCAATAACGCGGCAGTGGACCGATTCCGAAATAATTCCACTCCTGGGCAGACTTGGAGCAACACAGCCCATCACGAACTTTCTTGACTCACTCACACGCTTCGCCCAGGAAGTCAAGTACGATGGATACTCGATGAATGCGCTTGCCGGCGACAACACACAATTCCGGCCATGCTCGTGTCAGGCGTTGCGTTATGTGCTGGCGGGTAAGCCGAGCCTATTCAAGGCCCGATAGCGAAAGGCGAATTTGTAACGTGACGAGCTCTTGCCGGCGCACGACAAGCGGAACATCGAAGCAGTTCCGCCGGAACCCCTCACACGCATGCACAATGTAACTCCCCGGTGACAACGGGGCCGCAAAGCCACTCGAATCGGCATAACCTTTGGCGACTACCTCATCAGCGGCATCGCGGATCTCCACAGTATAATACCGACGCCACTCTCCCCCCTGACTAAACACCTGAACTTGCAATCGCGACATGACGGAATCGGCGATCCTCTCAATCTTAAAGAAGTACGAAGGCGACGAATAGAAGGAACCACCACGATTCCCGATTCTTGTATCGCTTTGCACCGAACGGCACGCGCAAAAAAGCACGCAAGAGAGCAGCAAAAGAGTCAGGAAGCTGCTCGACCTAGTATGCGGCATCGTTGGTATGTCCTGGTTAAAAGTCTAAACTTGCAACTCATCGTGTTCGAAACAGCTACATGTGCGCAACTCGGCGCACGGGCCACCTGCACCAGCTATCAATATCGCTTCAGTTCGGGCATACTGAAAACGGCAATTTCGCTTGACGTTCAAAGCCTTAGGCTCTGCAACCGAGCCATAGTCGCCTGACGTTACGGAACCGACTTGAATTCGAGTACGTTCGCAACGTAGTCAAGTTCGACATCCACCCGACCACGATCGAAGTAGTATTCACGCAGATAACCCCGGGTTCGCCCAAGCAATGGGACAAGACCCAGGTGCTGGACAACAAGCCGCACAGCAAACACCTTGTAAAGACACCAGACATCGGCATCGCAAGAGTCAACGATTGGAACACATTCGCGGACCAGAAGAAGTCGCGTGCTGGACTGATCGATTGCATTGGCAATGGTATCTTTTTCAATCACCTCTTGAGCAGGAGACAGCAACGATACGTCCAAATTGCAAGCTTCAAATGCTGGT
>CBHYLN010000058.1:0-31012 GCA_966128725.1 uncultured bacterium | reverse complement strand
CCGCTGGTTGTTATTGGCGTCCGCGCATGCTCTCCATACGCCGGCGCAGTTCCACGCTGTCGCGCGAAAGGCGTAACCGGCGCGCCTCGGCGACGGTCTCCTGCTCGGCGGAGCCCGGTGTTGGGGGCGGCTCGTCGGCACGAGCGGCTTGCTCGCGCATGGATTCGATGCGTGAACGAAGCTCGGCGGCCTGCGTTGGCGTTGAACGCGCGGGCGGCTCGGCCGACTCCGAAACGATCCTGGCTTCAACTGCGCGGGCCTCAACGGGCGCCGGCCCGATCGCGCGCTCCACAACGTATTCTTCCTCGACGATCACATCGGCAGCCAGTGCGCCGGGCGGTATGGTTTCCACGATCACGGTTTCAACAACAACCGGCTGGGTTGCCTCGGATTCGGCATCGGCCGGCAGGCTGGCAATCGTCTCAGCCCGCGTTTCCGCCTCGTGCGCCATGTGTGCGCGAACCGAGGGTTCGGCAACCGGGGGCTCGGCAACAGGATCGTGGGGCCGCGTAATCGGTTCGGCCTCCACAACAACGGCCTCGTGTACGTCGCCGCCGGAGGCGCCGGCATGCGCCATATGTTCCGGCGCCACGAACTCGGGGGGGGGCATCGGCGCGAACGGTTCGTCGTCGAAGGCCGGCGGGCGCACCTTCGGGCCACGGCGCGTGCTGCGCGAGACGATGGCCACAACGGCGATCAGCAATACAACGCCGGCCAGCAGGTACAGCCACCGGCGCTGCGATGCCGCGCGAAGATCGTCGTTGCTCTCGAAGTCGGGCGGCGAATCGGTGGCGCCCTCGGTGCCGGAGTCGATCCCACGCGGATCGGCGTCGGGCCGTCCGCGCCCCTTGCGGGGCTGCTGCTGGCTGCCGGTTGGCGCCGCCGATCCAATCGACGCGTTCGTGCCGGCGGCGAGCAATTCCTCGAATCGATGCTGGCTGGCCTCGGCGCCGGCTGCATCGCCGGTGTGGCGCTGCGTTTCGGCCAGGGCCGCGTAATCGTCGGCGTCGATGGGTGCGGCCAGGTACTGCGCCGCGCGCTTGTAGTTGCCGCTGCGGGCGTAATACACGCCAAGCACCGAGGCTGCACGGTTGTCACCGGTTGCGCGCGCTACCTCCAGAAATTCCAGCCCTGCCGCATCCAGACCCTGTTCCAGCGCGATCAATCCGCGGTAGTAACGTTCCTGCGGGTACTCCAGCCGATCCCATTGGAACGTATGCACAAGCAACGTGTGCGAATACGGCCGTACCAGCGATGTGAACCCGATTCGGTTGGCGCCGCGGATGGTAAGCCGCAGTTCGTTGGTACCGGCAAGCGTAAGGATTGCCTGCTGGCTCTGCGGCCCGTCCAGCGCGCGGTTGAGCATCGGGTCGGCGGGGTCGAACGCGCGCCCGCGAATGCGGATCACAACCTCGGTGCTGTCGGTGGCGGCAAGGTCAACGGTGCTGGTGAACTCGCCGGCGAAACGCAGCACGATGTCGCCGCCGCTCCACTTGAATTCGGTGATGTCGGAGGCATGGGCCGTGGCCGCGATCGCCAGCAATGCCGTGGCAAGCGCCACAATGCGGGCGGCGCGTGTTGCCGGTGCGAGCAGGCGAGCAGCCTGTGGCATGGTGTTATACATGCGATGCCTCCGAATCATGGTCGGGTTCGGGGACGCCGTTCACACCCCACTGGCCCAGCGGGGCCTCGGTGGAAGCCAGCAGATCGTCGGGGATGGCGGTGCCGGTGGACACGTACCCCACGGGCAGGCCGATCCAACGTGCCGAGGAGATCATTCCGCCCAGCGACGGCGCTTCGTCCAGCTTGGTGAAGCTGACGCAGCCAAGGCGCTCGCCCAGGAACAGCGCCGCTGTTTCCTGCAATGCGCGCTGGCTCATGGTCGCGGGCAACACCAGATGTGTTTCGTCGGGTCCGGCGGCTTCCAGGAATCCGGAGAGCTCCTCGCGGGCGGCGCGATCGGATCGGCCGGCTGTGTCGAGCACAACAAGGTCGGCATCGGCCTGGTCGATCTGCGCGCGGATCTCGGCGGCTTCAAAGGCGATGGCGAACGGCACGCTGAGGATGTCGGCAATGGTCTGCACGCCCTCCACCGAGCCGATCTTGTAGGTATCGCTGGAGATGATCTTCACCCGCAATCCGAAATTGAGCACGCCGCGAACCGCCAGCTTGTACATCAGCGTGGTTTTGCCGGCGCCGGACGCGCCCACCAGCGCGATAACGTACGGGCGTTCCCCCGCGCGGCGACGCGTGATGCCGGGCAGCGCCTCGGTTCGGCGTTGCAGGTCATCGTCGATCTCGCGGGCAGCCGCGGCGAACAGATCGCCCGGCGCCATCTCGCGGCTCATGACGGTCTGGTGGATCGAGCGGACCACGCTTGCGGCGTAGCGCCGTTCAAAATCGTTGGCAACCAAGTGCGAGAACAGACGGCGATAGGGTGCCGGCAGGGATGCAACCTGTTCCGAACGCATCCATTCGTGCAGGTCGCCGATCAGTTCCTCGATGTGCTCCAGCCGGGCCTCGAGCGCGGCCGAGAGAAGATCGTAACCGTCCATCTCTCCGGTCTGGCGGGCAGATTCGTTCATGCGGGTCGATGAGATTAATTGGGCGCAGAAGCTACGTTTTTTCGGATGAATTCGGAAGGATTGGCCGTGCCTCTCGAATAACAGACGCGTTTCGGCAATCCAGCCCAATGTGCGCATATGGTGGCATTAATCGATCCTTGGCCCCGCCCAAACCTGTGCCGCCGCGCTGTGTGGGCATGGGGAAGCGCCCGCCCCTTGCAACGCGCGCGAGCCGGTTGTACGTTCAGTTACTGGAAATTGTTGGGGAAACAGGGCTTTACGGAAACTTTCAAGGCCAGACAGTGTTCCTGCACCAAATGCGAGAACGTAACGTGCACACCTCGGCCAGCGATGAAATGCTGATGGATCGCTTCAAGGAAGGCGACGAATCCGCATTTGTTGAGCTGTACTCGCGATATAAGCGACGAGTGTATGCCTACTGCGTGCGAATGATCAACTCCGCCGAACAGGCCGACGATCTGTTCCAGGAAGTATTCGTTCGTGTGGCGAGGAAGCGCCATCGGTTCGAGGCCGGGAGTTTCTCGGCGTGGCTGTTCGCCATCGCACGCAATCTGTGCCTGAACGCGCTGCGCGATACGGTAACACATGTGGCGATCGAGGACGTTGCCGAAACCCTGCACACCGCCGCCGACGAGGCGGAGTACGATCAGAGTCTGGAGATCCTGAAGGAAGCGATCGACCAGCTTCCGGCGGACCTTCGCGACCCGCTGGTGCTCAGGGTGTACAGCGGCCTCAGCTATCAGGAGATTGCGGACCTGACGCAGACGAAGCTGGCAACCGTGAAGGTGCGGATCTTCCGCGCGAAGCAACGTCTGCACGACATCCTTGCCCCGTACTTCATGGATCGGGTGTAAGGATCGGCCGGCAAGCGCTGGCAATGTGAGTTTCGATGCGTGATGATGCCAAGGGGGTGATCGGGCTGGTGGGCGGTTATGCATCAATCATTGCGATGATGACAATGATCTGTGAATATGCCTAGCCTTTTGGACGCGAATATGACAAGCGAAGAACTGATCATCCGACACTTTGAAGGTTCACTGAGCGCTGACGAAGAACGTGCGCTGCAGGAGCGCCTGTCGCAATCAGCGGAGACACGTACCATGTATGAACATCACGGGAATCTTGATGCAATGCTCGCCACCGATGCTGGCGCCCTGGCGCCCAGCTCGCGTTTGGACGAAGCAACCCTGGGCGCGGCGCTTGCCGTGTTGCCCGAAGTTGTCGGCGGCGGCGCGTTGAGCTGGCTGAGCGGCAAGCTGGTGGCGGTGGTTTCGGCGGTTGTGATTGGTGGCACTACTCTGGTGGTGGTCTCCAATCAAACGCCCGAGCCTTCGGCCCCGGCCCGCGCGGTGCCTGCTCCGGTGGCGCCCGCACAGGCCGTGCCCGCACAGGCGGCGCCTGCTCCGGCGGTTACTGCCCCGGCGACCACGGCGGCGCCTGAAGCCGAGGCGGTAACGCGGGATGTATCCGCTGCCAAGGCGACCCCTGAGCGCGCCAACGGCGGTGTGGCTTCGGCCGGCCGCTCCCAGCAACGCGATACCCGTGCCAATCAAGGTCGTGGCCGGCGCCTTACCATCGACGGCAACGCGACGGTTGTGGACCACGGTACCACGATGAAGCCGGACGGGAAGTAGATCAACGGTTCGTCGCGTCCGGCGCGATGCACGGCGATGTCCCGGGTTGTATCTTGTACATCCAATTCTGGCCCGGGTGCATGCAATCAGATTCCCTCCGATATCGATTGCTGATTTCTGTTCAGGCCATGCTCCTTTGCATGGCCTGTTCCGCTTTTGCCCAGCCCGACGCAGCGGCCCAGCAGCGGCCAGCACCACTGTTCCACTTCGGCATCTTTGGCGGGATTGGCCCCACGCTTCAACGCACGGACCTTACGATACCGGGCTACGGCCCCGATTGCGCGCGGCTTCTGCGTGGCTCGGGCACCGGCTGGTGGGCCGGTCTGCTGGGCGAACTGGAGGTGCAGCCGTGGTTGGCCGTGCAGCTTCGCCTTGGTGCCGACGTGCACAACGGTGCGCTCAGCGCCAGGTACAGCGGCGATCCGATAGGCCGCCAGGATGGCCAGATCGTGACCGCGACGGTGGATCAGGTGGTGGAGTACGACGCTCTCGACAGTTGGAACGCACTGTTGGCCCGGGCTCCGCTTATCGGGCGGGTGAATGCGTTGGCGGGCGTTTCGCTTGGCCGCGGTGTCTCGAGCGTTGAAACCCACAAGCAGGTCGCGATCGAACCGGAGGAGCTGTTGCTGAGCAACAACCGGCGCGAGTTGGTGCTGCAAAGCGGCCGGCTGTACAACCGTTCGGTGCTGTTGGCCGGCCTTGTGGTTGGCGCATCCTTCGATCTGCCCATCGGGCACGCGTCGGCGCTGTCGCCGGAGATCCTTGCCACCATTCCCCTGAACAATCGCACGCCGGATGGCTCGTGGCGTTCGTTCTCGCTGCGGGCGGGGGCGTCGCTTCGATTTGGCATTCCGCGCGCCGATACCGCCCGGCCACTGCCTCCGCTGCCGCAGGATACCGCACCCCAGAAGCGCCCGCCCACGCTGGTTACCGACGTGGTGACCGAGCCGCGCGTTGTTGGCGTTCGTATCGACGAGCGCGACTCCGCCGAGGTGCTCCCGTTGCTGAATCAGATCTTCTTCGCCGAAACCTCGGCCGAGCTGCGTCGCGAATACGCGCGCCTTACCCCTTCGGAAACCGGAGGCTTCAGCAACGCAAACCTGATTGGTTCGGCGCTCGACGTGTATTATCAACTGCTGAACATCGTGGGGCGGCGCATGCGCGAAACGCCTGCCGCCACGCTGGTGATCAACGGGTATCGTAACGGCCGCGAGCAGGAGCCAGGCCTTAGCGCCGCGCGCGCCGAAACGATCAAGCGATATCTGGCCGATGTCTGGAAGATTGCTCCGTCGCGCTTGAAAACCCGCGGCGCCGCCTTGCCGCCGAACCCGGCACGCGAAAGCAGTGCGGAGGGCTACGAGGAAAACTCACGCGTGGAGATCGTCCCTTCCGATCCCAACATCCTGGCCCCGATACTGCGCCGGCATGTACAGCGCACCGCAACGCCGCCGGCGATTACGTTCTATCCACGCGCGCTGGCCGAGGCCGGCGTCGATCGTTGGCAGCTCGAGACCGAGGAACGCGGCAAGGGGATCTGGCGCACCTTCACCGGCTACGGCAAACTGCCGGATTCGATCGTGTGGGACTGGCGCAGCGATCGCGGCGAACTTCCATCGCTGCCCATGCAGCTTGGGTATCGCTTCACGGTGATGGACTCGGCGGGCCACTCCACCACAACCGACATCGCCGACATCGAGGTCGACTATCAGTCGGTGAGCAGCAAGCTGGAGCACCGGGAGAACGATACCACGATCGAGAGTTACTCGATCCTGCTGTTCAACTTCGACAGCCCGAAGGTGAGCGCCAGCGATGCCGAGCTGCTGCAGGCGATTTCCGACGCCGTGCGCTCCGGCGCCCATGTCAGGCTGGTGGGATATACGGACTCGCTGGGCGAGGAATCGCACAATCGCGAGCTGGCCACCGAGCGCGCCCGCGAGGTTGCTCGCCTGCTTGGCCGCATGTTGCCGCGCGATGTGGAGTTGCGGGTTGATGAGGAGAACGGCGGCGAATACGAACGCTTCGGGTTCGGTACGCCGGAGGGGCGTTCGCATTGCCGGACGGTGATCATCGACGTGCGCACGCCAACGCGCGGCAGCCCGTAGTGCGCGTGGATGCAGGGCAGTGCCCGTGTACCGCGTACAAGATCGGGCTTGATCGGCGCCCACGATGGGCGCAACTTCCAGAAGTAATGCCTGCACGGCGGGATGCTGCCGTCCGGTGTTGTGGCATCCCTGCCTGCCGCCGTCGCCTGCCCGGTCGTCGTGCGGGCGCAGGCTGAACAGATCCGTTGAACGAGAACATCGTTGAACAAATTCCGTACTCATATCAACCGTCGCGAGGGCGATGCGGCCAGGCCGTATCGGCGTGCCGTGCTGCTGCTGCTGGCTGTGCTGCTCGTGGTTGGTGTGATGCGTTTGTCCGCACAGACGATACCGTCCGCGTCGGGGGCGATGTTTGTTGAGAATGCCGGGCAGTGGCCGGCCGATGTTCGCTATCGATTGGCGACCGATGGGATGCGCATCTGGCTTGGCGCGCGCGGTGTTGTGGTGGATCTGGACGACGGCGCCGGCAATGCGTACGCGCTGGGCCAGCAGTTCGTTGGCGCGCGGATGCCGAGTCCGGCCGCAAGCGTTCCACGCCCCGGAGTGGTGAACTTCGGTGGCGGACCGGTTGCCCGCACGTTCGGCGAGGTTCGTTATCAGGATCTGTATCCGGGGATCTCTGTCCGATACCACGGCGAGGGTGGGCGCGTGAAGTATGATATCGACGTGGCGCCGGGCGCCGATGCCTCGGCCATCCGGATAAGTTATCGCGGCGCGAGCGATGTTGTGGTTGATCCCGCTGGCAATCTGCGCGTGCGGACGTCGGTTGGCGAGTTGATGGAGGCCGCTCCGTACTGTTATCAGGATATCGATGGTGTGCGCAGCCAGGTGCCGTGCCGGTTTGCAAACCATGATGGTGAGATCACCTTCAGCCTTGGGCAGTACGATCGTGCCCGGCCGTTGGTGATCGATCCCGTGCTGATCTACAGCGGGTATCTGGGCGGCGCCCGTGCCGACTCCGGCCGCGGTGTGGCCCTCGATACCTCCGGCAATATCTACGTGGCCGGCATCACGCGCTCCGATGATTTCCCACCCGACATGATTGGTGGGCGCCGGCTGAACAACGCGCCGGATCTCTTCATCGTGAAGCTGGATCCCACCGGCAATACGCTGCTGTACTCCACCTACATCGCCGCCAACGGCTACGACGTTCCCTCGGCCATTCGCGTGCGCGCCGATGGCACCGTCTTTGTTGCCGGTACCACCACGTCCACCAACTTCACGGCGGCATTCCCGCCGCGCGCGGTGTTCGATGCCACGGCCAACGATGTGGGCAAGGGGGATGGATTTGTGATGGCGGTTGGGCCTGATGGTCGCCCGCAGTTCGCCACATATCTGGGCGGCTCGGATACCGATCGAATCGAGGACATGGTGATCGGCGCCCGCGACGGCGCCGTG
Organism: uncultured bacterium; assembly: GCA_966128725.1. Classification (GTDB taxonomy): domain Bacteria; phylum Bacteroidota; class Ignavibacteria; order OLB7; family OLB7; genus JAFDZV01. The sequence continues at coordinate 23,293 of CBHYLN010000058.1, read as the reverse complement.
TACGTTGCCGGCTGGACAACGTCCGACGCATTTCCCGGCGCAACCAATACCCGCCGCCGGCTGGAGGACGCGTTCATCGCGAAGTTGACGCCTGGGCTGGATCGTGTGGTTACGGCGCGATATCTGGGCAGCTCCGGCAACGATCGCGCCACCGGCATTGTGGCCGAGGACGGCGGCGCGTACTGGATTTCGGGCTGGACCGATTCCGCCGATTTCCGTGACGATGTTGCGCGCGCGACGTTTGGGCCGCTGGGCGGGCGCGATTGTTTTGCCGCGCGTGTGTGGTTCGATGGTACCGGCGGTGCGGGCGAGTATGCCGCTATCATCGGCGGCGCCGGCGCCGACGAATGCCGGGCGCTTGCCGAACGCGACGGGGTTGGGCTGCCCGATACGGTGTATCTGGTGGGCCGAACCGAGTCGAGCGATTTCCCGGCGACAGGATCACCTGGGTCGTGGTTCGCGGCGAAGCTGGTGTGGCCCGATGGCGTGCTGGCCTACAGTCAGCATATCGGGCCGCGCGATGCCGGCGCTGCCGCCACCGTGCAGGCCGGCACGCAGGGCGATGCGCTTATCTGCGGCACAACGTTTGGTCCCGATTTCCCGCGCACCGCCGATTCGATAGGCGGAACCCCGCGCGGCGGCGCCGATCTGGCCTTTGTGCGCCTGGATGCGGCCGGCAATGTTGCCAGCTCCTCGGTAATCGGCGGCGAGCGCGACGAGATCCCCTATCACCAAAGTGCGCTCTCCGCCTTTGGTGACCTGTATGTCACGGGTTTCACGCGTTCGCAGCAGTTCCCAATCCGGCGCGGCGCGCACGATTCGGTGCTGAACCGCGCACGCACGCAGCCGCCAGATTCCACCGACGCATTCCTTGTGCGGGTTGGGTTCACACCGCATGCCAGCATGGTTGCGCCGCTGGCAATTGCGTTCGATACGCTTCGCTGCGATACAATCGCGCTGTATTCGTTCACCGTGTACAACGCCGGCGATCGCGATCTGATCATCCGCCGCAATGCGATCAACAGGCCGTATGTGATCGTCGAGCCCGATCCCGCCGTTTCGCATACCGTCCCGCCCGGGGCAACGCTGCGCTACGTGATCCGGTTCTCGTCCAATGCCGTTGGGCCATTCCCCGAAACGCTGTTTATCGATTGCAACGATCCGATCCGGGGCGGTGTTTTCAAGATCGCGGTTGTTGCCGTGCGCACGGTGCCGGTGTTGCAGCCGATCCTTCCGCGCATCGTGTTTGATACGGTGCGCGCATGCCTGGGCGTTCCAAGGGATACCACGTCGCGGCTTGCAACATTCTCCAACGGTGGCGCAAGCGGGTTCACCGTCAGCTCGCTTGCGTTGAAGAACTCCCGTCCGGAGTTCAGCCTTGGCGCGTTTGGCCTTCCACGCTTCGTGCCGGTCGGCATCAACGTTTCGCCGATGGTGCGCTTCCATCCCAGAAGCATCGGAACCTTCCGCGACACGCTGCTTGTGTCGGTGCTGGAATGCGATACCGTATTCAAGATCCCGCTGGAAGGAAGCGCGTTGGCGCCGTCGCTTTCGGTACAACCGCCAAGCATCACGTTCGATACCTTGCCGCCGTGCAACAGCTCGGATGATGCTCTGGTGGTGATCACCAACAACGGCCCGGGCACGCAACATCTTACGGCCGCCTGGGCAACCGGCGGTGCCGAGTTCTCCATCGTGGGCTCGGTGCCCGATTCGCTGGCGAGCGGCGAGTCGGTATCGGTGTTGATACGCTTCACGCCAAAGGCCGGCACCGGCACGGTTCCGGGGATCCTGCGGCTCGGTATCCGCGAGTGCGACCGGACGGTGGATATCCCGGTGAGCGGCACACGATCGGCCACGACGGCGATCGAAGCCAGCCAAACCGCGTTGGACTTCGGCGTCATAGCCGGTTGCGCCGGCGAGGTTCTGGATTCCACCGTGGCCCTGGTTTTGCACAATCCGGCGGCCACACCGATCACGCTCGACTTTCCCGTTCCCACGGGCCCCTTCGTTCTGCTGGATGCGCCCGCGCCACCGTACCAGTTGATCGGCGGTGAAAGCCTTACCATCCATGTGCGGTTCCAGAGCAATACTGATCGTGGCGTGTTCGATGGTCAGTTGTTGATCCCGTATCTCACCGGCGGCTGCGACGACACCCTGCGCCTCTCGCTGCACGGCTCGCGGCAGGATGTGCGGCTGGACGCCTCGGCCACGAACCGTGATCTGGGTGTCATCGCCGCATGCGATCGCGATGTGTTCGATACGCTTACGTTGTACAATCGATCGGCGCGCACGATCACCGTGCACGAGCCCGGCGTTGTGGGCAGTGGCGCGCATGTGTGGCCCGCGCTCCCGCGCGACATCGCCCCCGGCGACAGCCTGCGCGTTGCGGTTCGCTGCTCGCCCCGCACCTCGCCGGATTCGGTAACCCTGACCTATCGATGGGACCCCTGCAACGACAGCGTTGTGATTCGCGTGCGCGCCAGCAAGGAGGGGGTGCGTTTCGATCTCAGTCGGGATTCGATTGTCTTTGCGCCGCGCCTTCTGTGCCAGGGTCTTCCAGTGGCCGATACGGTGTTCGTGCGCAATCGTGGCGACAGCGTTCCGATTACCATCCGCAGCGCGCGCATCATCGGCGATACCAGTTTCACACACGGCAACGGCGATCCGGCCGGCACGCCGATCGCTCCGAATACCGACGCGGCGCTGCCCATTCTTTTTGCGCCGGTTGTCGCCGGCCAGCATAGCGCTGTGCTGGAGGTAGTTGTTGATCCCTGCGGCGACACGCTTCGCATGCCGATTGCCGCGTCGGCGGCCGAGCCCACGCTGGCGGTTACCGGCGCGGCGTTTGGGGATGTCGCGGTAAACACGCGCCAGGTTGCCCGCGTTGTGCTGCGCAACACATCACCGCTGCCGTTGCGGCTGGATTCGTTGGCCAACGTGCCGCCACCGTTCGCGGTACTGCTCAGCGATCTGCCCATCCAACTGGAGCCGGGCGATTCGGCAACCGTGACCGTTGAATTCGCTCCGCTTCTTCCCGGGGAGTATTCGCCCACGGCATTCGCGGTCGGCTCCGACCCCTGCACGTTGATGATCCCGGTGCAGTTGAACGGTCGCGGAACCGGAAGCGCGGCCTTGCAGGATACACTGTGTCTGGATGGGCTTGTCTCCGGCCGTGTTGGTGATGTTGTAACCATTGTGCTCCGACTGGTGTCGGCGTCGCGCACAATGGCCCCCGCCACAGTCGACTATTATTTCGGCTACGAGGCCTCGCGCCTGGAGTTCCTGGAAGCGCTTGCGCTTGGCGGCGTGGTCGCGGCCGACAATCGCGCCACCGGCCGCCTGCACGTGCGGCAACCGGAAGCGACGGCCCTTGTGCCCGCACAGCTTGCGCTGCGATTCCGGCTGCTGGGAAGCCGTGCGCCGGTGGCCTTCGTGGTTGCTGATTCGGTTACGATCGATCAATCGGCGCGCCTGGCGCTGTGCAACGATTCCGCGCGTATCGCCATCTCCGACAGGTGCGTGTTTGTTGGCGCCACCATCGGCGCGTTCAAGAACATGCTGGAGCCGGCACGCCCAAATCCGGCGCGGACATCGGTGCAGGTGACGTATCAGCAACTGGAGGATGCGCGCGCCGTGCTTCGCGTGTACGATCTGCTTGGCCGCGAGGTTCTGCGGCCCCTGGATGCGGAGCTGCCCGGCGGGCGGTATACGGTATCCTTCAGCGTCGCCGAACTGCCAACCGGCCTGTATTACTACACGATCGAAGCGGGCAGCTATCATCAATCGCGATCGATGCAGGTTGCGCGCTGATTGCCGTTGCAGGCGCGGCACGTGCTGCCGGCCCACGATGCCAACGCGTGATGGTGATGCGCCGTGATATGATGCGTGTGACGCCTCGGTGTGGCGAATCGAGCCGCGAATGCCGTAGATTCCACACCCCGGCGGATATGTGTCCGTGCGCCGCGGCGCTAAGTGCAATCGTTCATCTCTACAATCCCATAAAACCATGCCGCTTGTAGCAGAGTTCAACACCATCGCGGGGATGTTCCTCGGCGTTACATCGCATTATCGTGGTTCCAACAAGGATGCGTTTCGCCGCAAGGTGTCCGGCGCGTACACCGGCATATCGTACGATGCGTTGCGAGCCGATGTTGAGGCGTTTGCCCTGGCGTTGCGGGCGCTTGGGCTGCGAACCGGCGACAGGGTTGGGATGATGTCCGAGAATCGTCTGGAATGGATCATCGCCGATTTCGCCTGCGCCTGTGCCGGCGTGGTGAACGTTCCGGTGTTCCCGATCCTTACGCCCAAGCAGGTGGAGTACATCTTCAACAACGCGGAAGTGCGCGGGGTGATCTGCTCCAATGCGCTGCAGCTTTCCAAGGTGATGAAGATCGCCGACGATGTGCCCACGATGGAGCTGATCGTGGTGATGCAGGCCGATGCGCTGGATCGCGATCCAGCGGCGGTTGCCCGCGGCGCACGATCCTTCAACGACGTGCTGGCGCTTGGCCGCGAGCGTGCGGCTGCCAGCCCCGGCGAGTTCGAGAGCACCGCTTCGGCCGTCATGCCGTCGGACCTGCTGACGCTGATCTACACCAGCGGCACCACGGGAAATCCCAAGGGTGTCATGCTTTCGCACGGCAACTACGCGAGCAATGTCATCGGGTCGGCCGGGGCGCTTCCCGTGCTCGATACGGATGTTGTGCTTAGCTATCTCCCGCTGTGCCATGCGTTCGAGCGCACCACCGGCTACTACACATGTTTTGGCGCCGGCGCCACGATTGCGTTCGCGGAGTCGATCGAAACCGTGCCGGAGAATCTGCTGGAGGTGCGCCCAACGGTGATGACCTCGGTGCCGCGCCTGTTCGAGCGCATCAAGAATCGCGTTGAGAAAAGCGTGCAGGCAGGCCCGGCGAAGAACCGGCGGATCTTCGAGTGGGCAATGAGGGTGGGGGTGAAACGCTTCCGGCGGCGGCAACACGGGCGGGCGGTAGGCCCCATCCTTGCCGCGCAGAATGCGCTGGCCGAACGCCTGGTGTTCAGCAAGGTGCGCGCCCGCACGGGCGGCAATGTGCGGTTCTTCGTGTCGGGCGGGGCGGCGCTTCCCAACGATGTGGCGGAGTTCTTCTTCGCGTTGGGGTTGGTGATCATCGAAGGCTACGGGCTTACCGAGTCGTCGCCGGTGATCTCGGCCAACCCGTACGAGCGCCAGAAGCTGGGGACCGTTGGGCGCCCGCTTGGCAATGTGGAAGTGATGATCGCGGCCGACGGCGAAATCCTTACCCGCGGTCCGCATGTGATGCTGGGGTATTACCGCGATCCGGTTGCCACCTCGGAGGCGATCGACAGTGCCGGTTGGCTGCACACCGGCGACATCGGCTTGATCGACAACGACGGATATCTCCGCATTACCGATCGCAAGAAACATCTCTTTGTTTCCTCGGGCGGCAAGAACATCGCACCGGGGCCGATCGAGGCAACGCTGGCCGCAAGCCGATTCGTGGATCAGATCATGCTGGTTGGCGACAGCCGTCCGTTTATCACGGCGCTGATCGTGCCCGACGTGGATGCCCTGGTGGAGGTTGTGCGCCTTCAGGGTATCGATGTTCCCAGCCTGCGCGATACGGCCGCCCGCCAGGCCTTTCTGGAGACCGATGCCGTGCAGCTTGCTGTTGAGTCCGATATCAAGCGCCTGCAGCGCGACTTCTCACCGTTTGAACGTGTGCGCCGATTCGAGCTTGTGGCCGAGCCGTTTTCCGTGGACAACGGGATGATGACGCCCACGCTGAAGGTGAAGCGCAAGGTCGTGGAGCAACACTACGCGGCGTTGATCGAAGGGATGTATCAGGGCGTGGAGATGGACTAACACCGCATCGCGCGGCGGGCTTCAGGGCTCAGCGTTCGAGCGCGAACGCATACACGTCCAATCCACCAAAGCCGCCGGGCCGGTTGGATGCAAGGAAGATGGTGCCGTTGGCTACAAAGGGTGTGATGTCGTCGGCCGGGGAGTTGTAGGGCGCGGTAAGCCGGCGTCGCGAATGTGAGCCGGCGTCCAGCACGAAGATATCCATCCCGGCGTCGGCCGTATGCGAGGCAACATAGATGGCGCCGGTTGCCGGCTCCACGAACGGTGATAACTCGTCCTCGGCGGTGTTGATATCGCCCCCGGCATTGCGCGCGGCCGACCACGCGCCGCCCGGCATGCGTTCACAGTACCATATGTCCGTGCCGCCAAGGCCGCCCGGGCGATCCGATGCGAAGTACAGCCGCGACCCGTTGGGCGAGAGGCATGGGTGCCCATCCCATCCTGCGCTGTTCACATCCGGCCCAAGGTTTACCGGCGCCGGCTCGCCCGCTCGCGTAATCGCGTACAGATCACAACCACCAACCGAGCCATCACGCCCGCACGCGCAAACGTAGGCGACGGTGCCAAAGGGGGAACCCGGTGGCGCAAACGCAATGGTTGCCCACTGCTCATCCGGTGCGTCGAGCATCAGCAGGTATGGCTGGGCCACATCCCATGCCTGGCCAAGGCGCATCGAGAACAGCAGGCGCCCGCCCCGCGACTGGCTGTGCAGCAGTTGCAGGCTGCCGCGGCCGGACTCCACGCGATTGCTGGTGACCACAAGCGTAGCGGTATCCTGCAGCGCGGGCGCGTAGTCGTCGGCCGCCGAATTCACCGCCGCGCCAAGATTTCCGAATGCCTCAACCGGCGCCCGGCGCACACCGGCGCATCCAACCACGGCAATCGCGGCGGCCATTGTCGCCGCAAGCAACGGCAGTACACGGCAGGCCGCCACGGCAACCGCATCTTGCAGGCGCTGCATGGCGCGCAGCCAGACCCGGCACTCCGCCGGGCCTGGCAACATCGCGGCTGTGAACGTTCTACAGGACATACTTGCTGCGTTCGCGATTCTCGATCGTGGCGCCAAGTTTCCGCCGCACCAGATCGGCCGTCACCTCGATGGTGCCTTTCTGCAGGTTGTCCGGCGCATCGAACAGCGTGTCCTCGAGCAACGTGGTCAGGATCGTGTGCAGGCGTCGCGCCCCGATATTCTCGATGGTCTCGTTCACCTCGGCGGCGGCGTCGGCGATGGCCGCGATCCCTTCGGTGGTGAACACAAGATCGATCCCCTCGGCCTTGAGAATCGCGCTGTACTGCTTTACCAGCGCGTTCTCCGGGATCGTGAGGATATCAACGAAGTCATCGGCGGTAAGCGAGTCCAGCTCGACACGGATCGGGAAGCGGCCCTGCAATTCGGGCAGCAGATCGCTTGGCTTGGAGACATGGAACGCGCCCGAGGCGATGAACAGGATGTGATCGCTTTTAACGGGACCGTATTTCGTGTTCACCGTGGAGCCTTCCACGATGGGCAGCAGATCGCGCTGCACGCCCTCGCGCGAGACATCCGGGCCGGAGCCGCCGCCTGCCCCGGCGATCTTGTCGATCTCGTCCAGGAATACGATGCCATGATTCTGCACGCGGTCAACGGCCTCGGCGATCAACGCGTCGTTGTCGATCAGGCGTGAGGTTTCCTCGGCCGCCACAACGCGGCGTGCTTCGCTGATCGGCACCGTGCGCCGTACCGTGCGCTTCGGCATCATATTGCTCATCAGGTCCTGCAGATTGCGGCCCATCTCGTCGCCGGCAAGCGAGGAGAACATCGAACCCATCTGCGAGGCCTGTGAATCATCAACCGCATCGATCTCCACGACCTGCTGCTCCAGCAGGCCGGCCCGAAGCTGCTGGCGAATCGCCTCGCGTTCGTGCTCGTGTGCTACCGGATCGAACTGCTGGCCCGGCAATTCCACCGGCGCCGGCATCCCACCAGGCCCGAACGGCCAGGCGAACTGTTGCTGCGGCGGTGCCGGCTGCAGCAGGTCAAGCAGGCGTTCCTCCACAGTGGCCTCGGCTTTTTCGTGCAACGTGGCGGCATGTTCGGCGCGCACCATCGCCACGCTCAGCTCGATCAGATCGCGCACGATGGATTCCACATCGCGCCCCACATAGCCAACCTCGGTGAACTTCGTGGCCTCCACCTTCAGGAACGGCGCGCGGGCCAGCCGTGCCAGGCGGCGGGCGATCTCGGTTTTGCCCACACCGGTAGGCCCGATCATGATAATGTTGTTCGGCATGATCTCCTCGCGCATCGCGGTGGAAACCTGCTGCCGGCGCCAGCGGTTGCGAAGCGCGATCGCCACCGAACGTTTCGCCTGGTGCTGGCCGATAATGTATTTGTCGAGCTCGGCCACGATCTGGCGAGGTGTGAGTTCGGTGATCGTGGGCTGTGCCTGGGATGAACTCATGAACGACTTCTTCCTTCTCGTTTGATTACTCGATTGACGGTCAAATCTGTGTTGCCACGCGCCGGCGCGGACCGCCGCGCGTACAGTGCGGCAAGATAACGTATGGCCCGTGCACGGAGGAAATGAAAGCGCCCGGCACGTGTGGCGAGCCGGGCGCGGAGCTGGGGGGTGGGGGAGTTCGTAACCTATCCCGGAGTCCGTTCGCGGACCGACGGGTGGTTATAGTTCACGATGATGATCGAATAGTCGTACGGTTCCCCGCGACGTTTTTCGATGCGAATTGCGCCGGCCACCTCAAGGTTGGAAAGAAGAGCCTTACGCTCGAAGTCGGCCAGCCGCGGAAGCGCGTCGGACAGCTTGCGAAGGTACGGGCTCATCCAGATTTCAGGATGGCGGCCATAATGCTTGAGCAATACGTCGATGCAGACCCGTTCGGCCTCGGAAACAACCGGGATCGGTGGATTGAATTCGGCGGTGGCCACATCGAAATAGCGGCCTGGAGCCCACTCCATGCCGTCGCCGCCGCCCGGTTCGCCAAGGCGATCGCGCCCGTTCATCGGGTGGTTGTCATCCATGTCGTCGATCATGCTGTCCGACCCGGATTCACGCAGGTCAAGTTCAGCCGATCGGATCTCGTCGCGTTCGCGTTCTTCGTCTGCCAATTCGCGTTGGCGTCGCGACGAGTGCTCCAGGCGGTGCAGCATGTCCGTGCCGAGCAGGGCCATGGCATCGATGAAGTTCTGTGGCCCAACATTGATCAGAAGGTCGCCCGAGATATTGCCGCGGAATGCAACCGCGAACACCGAGCGAGCCTGCTTTTTCAGATGCTGGATCATCGGGATGTAATCACGATCACCGGCAAGGAAGACAAAACCCTCGATCTCCGGGCGTGTATACAGAACCTCGAGCGCATCAATGCACAACTTCATATCGGCACTGTTCTTGCGATCAGTTCCCAGAACGTTGTGTGTCTCGATTCCCATCAGGTATAATGAGCCCTGTGGTGCGAACTTCAGACGTTCGAAATCCGCGTATGCCTTCGTTACGATGCATTGAAGGCCTAAACGCCGTTCCAGGTAATGCTGAAGATTGCGGAGCATCTCATACAAATAATTGTTGAGATCGGGAAGATCCGCATAGTTGTCCTTCAGGTAGTAGTAGATGTTCTCGAAATCGATGAACACCGCCGCATACGACCTTGGCCTGGTAGGGGGTTGCGACCTGAATCCAGAATTGTGTGTCATTGAACCATCGATTTAGTCAATACATGTAAACCCGCCGTGCACCACATCCGTGAGGATCAACAGACCACACGGGAATAGGTTTCCGCATTAATTGCCGAGGGGAATACGGGCTGAACGTCGTGGGTGGTCGCTTGCACACCGGTGCCGACAACCAACCGGTTCAGAACGCAAACAGCACTGTTCATGCGTACGCCGGAGGGATGAATACCGCGCCTGCAGAACACGGAGCGTGCATCAGGGGAGTTCTCAGTTCGGGGGTTCCGTAAGACGCAGGGAGTAGAACCGCCGAACCGAGGGTAAAATACATAGAGAATGCGATCCATGGTTGGGTGTAACCACAGTTGTGCAACGTTTTTTTGCAAACTATCGCATCGCGAAGTCCACCTTATGCATTCCCATTGATATTGCCAACAAGCTCGGTGTTCCGCTGCGCGCCCGTGGCCGCAGCAACGTCCGTGCGCGCGCATTATGCCGGGGGGATGGTTCGTGCGGGGATGGCCATGATCGCCGAAACAGACGCCACCAAACGTTGCGGGGGTTACAACGACCGTCTGAGGCGGGCAACCGGGATGTTCAACTGCTCGCGATACTTGGCCACCGTGCGCCGCGCCACCTGGAATCCTGCCTTTTCCATCTCAAGCGCGATCGCGTCGTCGGAAAGCGGCTTGCGCTTGTCCTCGGCTTCGATCATCTCCTGGATGCGCGACCGTACCACCTTCGTGGAGACTTCCTCGCCGGTAACGGTCTCCAGCTTCTCGGAAAAGAAGTAGCGCAGCTCGAATGTGCCGTAATCGGTTTGAACGTACTTGCCGTTAACAACACGGCACACGGTGGAGATGTCCATTTCGATCCGCTCGGCCACATCCTTGTAGATCATCGGGCGAAGATGATTGGGCCCGCCGGCGAAGAAGTCGCTTTGCAGATCCACGATGGCGCGCATGACCTTCAGCATGGTTTGCCGCCGCTGGTGGATTGATGCGATGAACCACTTTGCCGCCTCGAACTTCTCGCGCACGAACTTCCTGGCATCGCGGTCGGCATCCTTCCGGCGGCCCTCGCCACGGCGCATCAGTTCCTGATATGCGCGGTTGATCCTCAGGGCCGGCAGGTTGCGGTCGTTCGAGGTAATCACGAACTCGTTCTCGTCGTACTCCACCACGAAGTCCGGCGTGACGTAATTGGTGCCCGCCATCGCCGATGCGCCGCCCCCGGGCTTCGGGTTCAGCGTGCGCACTACCTCGATCGCATCCTTCAACTGCTCGGTTGTGCAACCCAGCCGCTGGATGATCTTCTCGAAGTGCTTCATCGTGAAGTCCGCGTACGTATCGCGAAGCATTCGGTAGGCCAACTCGTGTGCCGGCGACTGTTCCAGCCGTGGCTCGAGCTGTACCATCAGGCACTCGCGCAGGTCGCGCGCGCCGATGCCCGGCGGATCCAGCCGCTGCAGCAGGCGGAGTATGCGCTCGGCCTCCTGCAACGAGAATATCTCCTCGACGACCGGGGCTGCATTCCCCGCGCCATCGGTTGTTGTGGGGGGCGTTGCCGGAATCTCCGTGCCAACTGCGGTGGCGCCTGCTGCGGCCGTGCCAGCTACGGGCGTGCCTGCGGCAAAGCCGTTCGTGGCGGGGTTCCCGTCCACAGCCGTATCGGCGGGCGCGGCAAACGCCGACGTGCCCTGTTCCAGCAGCCGCGAAAGTTCCTCGATCGACAGCCGCGACATCTGCTCCAGCGACATCGTTGCCATTGTTGGCTGCTCGGCATGCGCAGCCGGCTCCGGGGGCGCCGATTCCCGTACTGCCGGATACGGCGCATGCTCCAACGCCTCGCTGGCGTCCAGCCCGTCGCCGTTGTCGAACCCATCGTCATAACCGTCGTGGCCCGGGTCGCCGTACAGATCATCATCAAGAGCGTCGTGCCGGCTGCCGCGGGATTCACCGTGGAATGGGTCGCCGCCAAAGGCCTCGTCGTCGCCGTCCAGTTCGGCGCCGTGATGCGCCAGCCAACGTTCGCGGCCGAACGGTTCATCGGTTACCACGCTCTCGTAGGCATCGAATTGCCCGTCGCCCAGCACGTTCCGCGGGCGCGATGATGCCGGCGCGGTTCTGGTTGCGGCGATGAACTTGTTGAGATCGTCCACAATCTCGGCAAGGTCGCGCACCAGATAGCCGTGATCGTCGATGTTGCCGATGATCTCCTCGGCAAGGGCGATCTCATCGTCGGTGAGGTTGTGCATGCGCAGTTGCGCAAGGAGCTGCTCGCTCAGGGTCTCTTCGGCGCGTTGTGGGTATTCGTCCTGCTCCTCGTGTTCCTGGCCGGTAAACGTGGGCGCCTTGTAGCCCTCGTATTCGCCGGCCATGTACTCGTCCCAGTCGATCTCCCGATCGTCCTTCGATGCCTCCGAGGTATCGGCAAGGCGATCAGAATCAGCCGCGGAACCATCGGTGTCCTGCGACTGCGCCTGTGATTCCAGCATCGACGGGGCCGGATCGGCATCGTACTCCGGGGTGTCGTTGCCCAGCTCGTCCAACGGACCATCGTTCAGCTCTTCGAGCAACGGGTTCACTTCGAGCTCCTCCTTGATCCGTTGCTCGAGTGCGAGCACGGGGAGCTGGAGCATCTTCAGGTACTGAACCTGCTGCGGCGAGAGCCGCTGCAACAGCGATTGGCGTTGGGAAAGCGACAGCATAAACAGTGCCTGTGCAACTCATCGTGCCGTGGACCCGGCGATTGGCCTCGGCATGTGAATCCGGTAATTCATGGCCGGACACACCATCATACTACACCAGGGGACGGCGACAATATAATCATCAACCAGCCGAGCTATTCCTTCGCCGGACCCTTCTTCTTCAAATTCGATTCCAAAGCCTTGACAAGCTCACGATGGAAATCGTCACCGAAGGCGCGGGTGATGGCCTCGCTCAGGAATCGGTACAGTGGTTCGCCGGTGGCCGCGCCCTTGGCCAGTGCGGGGTTGCATTCGCTGATACGCTCGTACCGCAGGTACTGGCCGTCGAACAGGTTCTCCACGCGGATCGGGAACAGATGGCAGCTGATCGGCTTGCGGAACGTGGTTTCGCCGTTGAAGTAAGCGCGCTCGATGGCGCATTTGGCGACATCGTTGTCGTAGTACACGAACACGCAGTCGCGACGGTCGATGCAGCGTGTTGCGTAGTTGCCGGGCCTGCCTTCAACGGCGCCGCGAAGCTCGATCACGCTGATGTTCCGGGGCGCCAGATACTTCGCCGCCGCCGGGATTGCATCAACAACCAGGGCCACTTCCTCGTCGTTAAGGGGAGCGCCGCGCCCACCGGGCGTGGTGCAACATGCGCCTTTACAGGCGCCAAGATCGCAGGCAAAATGCGTGGTTGCCAGGGCGCCGTCAACTATGGTATCCAGGATCGTGAACATGGCTCACAATATCAGCGAACATCGGCGTGCGCGGTGCGGGGTAGACATAATGTTACACTATCCGGTGGGCTCGCTTTGTATGATTGCGAAGCGATCCATGGATCGTTACTGTACTCTGATAAGATGTGGTATACGGCTGCTGAGAGTTCGATCCACCAAACATCTTCACATCGGTTTCGCGGTTGGCGCCCCAGCAAGCATCGGGGTTTCCGGTCGTATCGTTGTGCGCTTCGAGGGGATGATGTGCGCGCGCGTCGGAGTACCGTTCCATTAACGGAAACAGGTTGGTAGATGCATACAGAAGTGTCATCGTTCCCTCGAGTCAACTCGATGCAGATCAATAAGCATATCACTCCATCGGGATCGCCGGTAATGGCACAACGAAACGACGACGCGCACGGCGGCGTGGTGCGCGAGTTTGCCGAAGTAGTTCCGGAATATTTGCGCACCGGTTACGCCGCGCTCATGGAAGGCGATGCGGCCACCGCGATCGAACAATGGGAGCGTCTGTACGAGCGGTATCCTTCGGCCGAGGTGTGTGGTCACCTTGCGCGCGCGCACTACTACAACACGTTTTTTCTGGGTGAGGGGCAGGGCCATCCGCGGCACTCCGACCATGTGATGCAGATGCGCATGTGGGCCGAACGCGCGTTGGCGCTGAATCCGAACTCGTCGATCGGCCATGCGCTGCTGGCCGCCGCGATCGGCCGGCTTGCGCAGCTCTCGGGCTCGCGTCGCCAGATCCTGCTGAGCACGTGGGAGGTGAAGGAACATGCCGAGCGCTCGATCCTGATCGACAATGCCTGGGTCGGCCACTTCGTGATGGGATCCTGGCACCGCGAGATTGCCTCGGTACATCGCTGGCTGCGGGCCCTGGCTCGCGTGTTGCGCACCCGTATTCCGGAGGGGTCGTACGCCGAGGCAATCAAACACTTCGAGGAAGTGCTTCGGCAGTATCCCGAGAACAACACCATCTACGCCGAGATTGCATACACGTACGAGAAAATGGGCGACCTTAAGCAGGCCCGCGCCATGTACGAGAAATGCCTCTCGATGCCGATTTTCCGCCACCCGATTGCTACGCACCTTACGCGAATGGCCGCCGAGCGCCTGGAGCAGTTGGGCCGCGAGCAAGCCTAGGCGGAGCACCGTCCCCGATTTCACGCGCCCGTGGCGGCACCGCGTTGTTTCCCGAAATGAACCATGCAACGCCTGATGCCGTGCACATCGCGGGCTCGTTACCCAGTCCGCACGTGATGACCCCGCTCAACCCCCTGGTGCAGCCATTGCTCACCGATCTCTACCAGCTTACCATGGCCTATGGCTACTGGCGTAGCGGTATGCATCAGCGTCGTGCCACCTTCGAACTTTTCTTCCGCAGGAATCCCTTTCAAGGGGAGTACACGATATTCGCCGGCCTGCGCGAGGTTCTCGCGTTTCTGGAACAGTACCGGTTTGCCGACAGCGACATCGCCTACCTGAAGGGGCTTCCGTCGTTTGCCGATGCCGACGCCGGGTTCTGGGAATGGCTCGCGGGAATCGATGCGTCCGAGCTTACCGTGCAGGCGATGCCCGAGGGGACTCCGGTGTTCCCTCGCGTGCCGCTGCTGAGGGTGGAGGGGCCGCTGGGCGTAGCGCAGTTGGTGGAAACCACATTGCTCAACCTGGTCAACTTCGCCACGCTGATCGCCACCAATGCCGCGCGCATGCGATACGTTGCCGGTGCCGACACGACGTTGCTGGAGTTCGGCCTGCGCCGTGCCCAGGGGCCCGACGGCGCAATGAGCGCCACACGTGCGGCAATCATCGGCGGGTTCGACGCAACCAGCAACGTGCTCGCCGGCAAACTGCTGGACGTGCCTGTGATGGGCACACACGCGCACGCCTTTGTGCAGTCGTTCATCGAGGTCACGCCCGACCTGCTGGAGTTGCCCGACACCCACGGCGTGATGCGCGACATCGCCGTCTCGTTGGAGCGTGTTCGTCGCGAGGATGCGTTGGCCACCAACGAAGGTGAACTGGCCGCGTTCCTTGCGTACGCCAAGGCGTTCCCGAACGGCGCGCTCTTTCTGGTGGACACCTACGACACTCTGCAAAGCGGGCTTCCGAATGCCATTCGTGTGTTCAAGCTGTTACGCGAGCTTGGCCACCGCCCGCTTGGGATACGGCTGGACAGCGGCGACCTTGCCTACCTGAGCACGCAGGCGCGCGCCATGCTGGATGCGGCCGGATTCTCCTCCGTGAAAATCGCCGCCAGCAATTCCATCAACGAGGATGTGCTGGTGGCGCTCGGCAAAAACGGCGCCGCGATCGACATGTACGGCATCGGTACCAACCTGGTAACCGCCGAAAGCGAGCCCGCGCTGGGCGGTGTCTATAAACTCGTGGAAGTGGATTCCGAGCCCCGGATCAAGATCTCGCAGGATCTGGTGAAGGTGACCATCCCGGGCCGCAAGCGTGTGTACCGGCTGCTGGGTGAGGAAGGGCATTATCTTGCCGACGTCATGCTCCTGGCCGACGAGGAGCCGCCACATCCGGGGCGTCCGTTCCTGTGCCGCCATCCGTTCCTTCCCGAACAGCGCGTGCGCATCATTCCCTCGGCGGTCGAGCCGCTGCACCTCGATGTATTCGCCAACGGCCGGGTACTGATTGCCGAGGAACCCTTGCAGGCGATTGCCGCGCGCTCGAGGCAGCTACAGGAGCGTATCCGTGCCGACCATCGGCGCCTTCTGAACCCGACACCCTACAAGGTGTCGCTGTCGGCACGATTGTTTGATTACATGTACGATCTCTGGCAGCGCGAAGCGGTGGTGCGCACCCTTCGATAGTCGGCCGGTGCGCGGTGGATATGCCGTGTGCTCCGGGCTGCTCACTTCCAACCGAACTCTGTGTACCGCCGTTGATTGCACTGTTGCAGATTGGCCTGGCCTCGATGATCGCCGGCCTGTTGGACACCGTTGTGGGATTTGGCGGCGCGCTGTTGCTGATCCCGATGCTGGCCATGATTGTTGGCGGGCACGATGCGGTGCTGCTGGCGGCGTTGATTCCGTTGGGCTGGAATGTCCCACGCATCGTGATGTTGCGCAAGTGGATCCGCTGGCGGGTGGCGCTGTTGTTCGCCATCGGCATCGTGCCGGGCACCTATCTGGGCGCGGCGCTTCTGGGCAGCATCGAGCCACATATTCTGGCGCGCTGCATTGGCGGAATGCTTGTGCTGTTCGGCGCGTATTACGTTGGCCGGCTGTACATCGATCTTCCGCAGCCGCGGGGCATGAAGGAATGGGCCTTCCCGTTGGTGGGGCTTGTCTCCGGGGTGATCGGCGGCATTCTGGGCGCCGGGCACGGGCCGTTGCAGGCCGGTGGGCTGGTTGCCTCGTCGATGCCGATACGCGATGTGGCCGCAACCAATGGCGCCCTGGGGGCCATCTCAGCGCTTGCGCGGGTTGCCGGTTACGGTCTGGAGGGCATGCTGTACAAGGAGCTCTGGATACCGGCGTTGCTTGGGGCGGCGTTTGCCTGCGGTGGGGCCATATTCGGAATTCGCGTCGCGCGGCGGTCCAAGGATTCCACGCTCGAGCTGTTGGTTGGTGTGGTGCTGGTTATCGCCGGCCTGAAGATGCTGATCACCGGCTAGCGTCCTGTGATGTCTGTCCCGCCGCGGCGCGGGCGCGGTGGAGAATGCCGGCCGCGCATCACCGTGCTACGCCAGCGTGTAGTAGTCCTCACCTTCGCCGGTGAATATGCGGATCAGGCCCGCGCGCACCAGGCGCACCAGGCTGCGCGACGCGCGCCGTTCCGAGATGTTCACCAGATGCCGGAACTCGCGCAGCGTAATGCGTTCGTTGCGTTCAAGATGCGAGAAAAGTGTCTGTTCGATGTTTCCGATCCGGAGCACCAATGGCGGCGTATCCGGGTGTGATGCCGCCAGAACCCGGGCCACCTCCTTGCTGGCGATCACACTTTTGTCGCCCTGCCGCACATATACCCGGGTGTCCCGTGGGTCGGGCGCGGCGGTGCCGCTTTCCGAAGGTGAATGCACAAGGCGGTGGGGTTTCTGGGTGCTCTCGGCAATCCGGACGGCGATGACGTCCACGCCGTCGATGTCCACAACATCGATATCGTATTCAACGGGGGGCTCGCAGTAGAACTCGGCGGCCGAGCTGAGCAGGTCGATCTCGGACTTCTCGCTGTCAACGCCCACAATCGACCCGTCGTCATCCACGCCCACAAGCAGCCATCCTCCCCGTGTGTTCGCCAGCGCGATCATCTCCTTGGCGATCTTCTCGAAGCCGGAGAACTTCCGCTTGAACTCCACCTTGTCGGTTTCGCCAAGCTCGATCAGAGCGCGCAGTTTTCGTGCGTTCATTGGGTGTACACGGTGTTGGACGGTAGCCGGCTTCGCAAGCGAGCCGGTGCGAAGATACAAAACTTCGCACCTCACAGCCGGCGTTACGCCGGGCGAACGATGTTATCAAGTGGCATCGCGAGCGTCGGTACAGGGTACGGCGTGTACACCCTGACAAGGTTCCACCCACGATGCGAACGGCCCGGAATCACTAACTTGCTGATCCGCCCTTGCGTTGCATCGACGTCGCGCCGTCACCCGATAGTGCAGCGTGCATCAGTAACGTTTGGGCGATCATGCGTGACATTGGGCAGTTGACCGCAAACATGGCGAACGAATCCACATCACATCAGAATCCGGAGACAGTTGTGCCCGGCCATCAGTCGCAGCAGGGCTCGGGCATGCCGCTTCCTGCATCGGTGCGGCCTGCCGAAACCGACAAGGCAGCCGGCGAGGATCGCGTGCGCTGGGTTACGCTGTTGAAGTATCTGGCGATTGGCATCGTGGCGATGTTTCTGTTCCTTGTGTTGCTGGACAAGGTCGTGATGCCATGGTACGTGAAACTTGGTGCGGTGGAAACGGTGCCCAGCGTTGTGGGGCTGCGTCTGGAGGACGCGCGCAAACGCCTTGAGAAGCTGGGGTTCGAGGTAAAGAAAGGCGAGCCCCGGTTCGACGATCGATACCCTGCCGGCACGGTGGTGATGCAGCTTCCGTACGGCGGCCAGCAGACGAAGCAGGGGCGCCGGGTATACCTTACGATCAGTCGCGGCTCGGAGCTGATCCCGATGCTGGAGCTTACCGGCATGCCGCTGCGCGAAGCGCGCATCAATCTGATGCGCAACGGCTTCGATATCGGCGAGGTAACCTACGATCATAACGACACGATCATGAAGGATCGTGTGTTCTCGCAGAGCATACCGGCCACGGTCCCCACGCGCCCCGGGACCATCGTCAACGTGATCATCAGCAGCGGCCCTACCACGCGGATGACCATGATGCCCAATCTGCTTTCGCTGGATATCGACGTGGCCCGGCAACGCCTGGAGAATGCCGGCCTTGTGCTTGGTGTTGTGCGCTACAAAACCGATCCGTCGTACGTGTTGAACTCGGTGATCGAGCAGGCGGTGGCGCCGTACCAGCAAGTTGCGCAAGGCGCGGCCGTGGATCTTACCGTCTCCGGTACGCCCGATCCCGAATCGAACGCGATCGGCGATGAGGGCGCTTCGCCGGTTCAGGTGCATCCGATCACGCCGGAACGGCTGCATCCGGTTGCGCCGAAAACGCCTGTACGGCAGCCCAGCCCGCCGCCCGCCGGTGGGAAGGTGGTTCCCAAGGGACCAATCGTGCGCCCTCTGGGGTCGCAGTCCGGCACGAAACCGGCCAGCAAACCAGCCGGGGCAAAGCCAACCCCGAACAAGAGCACGCCGGCGCAAAAGGCCGGCACGCGCCCCAAGCCCACGAGCGCAAAACCCAGCGTAACGAAGCCCGCGACCAAGCCGGCCAAGCCAACGGGCGCCAAACCGACCGGCACCAAGCCGGTGTCGAAGCCGGCGCCCACCCGCAGCGGAACACAGCCCAAATGATGCCCGATCGGGCAGCGCCGAGCGCATGCGACGTTGGCGGGAAGTTCGTATCCGGGAAGTACGCAGGTGGGCACCGGATGCGGCGTACAATATTCTGGCACCAACGGTCCCACGCATGAGGCTCCCTGCAATCCTGTTCCAACGCTTCTTCCTGGGCAGTCGCGATCTGGTGCTGCTGTGGGTTGGCCAGTTGGCCTCCGGTTTCGGCGACGCGCTCACGTTCATGGGGTTTCTGTTTCTCGCGCTTCAGCTTACCGGCTCCGAAAGTGCCGTTGGCGCGTTTCAAACCATCGCCTACATCCCCATTATTCTCTTTGGCCTGGCCGCGGGCGTGTATGTGGATCGCCGCGATCGGCGCCGCGTGATGCTTCTTGCCGACGGCGTGCGTGCGCTGGTGCTGGGCGCGATGCCGGTGCTGGCGGCGTATGGCCTGCTCAGCATCACCGTCGCCGGAATCGGCGTGATGATCATCACCACCATGATGACATTCTTCAACCCGGCGTACAATTCCTCGTTGCCGGCAATCGTGGGCGACCCTGCAAAGCTGTTTCGCGTAAACGCGGTGATGCAGTCCTCGCGTCAGTTTGCCGCCATCGCCGGGCCGGCCATCGCCGCGCTGGGCATCGCGCGGAACGGTCCGGCAACGCTGCTGGGGATCAACGCCGTGGCCTATGTGGGGTCGTTCATCGCCATCGCCTGCATCGGCACCAGCCTGGCGGCGCGCCAGCGGAGCCCGGTAAGCCTGGCCATCCTGCGTCGCGAGGCAATGGTTGGGCTGCGTGCGGTGATGGCCGACGGGCGCATCCGCACAATCTTCGTGCTGACGCTTGCAAACAATCTGCTGCTGATGGGGCCGGCAATCGTGGGCACTGCGGTGCTGGTGAAGAAGGACCTTGCGGGGTCACTGGGCGATTACGCCGGCGTGGAGCTGATGTACGCGCTGGGTATGACCATCGCGGGTGTGGTGCTTCACCAGTTGCCGCGCATCCGGGCAGTGGGGCGCCTGTGGGCCATCGGGCTCGTGTTCGATGGCTTCACCTTCCTGCTGTATCTATGGGCCGATTCATTCCCGTTGCTGTATCTCTTCACGTTTATCCATGCGCTCGGCATTCCGCTGATCGTTGTGTCGCGAGCCACGATCATGCAACGGATCGTGCCGGCCGAACTGCTGGGGCGAACGTTTGGCTACATCGATATCGCCGTGTATGGTGTCACCGCTCTGTCGGCCGCCATCACCGGGCTCTGCTGCCAGGAGTTCGGCGCGCGCCTTACCATCGTATACGGAGGCGCGCTGGCCGGGGTCGTGGGTGTGATTGCGCTGGCACAGCCGCATGTGCGCAGGCTCCGCTTTTCTGACTGAGCGATCCCATCCCTCTCAGGCTCCGGAGCTCGCCGCCCGATGAACCAGTTGTTCCGGCAAACATGTGGCAGGGGCCTGCCCAATGGCGGCGATCGTGAACATGGGGATCAGTTCCGCCGGCGTTATCGGCGCGGGTTCGGCAATGAGGCCACACGACCACGCAAGCCAGCCAACAACATCGCGGGGGTCGCGGCCATCAGCGCGCAGCTCGGCAAGCGAAACCGCTCCGTGGCGTTTTGCAAGGCGCGCGCCGTCGGCGCCAAGCACCAGCGGCACATGTGTGTACAACGGAACCGGGGCGCCGAACGTGCGGTGCAGCAGGATTTGCCGGGCGGTGGAGCCCAGCAGATCGTTGCCGCGCAACACATGCGTGATCCCCATGGCGATATCGTCGAGCACAACTGCAAGCTGATACCCCGGAACCCCATCGGCTCGCGCCACGATGAAGTCCCCGGTGGTCGCATTCAGGTTGTCGGTCACATGCCCGGCAAGCAGATCCGTGAATTCCACAACCGCATCGGATGGCAGCGCGAAGCGCAGCGCGGGCTCCTTCAGCGCTCGGCGTTGCTCACGTTCGGCGGGGCCAAGGTTGCGGCAGGTGCCGGGATAATAGTCGCCGGCATGGCCGTGTGGTGCGCTGGCGATCTGCCGCAGCTCCTTGCGCGAGCAGTAACACTCGTATAGCAGGCCCTGTGCCAGCATGCCGGCGATGGCCTGCGCGTAATGCTCGAACCTGTTGGATTGGATAAAGTCGCCGTCCGGCGTGTTGTCCCAGTCCAATCCCAGCCACGATAGATCGCGAACGATTGCGTCGCGTGCTCCGGCAACCGCGCGGGCCTGGTCCAGATCCTCGATGCGCAGGATGATTTCACCGCCCAGCCGCCGCATTTGCAGCCACGCAAGCAGAAACGACCGCGCATTGCCCAGATGGAGATAGCCCGTTGGGCTTGGCGCAAGCCGCCCGCGCAGCCGCCGGTTGGCAGCGCCGGCCGGCGTATCGTGCGATGTTGTGTGTGTTGACGTTGCTGGCATCGTGGCCGAAGCTGCGAGTAGGTGTTGTCAGAATCTGCCGAACGTATCAAACAACTCGCGCGCGCTGCCGCCTTCGGCCAGGCCGCGCTGCGTGGCATCCTCCTCGTCCAGAGCCCGGCGCAGCTCGGCATGCAGCTCCGCCGCGCGGTCGCGAGGCACCGCCAGCACCCCGTTTGCGTCACCGAACACCAGATCGCCGGGGTGTATCTCCACGCCGGCACATCGCACCGGCACATCGTATTCGGCCATGAATCCGCGCGTGCGGATATCCTTGATGCACCGATACTCGCCGAACACCGGGAACCCCAGCGCGGCAATCTGCTCCACGTCGCGAACACCGCCGTTAACGGCCGCGCCCACCGCGCCGCGTGCCTGCGCTCGCGTGCTCATCATGCCGCCCCACAGGGCCGCATCAATCGGCGCATCGGATGCCACAATCACGAACGCGCCGGGCGGGATAACATCGATCATCGCCAACAGCGTGTGGATCTCAACATATTCGTCGGTTGGTACAACCCGGCAGGGGAATGCCCGGCCGCAGACCTTCAATGCCGGGTCGAATATGGTTGATTGCACCGCGTGGCCCAGTGCTCCGCTGGGCATGCCAAGGCGCTCCATCGTATCAGATAACAGCGGTGTATAGAACCGGAGCATGTCGCTGAGAAGAGCGTCGGGGATCGCGTCGCTGGCGTGGCTCATGAGGCGTTGGGTTGTGTTGTCGAGTTCCTGCTGCGTGAAAGGATTACGCGGCAAGATACTGAACTGGATTCGTGGCGTGCATCAGGTGTGCGTGGCGGGCTGGCGTGTTGCGGCGTCGGGCAGGGTGGTGTGGGCAGCGTATGATGCGGCTTCCGCACGCTGCTCCGCACCAGCATCATTCTGTACGGGCCTTGGATGCTGTGTTGGATGGAATGTGTCCGCAGCCAACCGTTCCCTGCTCACACGATGAGGGATGCCGGACTGACTGCGGACACTGAGGTCGTTGCTCCATTGGGGTGAGCACCTTGCTCTGTTGGGGATCGATGGCAATTCATCATTGATAAAGAGGCTCAAGCGTCCCAAAATTGGACATGGCATGTTGTTGAACAACGTCATCCACAGGCGTTGGCCTGCACGCCCGATTATAGCGACGTTCAAAGGAACGCCCCATTCGCGCCCGTTGGGCCTATCGTGCTATCTGACTGTGTTGCACAGCCTGAGGGGCCTGTAGGCCGTTCATCAGGCTGATAGGGTTTCCGGAATTGTACGACCACGGCGTCGGCTCCCGCGCGATTGCTCCAATAGCGCCGGGCTGTACGCGGCGGCCGCATTGAAACCTACCCGCGGCGATGTTACTTTGACCAGGCGGCTGCGGGGCGGGCCGCATTACCCCACGACACATTTACCCGGAGGCGATATGCGTTGTGTCCTGTTTCTCTGCTGCTTGTTGCTCGCGGCCACTGTGCCCCTTGCCGCCCAGGATTCGTCAACGGTGCAGCCGGTTGGTGGTTGGGTCGAGGGCGGGTTCGGGCTGAGCTCGATGGGTTTTTTGTCCGGGGTTGTTGGCCTCGCCGGGCGGTTGGGCGACCATCAGTTGCTTGCGCGTACCACAGGCCACAGCGAGGAACTGTTCGGTGGGGACGAGGTGTGGGATGTGGGGCTGCTCTATGGCAGGGGCTATGACTTCAGCGACTCGCGGTTGGCGTTCTATGTAGGTATAGCCGCGGTTGGTGGGTCACACGGATACGGCCTGTTCTCCGGTCAATCGCGCACGTACTACGACATGACAATCGGTTTCCCGGTGCAGGTTGATGTTGTTTGGAGCCCCGTCAATGTGTTCGGCATCGGGCTTTGCGGTTTTGCCAACGTGAATACCATCCGGTCGGTCGCCGGCTTCAGCGTGCTTCTCCAACTGGGGGTGTTGCGCTAGGGAAGCCTGATGGCGATCAGCAAAAACAGAACGGTGGGGCCGCGGGGTATAGAATGGGCACCGGTGGTTTTTAAAAAATTTTGATATTGGGGGTAAAGGAGC
>CBHYLN010000057.1:0-31274 GCA_966128725.1 uncultured bacterium | reverse complement strand
CGGTGACGGAAATCCAGGTGGAACGCAGGTTGGCACGATCCTCCGTACCGGCACCGCAGGGCAGTGTGGCCCACGAGATCTGGCCGGGGATCTGGTCCGACGTTTCGGTTTCACGCTCGGTGGCCATGTACACGGTCCGCTGTTCCGGAACCGGGCCGGCAACAAAGGCATGCGCGGCAAGAGCGGCGACAAGCTCCACGTAATGCGCGGAGTTTCGCTGCGCGCCACCACCATCGGCGAAGCAACCGGCGGTGCGCTGCTGCTCGGGCGCACCAACAAGAAATACCGATCGGTACTCCGGTGGAACAACGGCATGATGCGCGATCGCAGCACGGGCAAGCGCGCGGTGAAAGCGGCTGTTTGGCGATACGGAATGGACGGCCCCGCTGATATCCGCGGGATACGAGAAATATGGTGTCAGGATTGCGCACCCAAACGTTAGCCGACGCGCATCGGTCCCGCCCCTCTGGTGCAGATGCCGGCGCAGCATCGCTGGCAACAAGGGAAGCGCGGCCGCCCCCGACCCGCCAAAACATGTGCCGATAACAAACACCCGTACAGGCCCGGCCATCAGGTCGTGATGCAATCCATTAATCAGCTCGGCCAGGCCACCCTCGGGATTATCGGCACTTCGTTCCCAGTCCATATCCAAGGCCACCGCACCCACACTGGTTCGCCCACGATAGCCGCGTTCGATGGTCATCTCACGCTCGGCGGCCGTAAAAAACAGATCGACGAATTGCCGAACGTCTTGGCCACACTGCTGGTAGCCAATGAGATCGGCGAAGGCGATATCCTGGCGGCCTTCGCGATGCCAAAGGAAGGGCTCGCGGCCGGCACCTCCGCCGTTGACCGCAACCGTAAAGGCTGGCATATGCGCCGTTCGGCCCCCCCCCTGCACGGCGTCGGACCAGGCGCGAGCGTTGTTCACGGTGCATCGCGCCGCCTGGAGCACACCATACGCATCACATGCGTCGCGTGCGGCCGCACCGTTGCCGTTGGCCTGGTCAGGGTCGATCTGGAACAGCCGCAAAGGCCGTGAGAAAACACCGGCCGCCGTCAGATATAGCACCGGCAGCATTGCCCGGGCACCGCCGCCGCCAACTCCGATGATGTAGTCACGTATGGTTGTCATGGCCTCATTGTGCGCACGTTGGCCCAGGGCACCGTACGCAATAATTTTCCTGCTATTGTTCCCGAAGGCGTTGCCAAGCCCGAACGACGACCAACGGTGGCCAGAAGGCATTGCGCGCCGGCGAACCGCGGCCGAATCGTAGCCCTACGGCCACCAGCAGCAGGTATAACACACAACCGCCGCATACAACCACATAGGTGTCCGCCTCAAGCGCGGTTGCCACCCATGCATAGTTCGGGATATCCCGGGTCCGGTAGAAGTCACCGGCCAGCGTTCGCATCACACCGAACAGCGCAATAACGAGCACGCCCATGATGCCAAATACCCAGCGTACAACCTTGGGACGAACGCTGAGCAATGGCGGCGCATAGGCCACGCGCCGGCCAACAAATACCGCCACGGCGGCCGCCACGATGGCGGCGATGGTACCAAGCCGC
This sequence comes from uncultured bacterium, assembly GCA_966128725.1. Classification (GTDB taxonomy): domain Bacteria; phylum Bacteroidota; class Ignavibacteria; order OLB7; family OLB7; genus JAFDZV01. The sequence goes on along the minus strand of CBHYLN010000057.1, from coordinate 29,702 downwards.
ACTCCGGCATTGAACCATGCGCCAAGCTCGCGTTGCGACGGACGCACATAGTGTTCCACGATAACCATCGCCACGATCCACGGCACACCGATCTCGAAGATCACGGCAACGATCCACGCATTATCCTCGCCAAGGATCCGTTCCGCCGGACGGCGGAAAAGCTTTTCGACAAGCGTTGACAGTGTTGATCCAATGCTCATGGTGTTCGGTATCTCCGCGTTACTGATGCCACACAGCCCAACAAAAGGCTCGGGAACACAGGCCCCACACCCTGCGCACACCATACAATGCCTCCACCGTCGCGAGGCACCCCGTTATGCACGCACCGCTCGCTCAACGGATGCCGTACCGTAGAACAACACCTCGGCGGCGTTGTTCTACGGTACGTTGAAAGGCTATTCGGAGATCAGGACGCCCAGCGACGGTGAACGACGCGTTGCCCCGTATGCGCGAAGCTGTGCGGTCACCATCTCCATCATGGTCGATCTGAACATGTAGGCCTTGCTCCAACCGCGACGGTCACCGTCGTCATTTTCCTCGGAAATAAGTTCCACATCCGGAATCGGCTGCGGCGGGACCCGTGGATTGGGCACAAGACTGAGCAGATAGGCCGCTCCTTCGTCGGAAGCATTCTTGCGCCAACCGGCGGGAAGCTCGATCACGTCCCCACGTTGCGGCCACGACCCCTCGGCCCCCTTGTACAGGAACTCATCACCGCTGCCGTTCCAGCGCTCAACGCGGTTTGTCCAGTTATCAGCACCCAGATGCGCCGGGTAGGTTATCTCGTTGACCACGGCAAGGCGGTAATACGGCTGCGGACCCGGTCGCCTTACGTCGGCACTGCCCGGGCGCACCCACTGCCATGGGTAACCGCAGGTTCTGGAGCGATCGGATGCATAATGCCCAACAACCGTTGTATCAACGGTCAGAGTTGGATGCAACGAGGAATCGGTCAGGCTGTACATCCAGACGTCGTTGGCCGGGTCGAACTGCGCCGCGCGCCGCAATCGTTCGGCAACATCCACGACACCGGAACCGGGCGGTCCGAAGATGTATACCAGGAATGGCCGCTGCACAACACCCTTGATACAAATTCGGGCATCGCGCCGCTGCGAATAAATCGCCCCGGTATATGGCGAATACGCAAGAACCACGGCAATCTCGCCCCCCTTGCGGAACCATTGATAGCAGATTTCCTCGATGTTGTACGGCACGCGGTATTCGCCGATTCCATCGGTAACAAGGATCGACAGCGTATCCCGGCTGCGCGTCATCCAATCCAGCAAGTCGCGATTCAGCCCGCGGTTGAACACGAAATTTCGCGGCGACAAGACGCCCGCGAGTGTGGAATCGGTTGGCTTCAGCATACGATGAACGCTGCTGTTACGGATATCCGTGTTCGTTGAAAGCGGCCATTGGTTGATGTTCATCGCATAGCGATAAAATCGATGCGGATAATATCCATCGGCCTGCAGTTTCATCAGTTCACGATATATCAACCGAAACGGCGTCTGCTGCCCGGACCTCGGCTGATACAGAAAGCCGCACATCGTGAACGATGAATTCAGGTATATATTCAGCGGCGGATGTGGCGTTGTGCGTGAAACGGCATTTACGCAGCCAAGAGTGTCAAACACGACCCGCGGCCCCGGCCCCGCCGAATCGAACGCGCAGCCGGCAATGCCCAACGCAACCATGATCCCAGCAGGAAGCATCACGGCAAACAGCCGAAGCCTGCCGGGCACCCGCGGAGTATTCTTTGCATCTCGATGTTCTTTCTGTGCTAGCATAACTCTGTTCCACGATAATTAGGATCTGATACGGCATCGGGCACTGCGATGCCCGGGGCCTGTCGATCTGCAACATTCGCTACGCAACTGGACTTTGCACACTCCATCAGCAACGCATGGCCATGTACGAAGCCATGCCCTTGCGGGCAATGGAATTGGCATCAGGCAACGATCACAACGTGACGCGCTGGAAGTAGGATCGATAACCAGAACACTGTGCAGGCACTACGCAGCCAGCATCCGTAGGGCGTCGAGCCGTCCATCATGGGCAGCCCGCACTGGCCTCGATGCCGCATTACAGCACAATGCTCACATGCATTTCATGCATGCAACAAACGCACGTGGCGTGGTGCACGAGATGCAGCTCCGACAATCACGAAGGTAGATTACGGATTGGTTATGGCCGTTATGATATCACCCGGAATTGCACCATAATGATCACGATAATAATGCAACTGTCAACAGCACGATCCGCCTGCAACGGTACGCCGGAGGCTTTCCAGACACGAAGCAAAGAATGTTGAAAGAATCAGGGGGGTATGGGGCGAGAAATATCGAGGCGGAGCAAACATAGACTTCGAATATTCGAAAGTCAATACTAACATGTCAGAACATGTATTTTTATCGCACATCGATATATCAGTCGATGCGCGAGCGAAGCGACGTGATTGCGACTTGCACAACCGGCCAAAAGCGATCACTGGCGCCCGGAACACTTACGCGAGTTCACCCGCCCAACGGGCTGCGATCACGAAGGATGCAGATAGAAAAATCCACCAGGCTGACTCGATGCAAAGCGCCAACCATCCCGACCTGCAATCTCATATTATCGGCGCTTTTTGTATAAATGCGCCACTCCGGTTGATGACAATTCCACAAGGCATATCCACCAGAATCCCTTTCAAACCAGGCATCAGCATCCCACGGATACCCAGTGAAAAACCAATGGCAAACAGGCAGCATTGGCAATCTCCATGCGATTTGTTCACATTCGATGCAGCGGTGTTGAATCGCGGAAACTATCGCCTCAAACATTCCTCCCCACATCCACCCTCACACAATCCACCATCTGTGGTGCCAATCAACCAGCAGATCGCGCATCTGGTGCGGCTGAACCTTCGCGCCTTCGCCCAAACCGGACAGCAGTTCCGCCAATGGGGTGTGCCCATCGGCGCGCTCGAGCACGGCGAAGTGCAACGGCGGCAACGCATCCAGCCGCACGCGAAAATCGCGCCTCGAAACCGCCACCAGGGATTCCGCCGGCTGCGGCATGCCGGGCAACTGGCCCCGGCGCCACGCACGATAATACTCGTGCACCGGATACGCGAATCGCAGCAATCGCAGCGACGGCGCGGGCACCATCACGACTCCCGCCAGCGCCGATGGCCCCAGATCCGCGATGGCGGCGGGCTCGTGCCCGGCGGCATCGGTAGCCGTGCGCCACTCCAGCCCTTCGCCGTCGAACACACGGAGCATCGCGTGCTCCAACACGGCAAGCTCGATGATGAAGTCCGGCCAGGCCTCGCGTTGCTCCGCCGGAAGCATGGCATCGGGTCGCGTGGCGCGAAGATGATCGGCGAAACGATCGGCCAGGTGATCCAGCGTGTAGCTGGTTGGGGGATGGTAGGCAACGTAGTCCAGCGCGAAGTGCGCGAACAGTGCCTCGCCCAGCGCATGCCGAAGGCATGGGAACATCGTCTCGAAACATCCCAACAGGCGCGCGCCGTACGAGCGCGCATAAATCGCCATGCGTTCGGCGCCGCTCAACGTTGCCGACGGACGCACCACGCCGCCAATCCCGTTACCGTCAACACCCATGCCGGCGGCCCTTGCAACGTGCTCGGCCTGGGCGCGCGGCACAACACCGGCCGAGGCAATCACCCCTTGCATCCAGGCCTGAAGGCTCGCCAGATCGTCAGCACCGTTCATCGCCCCTGCATCCTCAGTCTTCATGCAACCTCCACTGCTCCATCACCGGCGGGTGCGCTCCGGCAAACACCGCGTTGGCGTCAACCACGACCGCGGCACCATGGTCACGGGCATCATCGGCAACAGGTTCCTCGCCGTCGGCGTACCGTCGCGCCTTCAGCACCTCGGCATGCAGTACCGGGAACTCCGGGATGTGGGCATCCCACTCCACCAACGTCGCCGCGCCGCCGGTGCGCCTGTACGCCAGGCGATACAGTTCCCATACGCGATCGATCACGTGGCCGTCGTGTGTGTCCACGATGTGCGTGCCGCAATCGGTGTGGCCGGCCAGATGGAACTGAACCACGCGCTCGGCCGGGATTGTATTGATGTAGGCTACCGGATCGAACCCATGGTTCACGCTCGATACATACACGTTGTTCACGTCCAGCAGCAGCCCGCAATCGGCCTGGGCAGCCATCTCCGCGATGAACTGACATTCGGCCAGCGTATCGGCGGTGAACTGCACGTAGCTGCTGGGATTCTCCAGCACCAGCGGCCGGCCAAGCGCCTGCTGCACGTCCTGGATGCGCGCAACCACATGCCGCAGGGTGTGTTCGTTCAGCGGCATCGGCAGAAGATCGTGCGTTGTACGGCCCAGCACCCCGGTCCAGCAGAGATGATCGGATATCCAGGCCGCGCCCAACTCGTCGGCAAGGATTTTCAGCTTGGCCAGATACTCCCTGTTCAGCGGATCGGTGTTACCAATCGAAAGCGACACCCCGTGCATCACCACCGGATACTGCTCGGCGATGCGCCGCACCACATGGCGCGGCCAGCCACCGGAATCCAGGAAGTTCTCCGAGATGATCTCGAACCAGTCAACGTTGGGCCGATGCTCCAGGATGTGCTCGAAATGCACGCTGCGAAGCCCAAGCCCAAACCCGAGATGGGGGTAACCCAATCGGTCGGTTGCCATGCATGTTCTCCGGCAATGCCGCGCCGGCAGCGCGCAGACCACGTCACGGCCCGCGCGCTGCGTGGCGGCATCACATCAGGTTGATGTTGCCTGCACGGCGGTGCGCCGCGCGGTTCCGTCGTAGTTCACATCCCCGATCTGTTCGCTCACCGGGGCTGGCATTGGCGAAATCCCCTTGGCCTCGCCAAAGATCGTGCGCGCATGTTCCCACACGTTGACGCCCATCAGCGCCTTCAACTGCTCCTTCGCGCTGGCGGTCCATTCCGGCTCGGTCTGCGCGTCGATCGTGGCGCCGGCATTGCGGTCGAACACCTGCCCCGTGGAGATCGGCGTCTCGCATCCGCCCAGATTCTTGCAGGAGTTGAGATCCGGAATCCACTGCTCCGAGGGCGGCAGTATCTGCGGCGTGGTGCCCGGGGCGTATGAGAGATACCCGCAGCCCCCCTGCGACTTGCAATCGTTGCCGCCGCCGCAGGTATGGAAGTCGGCCGTGGCGCACGCACCATTGCCCGCCTGCGTTGCAATGGCCCCCCATCCCATTCCCTGGCAGGCATTCAGGCCCTGGCAGGCGTTGGCAACGAAGTTCGGCTGGCCGCGCAGCTCGGCCGTGCGCGCGTCCCAGTGGAACAGGCACAGCGGGTCCACCTGGTCCATCGCGGCCTGCACATCGGCCGGCGTAACGCCCGCGCGGTACACAAACGACGGCGCGGTACCCAACTGCCACGCCATCGGCAGGATATACTTGAACGAGAGCATCGCCTGATTGAACCCGGGGTTGCTGGCCGTGCCATCGGTGGATGGCAGATTGCCCGTTGCAAAACCCACCTGCATGGCATCGATCAGGTAGGACCATATGGTGTTGATCGCCGCGAACACCACCGAGCCATCGGCCGGCGCCCAGCTTGGATAATCGGTGGATGGCGTGCCGTCCGGATAGAAGATCGGCTTGCCGATAGTGGTTGCCCAGTCATTGCCGGCCAGCGTGGCCTGGATTTCCTCGAAGCGCCGGAAGTGTGTAATCGACCCGTAGGCATAGAAACGGCTGCCCTTTGCCGGCTGGAATTGCGGCAGCACCTGGCCATCGTCGCCAAAGGTGAAGAAGCCCGAGAGCATCGCCTGCGCGGCCTGCATCGCCGCGTTCTGGCCGGCCTGCGGCGAGGCAACCAGATCGCCCTCGCCCTGATCGGTCACCGCGTTCGCCAGGTCGGCAACGTCGGGGCGTGTGGTAATCGTGTTATACACATACGTCTGCGGGAACGTGCCGTAGGCCACCTGATTGTTGCCGGGGCTGAACTGTTCGTCGGCCGACATCGGCACCAGCGCATTGGCCGTCAGATATCCGGCCAGCAGCTCGAGCGTGGCATGGTACAGATCGGAGATCGACGCGTAGGTCACGGCCTCGTTCGGCGGCGGGAAGTTCGGGTTGGGGTCCGGCGTTTCGATATCCACCATCGCCTGGATCGCTTCCGGCAGATTGCCGAGCTGCGCGGTAAGCGGTTGCCCGTTCTGTTCCAAATGCGGGATCACGATCTGCGTGCCGGCCTGAAGCGTCATCTTCGGAATATCCGGCGTCACCTTGAACGCGTTGGCCAGGTTGGCGGCCAACTGCAGGTGATACATCTCCTGCACCGCAACCGACAGTGCCTTCTGCTGCACCATGTACGGCGTGGTGTCGGTTTTGGAACTGTACGCCAACGCCGCGTTGGTAAAGGAATACACGCCGGTAAGGTAGAACGGGATGGTGAAGAACTCCACCTCCACAAGCGCTTGCAGATGGCGCTGTAACAAGCTCATGTTGGCTGCGCTGAAACGTGGGATCATCGAAACCTCCTTCGTTGAAAAACGCCAACGGGCACGGCGGGCAGGGCCGCACGAAAGCCGCGAACGACGTCATGGGAAAGGCATGGCGCTGCGGGCACGGTGCCAGCGTGGCCTGGTGATGTGAGAGGGTATGGAGCTGTGTAGTTCGGTGTGATAGCGGCGGGGACCGCTCTCGGACCAAAGGGAATGAGCAAACATAGCGCGGTGGTTGCCTGCGAGCAAATCCGGGCAGGCAGCCACGGAAGCGTTGGCATCGGCAAGCTGGCGATGCCGATCGCCCAGGACTGGTCCCAACCAAAAGGCCCGGTGCCTGCAAGCGCAGTGTACCGGGCCCGTGTAATTGGTGCTCACGCAAGCAGACACCAGCAAATCGTATCCGCCAACGTGTTGCATATCTCGAATCAGGCTATTGCCCGTGCATCGAGAGTTCGTCGTCGGCTACATCCTGTTCCACAACGATGCTCACCCCACGCGAGAGCATGCGCCCCTCGGGTGTGTTGTTGGTGAAGCGCGACGTTTCAACGCCCGCGCCGATTTCCACCACATCACATCCAATGCATTTGCGCGCCGCCAGCTCGTTCCGCATCGCCGTTGCGGTTGCAGCGGCCCGGGCGGCCGATAAATCGCGGTTGCGCGCCGGATCGCCGATCCTGTCGGTGTAACCGGTAACGGTCGCCCTCGCGCCCTTGTGGGCAATCGCCGCGATCTGGGCCAGGGCATCCCGATCGGTCGCCGATAACCGATCGGAATCGAAATCGAAGCCGACAAGCGTATAGGAAATCCGTTCGCGATTGCCCTCACGCTGAACGCGCCCATCAACCCACCGCACACGACGCGCAACAGTAAGCGGAACCTCGGCGGTTGTATGCGTAACCGCGCCGGTGGAGTCCTCCACAACAAGTGTGGCCTTCAGCGGCGACAGCGCCGAGTCGATCATCCGTTCGTTGATATCCCAGACAAGTTCGCCGCTTGCGACTGCCTTGGCCCCGTCGCCCTCGTACCGGGCAACCGCCCGCCCGCCCTGGGTTACCGCGATGGACCAATGGCGCACGCCCGCGCTGGCGGTGATGGTGGGATCGAAGCGAACCGTCGGCGGATTGAACTCCCGCTCCACACGTTCGGTCACCACCGGGGCCAGAACCGTATCGTTGTCGCTTGCCATCTCCACGCGACGATTATCGGCCCGCCCATCATCGGTAAGCTGGCTGGATCGCGCCAGGAACCCGACCCCGTATTGCATCGCGATGCGCTGGCGCGCGATGCCCCATGTGTGTTCCAGATAATCACGAACATATTCGGCACGCTGATGTTGCAATGTGGGCGCTTCATCATCGGATGTAATACCCGCCAGGGTAAGCATGGCCGCGGGATGACGCTGTAATCTGGCGCCGGCAACATCCAGAGTTTGATGCTGAAGCTCGTACAGTTCAACGACCCGCAGACTATCGATTGCAAAGGCGCGGGCCTCCTCGGATGTCAGCATGGTGTATCGGTTGGGAAGCGCCGGCCTATCGCGGTCGAAGAATACCGCTCGCAGAAGCGGCGCCACTTGCCGCACCACAAGTTGAAGCACGTCGACGCGAGCCACCGGAATTGGATGCAGATCCCGATCCAGACCGGTTATCGCAATCGATGCGGCAAGAACCCGAGGAGCCTGCGGGGCCGCGATCGGGGGCTTCTCCGCCAGCACCGCCTGGGGCGGCACCGCCCGGGCCGGCGCATGAAACAGCACAACGATGCGCCCGCCAATGCCCAGGCGGCGCCACGGCGGAACTCCCGGCGGCGCGGTAAGCCTGAAGCCGGCCACCGCCTGTGGTTGCAGCGTAACACGATCGGACAATGGAATCGTATGCGAAACGGTCACGGTTGGTTCGATGGACAGACCTGGCCCCGGCGTCGACGAGGCATGCTGCATCGTGTGGCGGAGCAACCCGTCGGAGAAGGCATACCCACCAGGCCCCAGAACGTTGTCCGATTGCTCGTACCGTTCGGCAAACGTATACCGCGCCACGGCTCCGGCGCCCACACGCCAATCCGTGGCCACCGTATACTCGGCCGAAAGCCACATGCTGGCCGCAACCTCCCGACAATCCAACCGGTATTCGTGCTCCAAATCCACCATGTGTCCGCTGATGAAATCCACGAAGCGGGTGGGCTCAACCGGCGCGGCCGAAAAGGACCCGGCAAACTTGTCGATGCCCACGGCGGCGGCGACGCCGAATCGCTCGGAGAACAGGCTCGGCAGCAGGACATTGATGTCGGCCGAATACCGCAGACCGCCCCCCTGTTCGAATGTCCCACAGTCAAACGACCCCTGATATACCGCCAGCCTGGCACGTTCGGCAATCCAGGCAATGCCGGCACCTGGGCCAATCATCGTTCGCGGCACCGGTTGCGCGCAAGCCGAACACGCACCGGTCATAAGGATGAGAAAATAAACGCGACCTCGAAAAGCGTTCATGTCACCGATGACTCCTATCGACGGATAACGATTGGTAGTGTGCTTCGCCCGCCTGCATCGCGCAGTTCGAGGAAGTAGGTTCCGCTTGGAACATGCGCCAGATCCACGCTGGCCGCTTGTTCAACCCCTGGCGCCACGGTCAGCGCCCACGTATCCACGGCAGTGCCACCGGCGCCAATCAGGGTTAGTGTTGCGCTGGCGCCTGCCGAGGCAACATATCGCAACGTCACCCTGTCGCGCGTTGGCACCGGGGCAACCGATAGAATCTGGACCCCTTTTATGAATGTCTCGGCCCGACCGATAGCGCAGCCGCTAAGGATCACCAGGCCCGGCCCGGCCACACGGACGTCCTGATTCGTGCCGATCGTGATCGAGTCAACCGTCACGGGGTTCAGGGTCTGGCCCGATGCCAGCCCCTCCACCTCGATCCACGCAAGCACCGCACCGGCCAGCGCATTTCCGCTGCCGGGCCGCGTAATCTTGAACCGACCACGCGAGGTCATGCGCACACTGTCCGCTTCGCCGGTTGCCGGCACGCCCGGGGTTCCTGCGCAATGCGTGTACAACGCCAGCGGCGGCACACCGATCGATAGGCTGAAATCGCGAACGGAATCAGCCGCCGCAAGCGCCGGCTCGATGCGCAGCAACAGCCGCACACGCTGCCCAACCTCCGCGCGAACGGTATCGAGCCACACAACATGTCCTGCCCCAAACACGAACGGATCGGACAGGGACGAACAGCCGTTGGAGTCGGTGATGGCAACACGATAGATTCCCGCGGACACTTCGCCGACCACCCGCGACGTGGCGCCCGCCAACAGCGAATCGTTCCGTTGCCACTGATAGGCTGCGGCCGGCGAGGAAATCAGATCGCGCCCGGCGCGCGTGATAATCGGCACGGCCGGCGGCGGATTGACAAACACGGTGGTGGGTGGCGATGTACCAACGCATCCGGAACTGTCCTCAACCTCAACCCTGTATTCACCGGTTATGTGTACGGTAATCGCCCTTGTGCGTTCGCCGGTGGACCAACGATACAGCCGATAGCCGGCGGGCGCATCAAGCACAAGGCTGTCGCCCTGGCACAGGGTGACCAGGCCACCGGGATTCAGCCGGGGCGTTGGCGGCGAGGCAACACGCACCTCCGCCCTGGCCGAGCCTTCACAGCCTTCGGCGCTGGCAACCGTTATGGTATAGCTCCCGGAGTCGGCAACCACAATGGACCGGGTCGTGTCGTCGGTGGACCAGCGGTAGCGCGCGTACCCACCGCCGGCATCCAGTGTAACGCTGCCGCCGGCGCAGAAGGCGGTGGAATCGCTTGGCGTGATTTTGGGGCGCACACTGTCGCCCACAACAACGCCAAGGCGCTGCGCCGCCGGGCAACCTCCGGCCAGGTCGGTGACCGCAACCATCACCGTGCCGATGGGACCGTCCCCCCAGTTGACCACAACGGTCCTGCTTCCATTGCCCGAGCCGATGGCGCCGCCATCAACACTCCATGTAAACGAAAACCGGCCGGTGTCGCCGCCAACAGCCTGATAGGTGAGCGCCGATCCACGGCAGACGATACCAGGCCCCACGATGTCGATCGCCGGTGCGGTGTTCACCGTAATCACCACGGGCAGGGATGTTCCGCGGCATCCACTGCTGTCGGTAACGTCCACCGAATAGGCCCCGGCGCGCCATACCGTAATCCGCCGTGTGCGCTCGCCACTGCTCCACCGGTACTCGGTGAACCCGTCGCCGGCATCCAGCGTGAACCCGTCGCCGGCATCCAGCGTGGCGCTGTCGCCTTCGCACAACACGGTACCATCCAGAGCCTGGATCCTGGGCTCGGGTTGGGCGGCAACACGCACGGTAACAGGCTTCGAGGTTCCGAAGCATCCACCGGAATCAACAACCGACACGGTGTAGTCGCCGGCGTTCGTAACACGAATTCTTCGCGTGGTGTCACCGGTGGACCAACGGTAGCTGCGGTAGATACCCGCATCCAGCGTTACCGAATCGCCGGCGCAAAGCCACAACGAACGGTCCGACGTGATGGTGGGTACAAGCTCGGTGCCCACCACCACGATCAAGGTTGCGGTGTCGGCGCAGCCGGCGGTGCTGGCCACCACAACGTGCACCTCGCCGGTTCCGCTGGCCCCCCAATGCACCACAATGGTATGCGTGCCGGCGCCCGAGGCCAGCACGCCGCCCACCACGGTCCAGGAGTAGGTCCAGTTGGCATCCGTGGGCAGTGAATACGATGCGTTGGTATTGGGGCAGATTGTCGTGGGGCCGTTCAGGGCCGCATTCGGCCGTGGGAATACCTTCACTTCCACGGGTTCGGAGATGGCCTCGCAACCATGCATGCTGGTTACGGCCACCCGATAGCTCCCTTCCTCGCGCACCACGATACGCCGGGTTCTCTGGCCGGTGGACCATAGATACGCGGCATGGCCGTCGCCGGCATCCAGCTCCACACTGTCGCCAGCGCAGAAGCCGATGGGGCGATCGTACGAGATCACGGGAACCGGCCTAGGGTACACAACCACGTTGATCGTGGAGCTATCGGAGCAGCCGTTGGTATCCACCACGGCAAGCGTATACGGGCCGCCCACCGTCACACTGATGGCAGGGCTGGTTGCACCGGTTGACCACCGATAGGAGCGAAACCCTGCTGCCGCAACAAGCACCGTACTGTCACCGTCGCAGAACGCAAGCGGACGAATGCTGGTGATGCTGGCATCCACGGGGGGCCGGCGTACAACGGTGAACGGCGCGGAAAGCCCCACACAGCCGAACGTATCAACAACACTGACCTGCACCGTGGCCGACACACCAACAACAATCGTGCGGGTTGTGTCGCCGGTGGTCCAGCGATATCGCGCGTAGCCCGGCCCGGCATCCAGCCGTGTGAATCCGCCATGGCAGAAAACCGCCGGGCCAACGATCTTCGGCTGTGGATTGGGCCGTACCAGAACATCGATTGAGTCGGTTCCACGACAGCCCAGGCTGTCGGTCACCTCAACGCGATATCTGCCGCTGGCGCGCACAATGATGGCCGCGGCCACCGCGCCCGTGGACCATTGATACGACCTGAACCCGGGCGATGCGATCAGTTGGAGACTATCGCCGTTGCAGAATGCGGCAGGCCCGGTCGCGGTTATGCGCACCCGCGGCAGAGGGTGCAGCCGCACCTCCACCGTTCCCAGCGCCGTGCATCCTCCGCTGTCGCCAACCATCACGGTATACGTGCCGGCCAGGCGAGCGGTGATGGCAACCGTGGTATCGCCGGTGGACCACTGGTAGGAACGGTAACCCGCCGGCGCGGTAAGCACGATGCTTCCCCCCTGGCACAGATCGATTGGTCCACGTGGTGTGATGTCAATACCGGATATGCCGCCCGGATTACGTCCGGCATCGATATTGTTTGGCAGCCCAAGCCAGAACGCACCGAACACATTGGTTGGATTGATGCTTCGCGAGACGTAGTTGCAGGCGTTGCCAACGGAGTCGGGCCGATTGATCACCCCGATCCAGTTGCTGTTGGCAACCACGTAAACCTTGCCGTCGGGCCCGATCTGCATCGCGCCCCCTACTTCGGCACCGTTGGCATTTGCCGGATCGTTCAGCAATGTTCTGGAGCCGACGATGGACGCCGAGTCGTAACGCGCAAGGTTGAACTGCACCAGTTTGCGCGTTGCGGCCACGTACAGTTTGGAGTTATCGGGCGAGAAGGTGATGCCGTATGGGGCATTGCGCGGGGTGCCCTCCAGTTGGATGGGATTGGTTACCGCGCCGGAACAAGGGTTGAAATCGAACAGCTCCACCAGCCCCGGCCCTTCGCAGGCAAGGGCCAGGCGGCGACCGCTGGGTGAGGCTTTCATGTAGCCCACGGTCCAGATCGTAGGCCCGGGCGGGCTGGTTTGCGATACACCCACCGCGGACACAACCGGCACGGCCCCCACCCCACCCCGGCCAACCTGATAGGCGTAGAAGGAGTTCCCGCCCAGGCTGTGAAGGATAACCCAGTAATCCGTTCCGTTCGCATGCGGAACGGCGGTAAGCTTCTCGGCGCACTGCGCTTGCAACTGCACGTTCTTCAGTGTGACATCGCCGCGCCCGTTATTCACCGCCATGTCCACAACCGAATAGAAGGCGCCGCGATGCGGCTGCGCATATCCTTCCTGATCGGTGTTGAAAATGTAGTACCTGTTCGGATCGCCGGGCATCGGCACAATAAGGGCGGCCTGCGTACTACTGACGTGCCCGCTGAGCCCAACGCCATTCGGCATCGGCACATTAAACCGATCGTACACGACAACGCCGTCGGTATAGAACAGGATGGCGCCGGTGGCCGGATCGCATATCGAGGCCGACCCTTCGGCAGTCCAGATGGCGCTTCCGGGCCGTAGCACCGGAGCCCCGGCACGGAAGTCCAGCGAAAACCCCTGGCCGAAATGCCAGATGTTGTAGACGCTCTGAGCGATGCCCCGACCTTGCAGAAGAATCAGGGCACCAAGCGCAATGATGAATGTGACGATCTTCATCGGCTTCTCTTTCTCCAGCCGCATAGTTGTGAGGGAAGGAACTCAACCAGGAGTTCCCACCATAGCCGGTGTTCGCGCGGAAGCATGCGCCACATGCCTGAACCGATGGACAATCGGCGGGCGCGATGCCGGCGGACGTGTTGTACGAAAGGAATGTGAACGGATGGTAGCGGGAGGTTGAACGGACCTCGTTCTGGACACCCGGCGTCGCGCCCCCTGATGATGCGTTTGGGCACAGACGATTACAACCGCTCGTATAATCAATACGATCCAGCGGGTGCGGTGGTCACGATTTTGGTGCAGGGTTATTTGTAACAACCGCGTGCGCGATGCTCCCCGGTGCATACCGCGGCGTACGTCCAACACAGGCTGGTGTGCCCTGCCGAGCCATCAAGCGCGGTATCGGCCGCGCCGGCCGTATACATCGCCCCACCCATTATGCGGGCGGGCCTCCCCCGCGATACGCGCGGCTCGCCGATCGGCTGGCCGTTATGCGTTCGCGCTCAAGCTCCGCCGCAAGCACCGTGCGTAGCTTTAGCCGGGCACGCCACGCAAGGCTTTTCACGGCCCCCTCCGGCCGCCCCGAGATGCGCGCGATCTCCTGAACCGAATAGCCGGCCAGATACAGCACAAGCACCTCGCGATGCGCGGGCCTTAGCCGCGCAAGCCCCAGCGACAGAAGTTCCTCGCGCGATGCCGGCTCCGGGATCTCGAACGCCGGCAAATTATTCTCGGTTACCACGCTAAGCGGCTCGTACAGCGCCTCGCGCCGCTTGGTGTCGATGCACAGATTTCTGACAATCGTAAACAGCAACCCAATCGGCGACTCCGGCATGCCAACACCCTTGGGCCAGCGGCGCAACACACGCTCCCACATCTCCTGCATCACGTCATCGGCCTTGTCGCGATCCCCCATCAGTCGCCGAGCATACCTCCACAACCGATCATGGTATTGCCGATACAACCCGGCAACCGGCGATGCGCCGATTACCAAGCCTGGCCGCCCACGCCCCAACGGCTCGCCCCGGCGTCGTGTCGGCATCGGATCATCTCCTGATTGTCTGTCGGCGCTTCAGCGTTTGATGCGCCGAGCGTCACCTCCCACGGTCCGATCCAGCAGCCACCATCTCGAATTGCACCGGCGGATTTCTCCGCTGGGCCGCGGCAAGCACAAACGTGGTATCGCGATTACGCTGGCGTAACCCTCGCTCGGCCAGCACGTGCTCGTTGGCATCCAACCGGTATTCGCCGGCCGAAACACCAAGGAACACCATCGAGCCATCTCCAAACATCTCACCATCGAACTCGGCCGTGCCGTCAACGGCAACCAGTCGCACCGGCAACGCGTTCAGCGCCTGTAGATAGCTGTTGCCGCCGATGGTTCCATCGGACAACACCACCTGGCCACTGCCAACCACATCAAATCCGGGCGCGAAGGCAACATCCACGATGGTGACGGTGCTCGCCATGGTGTACACGCGGAATGCCGAGCGTCGCGGAAACAACTCACGGCCCGCGAAGGCCCAACGATCCACGGTTACCAGATAGTCCGCATCCGGGGTAACGTTGTAGAACTCACCGGTCCTGCTCATCATTTCCATCGAGCGGTAGGCGATCGAGGCCTTGAACGCGCCAAGCTCCAGCTCGTTCGAGTCCCAAATCCCGTTGGCATTGTCGTCGGAAAATGCCCGCACGACAATTGCCCCCCGGCCCACCGTAGGATCGTTCCGTGTCTCGATCCCCGCAGCCGAGATAAGCAAGCCGCCATCGAAGGTGGTGACCCCCGATGTGTGCCCATCGGAATGAATAGTTTGGCCACGAAGCCTGCCGAATCCAAGGTCGCATCGCAGATCGGCTGTGAACCCGCCCCGCTTCCATTCCATGTGCGGGATGCTGTAGCCAATCGCGAGATACACCGCGCGGTTGAGCAGCGTAAGCCCCACTTGCGAACGCAGCGTGCCTTCGCGCAGCTTCATCGAGTCAACAGCGTAGGCAACCCCCACGCGCGCAAACGGGCCCAGATAATAGGAGCTTGAGATATCGGCCTTGGCCACAATGCCCGAGCGATGATCCAGCGTGCCACCGGCCGACAGGTACAGGCTTTGAAACGGCGAATACGAAACCCGCAACCACGACGAAACAAACCCATGGTACGGGGGGGTACGCAGCTCGGTGCGGAGTTCGGTGCGAAGACTGTCGGTATCGGCCCAGAGGAAATTCGTCGCGGCCGTGATCCCGACACCCCCCACGTAGACAACCACCTGAGGCGTTGCCTCCAGACGGCTGCTCCCGTCGCGTGCGAGATATCGGCTGTTGAGATTCAGCGCAACCGTACCCAGCGGCAG
Organism: uncultured bacterium; assembly: GCA_966128725.1. Taxonomy (GTDB): domain Bacteria; phylum Bacteroidota; class Ignavibacteria; order OLB7; family OLB7; genus JAFDZV01. The sequence goes on along the minus strand of CBHYLN010000057.1, from coordinate 13,863 downwards.
GTTAATGTTGCCGCTGGCCGCGATGGCATGTTCGGCCAGCGAATACCCCTCGAGCGTAAGGCGCAGCGATGTCTCGCCCGGGAACGTATACCCGAACTCGCCGCCCAGAATCCGCCGCTTCGAGGCGTAGCTGAGCCCCAGTTGCGCCGACGCCCCCAGCCACGTAAGCACATGCCAGACAGGCTCGATGCTGTCCAGGCCGATGCTGGCTCGCGAGGAGGAATGCATCCTGAGATCGGCGCCGATGGTAAGCCATTCGGCAATGCCGGCGCGAAGCATCGCCACCCCGTCGACCGCATCGGTGCGCGCCAGGCCATCCACGCTCATTCGCGCGGTGTAATCCAGCATGCCAGGTGGCACCTGGCTGTGATGAATCTCCAGACGCGAGATCGTGGTTTCCTGTTCGCCGTGTGGCCCAATCGCTTGCACGGTCAGTGTGGTTGGCGAATACCCAAGCGGCACCTCGAATTGATACCTGCCATTGGAATCAACAAGCATTATCTGAAGCAGTGCGGAACCATCATACAGTTCGGCGGTCCAGCCGGGCGTGGCATGCCCGGATATGGTGTGCATGGTAAAATCGTACCGACCAACCGTTGGCATGTTCGAGATCTCGGCCGACAGGCGCTGATGGCCGGCATAGGCAATGCCGCCCACGGTAATGCGCCGCAACGCCGAGAAGTCCGGTAGGAGAAACTGCCATTGCCATGACCCCAACGCCAGCGAGAACGGGCTGTTGCTGGCCCTGTTATACGTGCCGACGCCGTTGACATCGAACACACCGAACAGCAACGGACCACCCGCCCTGAAGAAGCCGTACCCGGTGGGAGTAACGCCGTTTTGATAGGCGCTGGCCAACGACCAATCGAGCGCAATGCCACCAAGCAATTGCCGATCGATGGGCGTGGCCACGGCACCATCCGCGTCCTGCGGCGATCGCCCCATCGCCAGCGCGGCATAACGTTTCGATTTCTGAAAGCGCGTAACGGCCGGAACCTTGAGCGACGCAGGCATCCGGACGATAATCGATGCGGAATCGAACGCGAGCTGGATGCCGTAACATGTGCCGAGCAATCCCCGCTCCACATAGACAACACCGTCAACAACGCGCACCAACGACCTGTCGAACGGCTCGGATCGGCCACGGTATGTACAGATGCTCGCCGAACGAACAATCATGAACGGCATGCCAACCGGCAATTCGCCGCTGATGGTATCCAGGTTGGCCGATGTGTGGTGTTCGATGCTCAGGAAGTCCGATACGGCGCCGAACGGGAGCAGGAGCGTATCACCGACAAGCAGGGCAACCATATCAAGGGATCCAACGCCGGTAATCTCGAACTTCACGATGCCTTCCTCCGGCACCACGATTGTGGTCCCGTCGGATGGTGTCGGCACCTGCGCCATAAGCGCCCCGGCCGGCAGCAGGAACGCCGACAACAGGATGGCCGACAGTACGATGGTTGGCAGCAACAGAACAGCTATGAAAGGCAGCCTTTTCACCTGTGAAAAAGCTCGATCATGTTGTCCTGGACCGGGAGATATTCGGCCAGCAGCATGATGCCACCGTGATAGTCACCGCGGCTTTGCAGAACATCACACGTAACGCTTGCACCGATCCGCACCAGCACAACAGATATCAGCAGGCGATCGCTGGTGGTTGGGAACATGAGATCCTCGTGCAAAAGCCCGGAGGAAAACGGACGCCATGTGGTGCCGCCGTCGATGCTGAGAGCACAATCCGATGGCTGGATATGCAACGACATTCGGTCGCTTCCACGATCGGATCGGAGATCCATAGGATACACCGAAAGCCGAGCCCAACGCCCCTTGAGGCCTCGTACCTCGTATTGTGCCGCCTGCGCACTGCGCTTGTCCACAATCGCCGTTCCATGCCGATACAGATTACCCACCGACAGTTCGCTGGTGACCGTCACCCGGGGAACCCCGTAGGTCATGCTTTGCGCGGCCAGTTGGGTCTGTTGGCCAACCGCGGACAAGTCGAAACACGAGACAGCCACACCCACCACAACCGCGCGCACCGAACGGATACGTTGCCTGGTAAAAAGAATCATGATATCTCTCCTAGAAATCCTTCCGTGTGAGGACAATGCTGGCATCGTCGAATACCAGTGTATAGGTACTGCGTACCAACGGCGCCGGCAGTACCAGCTCGGATGCGCTGCCCGGCAGCTCCGCTCGCGACTCCAGCGTAAGCTCGTAGCGTCCATCCGGCACATCTGGCAGGCGCAGGCGCTGGTACAGTTTTGAGAATTCGACGATGTACGGTGTCATGACGCTGTCCAGCTTTCTACCATCCTCCGTTCTGACCACCGACGAAAGCACCCCGCGGTAGGCGGCATTGCCAAGCCAGGAAACTCCGACAACCACGTAGGCTCCGCTGTCGAAACGCATCGCCGCGGCATCGTCGATCCGTACCCCGGTGTTTACCTCCCCTTTACGGTACACCACCTGCAGAATCATGTTCATGCGAAATCGGAGGTCCACTTCAATTCTGCTGGTATCAACCGAATCCAGACGCTGGGTTTCGGCGCGCACCGAAGCCAGCATCAACCGTCCCACATACTCACCATCGGCCAACTCGCCTGTCGGCGCCGCCAGGACCCTGATTTTGCGGGTTGAATTCGGTGGCAGTATGAAACGCTTGGGAAAAACCTTCACCCATCGCTGGCAGGAGTGCAACACTTCATCTGGCGTCGCCGTGGTATCGTACCACTCACGACCGGTGGAATCGCTGTGCAACCGACGGTCGGATATCTCGGCGGTAACCTCGAAGGGTATGGGCCCGCTGTTGGAGATGATCAATTCCGAGGAACGTTCGTGCGCCGACAACAGAATACGCTTCGGTGAAATCGAAATCTGCGCGCGAAGCGTTCCTGAAGTCACAAGGCCTGCAATCAGCAGCGCGGGCAAAATGATACCGAGCAGAAGCGCGAGACGAAGCGAAGCGAGGAAACGAAAACGGTGGGCGGTCATCATCATTATCCGGATAGAAGTATACACGATCCGATATTCAAGCGCCGTCAGGTGTGCAGTTGGCTGCATCGCACCGCAGCACCATTTCTCGGGAAAAACCGATTGCCGCGCAGCTCCTTTCGCGGGGGAGTGGGCGACAATATTCGGCGGGAAGCCGCGGGAGGCGGGGGCAACTCCACGTTTCCGCGGGGTGAAGGACACATACTCTTCCGATCCGTCGGCGCTTGCCGGCCTCCGGACCGGCGAGGGACGTCGTTACCACAATCCCTCGCCGGTATCGGTGACCTACCTATAACCCACTTCTCAGTCGGTTAAAAGTACTGTACATCGAAGGTGACGGTACCCTCGTAACGACCGCGCTGCTGATCGGCGGCCGGCATGAACGAGGCACCCACGTAGAAGAATCGCGAACCGTTGCCCGGGCTCTCGTTGTAGTCCAACCCGTGTGGGTTGCCGATGCCCGTGATGGTCTGAACGGCGGTATTGATATCGCTGCCCGTGCCAGTCCAGAACTGGTAGTTGGTGGGGGTCAGGGTCGTCGTTTGGCCGGGGCTCGTTGATACGATGTGCCCGGGCTGATTCGGCGTGAGATCGAAGCTCAGCATCGCCGAAGCACCACAAATCTTGACCAAGTCCTCATCGTCGCCAACAACCTTGAACCCAGCGGTCTGGGTGCCAGGCGTAACACCGTTTACAACCGTGGTCTGCCCACGGAGCATGTTATCACCCAGCAACATGGCACGCGATCCTTCACAACGAAGCGGAACAATCACCGTGCCCGAAGCCGCGGCAACACACTCGACACAATTCGAGTCGATCTGGGCCGACGCATTGATCGACAATGCAAGCACTCCTGATACGGCCAACAGAAATATCTTTCCTGACATAACGCCTACTCCTTGAAACATTGAGTTGTGTATTACTCTCGATCATTCAACCGAGAGCGTTCAATCAGCGTTCGGAACGGCCCGATGGTCGCTCCTTGGCTAACCAGTGAATCGCACGATGGAATTACAGCGTTCTTGAGAGGCTTCTGGGGAGGATTAAGCGGCAGTGCGCCGCGCCATGCATATCCGCCAAGGCTGGCAGAATGGGAACACCGTCCATGTTCCAGGTTCGATGCCGACCGTCACGCCAACTATTCAATCAGGGGTATCCGAACAGAAGGAACTTGCGATTGCATGGCGCGGTGTCACGCCGCCGCCCCCCAGCACTTTCAGGACAACATTCATCGCTGACACATTCGTGGGCTGTATTTCCCGCATCCGAATCAGCGTTCACAAATATCGTCCTTTCAGGATGGGCATTGCCATGACACCAATCAATCGCGAATATTCTGACTAAAATCATTTCAGGCGGCAACGTAATTGCAATACATTTACGGGCAAAAGGCGATAGAAAGGACCATCCCGAACACACTTCGGACCTGTCACGAAGTGCAATTCAATCACTGCTTGCACGCCTGATCGTATATCGGAGCAAATTCAGCGCCGCGATCAACGATGCCCGTGGCGCTGGCAAACACGGCCGCCCGGTGAAGCGTGCAATCAGTGAAACGTGCAATCAGTGAAACGTGCAACAGGACGCCTCATTCGCGCCTGTTCAGCCATCTTGCAGGCTGTTGCGAAACAGCCCGAGAGGCAACAGGTATTTCAACAGCCTGTGAGCGCCGCAGTGCCATACGAGTTGGGGCAGCCATTTGATATGGGGGTCTCAGATACACAGCGCGGACGTTCCTATCGGCCTGCATGCGGCCTGCACTCTGCATCGGACGGCATCCTAGAGTATCGCCGTATCCGCTCGACGTTTCCAAACAACGGGCATGTACGCATGCGTCCAGGTGTCAAGGGGATGGCTCCGAGCAAGGTCGGCGGACATCACATGGAAAGGCCTCCGCTGGAGAGATCTATCCATTGCTATACGAGCCCAATTGTGATATCAAGCTTCGGAGAAGCCGTGGCTGGGTGCTGGTGGAACAACAGGCGGCATCCTGCCGCGGGACAGTGGCGTGGAATTCGGAAGTGATTTCGAGAATCGTGGCGGCGGAGAATAAGAGCCGGTCGCGCGATGCGTTGGATGGCTTTTCAGCGTACAAAAAGGACGAGGTCCGGGCCCTTTTGTTCATCCGATGATCGGTTGCCCCCGCGGATAGTGCGGAGATCGATCAGCTATGCGCTTCGCGCGACCGTGGCTATGCAGGGAACCGGGGAATCGACATTGGCTTAACTCTGTATTCCGATGTTTTGATTCCGATACATCGGATTTCGAAACATTCGGTCATCCATCGAGTGTGCTGCAAACCTTGATGTCAACCACCGCAACAAATATCGGAAGAATCAGATATCGAATGCCATGATCACGATCAAGCCATAAAAATATGCTTCGGATATATGCCCAGCCGGCTATTGCGTGCTAATCCAGTGAACGGCGCGTCGCACCAGCTCGACACTGCTTTCGATACCAAGTTTACTCTTGATTCGCTGGCGGTGCGCCTCAACGGTTTTTATGCTGATTACCAGTTGAACAGCGATTTCCGCGGTGGAAAATCCACGGCCAATCGATTCGAACACTTCCAATTCCCGATCGCTCAGGCGTTCCATCGACGACACACCCTCGCCTCCCCGGCCTACAACAGCATGCATCAGGATGTGATCCTTCATGGCCTCGCTGAGGTAGATATGTCCCTGTAATACGTTGCGGATGGCGGATACAACGGAGTGCTCCGCCTCGCTTTTCATCAGGTATCCCATTGCTCCGGCGCCAAGCGCACGTTCGGCATAGAGCGATTCGTCGTGCATTGAAATAACCAGGAACAGTACGTCCGGGAATCGCGACTTCAGGTGTTTTATCAGCTCGATGCCGTTGAAGCCGTTCAGTGAAATGTCCACAATGGCCAGATCGGGGGCGGCCTCCTCGAACCTGTCGATGGCTTCCGAGCCCGAACTCGCCTCGCCACATATCTCCAGATCCGACTCGCTATCGATCAATGCGGCGTACCCTCGGCGCATAACCGGGTGATCATCAATCAGGAAAATCTTGTAGATCATTGTCTGGCCTGTTGGCCAGCACCGGAATTGCTCCGATCATCATCGTTGCGGTCTGTATCCTCGGGCGCGTTCATAATGGCGCAGGACACAATGGCGCCGCCCTCGGGCGATCGTCGCAACTCCAGCAGCGCCCCGATGGCATTGGCACGGTAGTTCATGATCTGCACACCAACACCCTCGGAAACATCGTCGGGATGGGCAAAGCCAACACCGTCGTCGCTCACAACAAGCGCCACGCCTTCCGGTGTCCGCATATACTGAATCCGTATAGTTTGCGCACGACTGTGTTTGGCGGCATTTGTGGCGGCCTCGTGTGCTATCCAGTACAACTGAACGGCCACATCCTGCGAAATGACGGGCAGCGCGGCATCACACTCCACAACACACTGTATACCGCTCCGCGCCTGAATGTCGTTTGCCAGATGCCTGAGCGAGGCCGTGAATCCGCCAGCCGGACCGCTGAACGGCACCAGGCTTCGGGCAATCAATCTGGCCTGAGCAACACCTTCGCCAATAAGCCGGGCTACTTCCTCCAGATCCTTTGCTTCAACGGTCGCGCCCTTGCGTTGCTTTTTCAACAACGCGCGCACGAACATCGCGGTACCGGCCAGGTGCGAACCAAGCCGATCATGGATTTCCTGCCCGATATGCTGTCGGATGCGCACCGAAAGCGTCAGCAGATGGTGTTCAAGCCGACGCTGTTCGGTTATATCCTGCGCCGTCAGAATCACCAGCGGTTCGCCCTCGGCACGGCTTTCCAAGGGATTGGCAACGAACCGGCAGAGCCGCAGGACACCGTCGCGCGTGGCAATCGTTATTTCACGCGTTCGGTCCGTTTCCGTTGGGATATATTTTTCGATTGGCGAATCTCCTATGGCTGTTGGGCGAAGCGCGCGTTGCCACCACTCGCGAATCGTCGGAATTTCCTCCAACACATATCCGGTCAGCAATGTCCATGATCTGCTCAGAGCACGCACCTGCCCCGCCTTGCTGCCGTACAGGATTGTTGGCACCGGCGAATCGACCACGATGGGATGATACTGGAACTCAGTTGGGTTAAGGTCGGCTGGCACGGCATCATCGTTGCTTACATCACGCAGCATGCTTTGAACAACGACCTGTTCGGAAGGCAGATCAAGGCCGGCCGAGGCCATCTCAAGCCGTCGAGCCCGGCCATCCTTACCAATGGCATTATATCGCTCAGCCTTGGCGTGCTCTCCCCGGCCGATCGTATCAATCCGCTTCCTCACGCGCTCGCGATCGTCGTCAGCCATGCAGTCGGCCAGGTCCGCCCCGATCAAATCATAGGGCCGTTCAACACCGTAGATAGCGGCCGCGGCATGGTTGATATAGGCAATCCGGCTGTTGATGGTGAGAACAACCCCATACGGATGGGGCTCCGTGATCGCGCGCCATCGCTTCTGGCTGGCTCGAAGCACCTCATCGAGGCGAAGAACGGAAAACGGTGATGACTCCGCTCCTGTTGCCGACGCAGGTTCATCCTCGGCCCTGCCCATCGACACGGTTACTGCCGGCTCATACCTTGCCACCGTCGATTCGTCGTTTGGTGGGAGAGCATTCGGCAGACCCTCGTTGTTCAGTCGTTGAAAAATCGGATTCATACCTTTCCTGGTTAAGCCGTGGATATGGAATGGTACTGGAATATGAAATTGAACGCCAACCGCGTCACCAGCCGGGGATATATCGGATCATGCATTTTTTGCATGATCATCACTCCAGTTAACCGAATTCCTATTTCATGATCCCGGCCGACACGTCGCGCAAAGGCTTGGGTGCGCGTCACCGGTTCATGCAAGGAATACGTAAGCAAAAACAGAGGACTCGGACATTGGAGCACCACCCCGTGCATATTATCAACGCCCGGTGTTGTGGATTGCCGGATTGCTGGAATAACAAACTGTTAGACAGTGTAAAGACCGGCAGAATTCCGGCAGGCCGATACAGATCTTCAATGGCAGTCGTTGTACTGAGCAGGCGCTCTAGGGCAGAGCGACACTCCGGCGGAGGGATATGCATAATACGCAAACACCGCATCAATGTATGTAGGGGATTCCCCGACTCTGATGACGGACAAGGGCCTAGCAGCGCTTCATAATCCCACCTACACTGCTGCGTTCAAGGCCGTTCTATCTTGTATTGGCATCGATCGCCCTCCAGCCCGGATCTCCACGGGGATACAAACCGGCAGCGGCGATCGAGAATCAGGGATCGTTTCTCAGAACCTTTGGAGCAACAGTTTGACAATGATCGAGGATCGCCAACCTATAACGACCCACAATCCCCCCCGCAAGCCCAGAAATGGGCTAATCGAGAGCCTTTTCTTCTCCGAAAAGAGTACTCTTGCGTCCGAACGGCGTTTGATGGTCTTCTCGGAGGGCGAGATGATTCTGCAGGCTGATCAGCACCCAAGCAACGTTCATATCGTTACGCGAGGTCGCGTAAAAATCTCCGTGTTCGGCAGGAGTGGCCGCGAACGGATCATCCGGATGGCAGCCGATGGCGACCTGCTCGACTACCGATCGGCCCTCACCGGCGACCCGCACACCGTGTACGCCATTGCAATGGAAACAACCGAGCTGTGCGCGATTCCGTCCACAACGTTTCTGGAGCTTGCCCGAACCGATATCGCCGTCGCCTTCGACATCATCAACAAATTGTCGACCGACCTGAAGGCCGCGGAGGTTGAGGCGGCGACATGCATGCAGAAATCGGTTGGCGAACGCATGGCGGAGACGTTACTCGATCTGGCATCCAGATACGGCGTGGATGCAAAAAGCTCCGTGATATTGATGGATCTGACACGTGGTGATCTTGCAAAATTCATCGGTACGGCAACCGAAACAGTCAGCCGTGTCCTCTGGAAATTTCAACGCGACGAGGTTATCGAATTGATAGGACCCAAGATCAGGATTGTTGATCGTCGCGCGTTGGTGCGTCGCGCAAATGGAGAGGGCTGAGGCTTACACATTGCGCGCCCTCCGCAGTCCCCTGCTTCGGCCTGCGTGTTCGGCTCCACCGGGGCTTGCCCATGCCACCCCAAGATGCGGCAGCGTGGGCAGGAGAATTCGTGGACACATGACGTTGCCCGCGGGCAGCGTTTCCGTTCAACACAGCCGGGCATCGTAGTCCGTGGGAATTGCCAACGCCTGGGCCAGCAACGCATCGAACGGGAAGGAGTTGGCCGATATCGCGCCAAGCCCGACAACGGCCAGTACCGCATGCCGCGCGGCAAGCGCATTGCCCAGGGCATCGGCGCACCTCGTGTTCCGTGCGTTCTGAGCAATGGCAGCGCCGGCAACAGCGTTGCGCTGTATATCCGGGTATACAGGCCGCCAGGAAAGCACAGGAATTACAAATGAGAAATTACTGAGCGATTGTGGCAAGTAAAGCCAAACCAGGCAACCGTGCATACGGTGGCGCTGGGTTTGGGGATACGTAAGCGTCGCACCTTACCGCGCTACAAGAAGACTGCGGGCACGGGTTGTGCTACCGGCGCTCAGGCGGTAGTAATACATGCCATTGGGAAGCTCGCCGGCATCAAGGGTTGCGGTGTGTGGTCCGGCCTGCTGTTCGCCGGCAGTAACCACGGCAACACGTTGGCCCAGAGTGTTGTACAGGGCCAGCTCAACGGGGCCGGCGGCGGCAAGGTTGTACGGGATGCGGGTGTGGTTGCTCGCCGGGTTGGGCACGGCCGCGCCAAGGGTTGTGGCACGCATGCCGGCAGCCGCATCCTCCACACTCGAGGGGGGAAGGAGTTCGGAGAGGGGGCGACGCCATATCCATTCGCCGGTGCTGCATATGTAGAGCATGTTGCCGCGAATGCCCATGCCGACGATGGGAGTTTGGCGAATAAACCCATCGTTAATGTCAACAAAGGTTTTAGCCGAATCCGCTGTTTTCAGAATACCCTCACTTGCACCGAGGAAGTACACGCTTCCAATACGTAGAATTTGCGTGAACGATCTTGACCCATAATTCTCTCTACCTAGCCATTGCCACGTATCTGACCCATTCAACGTTATATGCAGACCAGTACCGACGCCGGCAAATCCAAAATCTCCATCAAAATTAAAAACTGAAACATTATCAACGTCGAGGCCATTATTTGCCTCGGACCAAGTCGAACCGCCATCACTTGAACGTCGGACTCCCGCATGACTTGTTCCAGCGAACAAGTAGCGATCCGATCTGCCCAAGGAATAAATCCGTTGCGAACTATTGAGCCCAGCAAATACTTTATCCCATGTAGCACCGCCATCCACCGAGCGAAAAACACCAAAATCGGCTGCAATGAACATCGCAGCGCCTTCGGCGAGGAAGTTGTAGACATTGCGGGTGCGGGCATATTCAACGGCCACGGGCGCCCAATGCAGGCCAAGGTCTGGTGAACGGAATGCGCCGCTGTCGGTGCCCAGATAGAGATACCCGTTCATCATGTGCAGGGCATAGGGCGCGAACTTGCTCGGCAGGCCGGTGTTGACGGCATCCCAACGGACGTTATCGCGACTGCGCACGATGCCGCTATCCAGCGTGGCCACAACGATGAGCGAATCATCGAGGTACATGGCCTGCCCAATCAGACGGCGGTCCGGTGGGAGTTTGGTCCATTGGGCGGAGGCTGATGCAACGGTGAGAAGGAAAAAGAACAGGGTCGAACATGTGCGCACGGTTGTGTATCTCCAATGAGAATTTAGGAGCATCTTTTGGGATGACAATTTACAACGGTCGATACAATCGGCAAGGTTTCGGGCACAGCCCATCAGACAGTATTCAATGCCAATATAGACAACACATCCACCGAGTATATTGACCAACGCTCGATCTGCATTGAGGGCTACATCACTACGCTCGCCAATGCTTCCTGATGGACATCGTCGAACTCAGGGAGTCCAACGATAGTATTTGCGATCAAAGAGATTGTTGATTGCATCCGTACCTGAAACGCCAAGCAGGCGAAGCAATTCGGGAGTTCCTTCCAAACCAACAAAGACTCGCCCCTGCCTGTCCATCAACAATACCCAGCCGGATTCATTGTATCGACCGACTGGTGTTACCCTCTCTCCTATGTACGAAGAACACTCGCGGAGGTAATCGTCCGTCAGATGAATACGATCGATTAGACAATAGGAAGAATCCGTTACACGACCTTGATACCGGATCCGGACCCCGCCGAACTGGGTAAGAAAGTTTTCCGCGTTATCACCGGGAACTACCTCCACGTCCCGTTGTATCCATCCCCCCTCATGCAACGCACGACGAGCAGCATCATTCAACTCGATTCCATCACGCGCGGCAGGGAGTTCCGGCCTGACCACTTCGATGTTCTCGGGCTCGCCGCCTTCTACCAGGCAGTTGATGGCATCGATACCGGAGTCACCATACTTCAAGAGCAGGGCCTCCTGTCCACCATATACTCGCCCCTCGTCGTCCATGCAAAGTGTTATGTATCCGTCGCTCGCTTCACCAATAACCATCAATGGCCGGCCGATGGTTTCCTCATAGTCCTCGACCCAACCGCGACCCGCGCCCGCAGCGGCCATTGACGCGTCGAAATGGCAGTTGTCATCGTGCTCCGGAGCTCGAAAATTTGGATAGGTAAGCTGAAGTCCTCCAAATTCCCGGAGGAACTCGATAGCCTTCTCCAACACGGTGAATTCTGACTCGCGATTTGCCTGCTCATATGCACTGGTATCGATGGCACGACCTTCCGTCCACCCAGCCACCGCAAGGCACTTGCGCGCGTTATCGGTAAATTTGCTCAACGAATGATACCCTCCATTATGGCGTGATTGCGTTGACTCCCTCTGTCGTCTTAAGACAGTTGTTACAACGTGGCAATGGCTGCGGCCCGTTCGGTCCATCGGGACGAAGGGTATAAACATACAAATCTTCTAGATGTGCGCCATCAAGAAGCGCTCGATTCACAGCATTGAATTCAGCGCAATTGGCGGGAGTCCACGACTGGAGGGATGGGTTCGGCATCCGTGCTCGCAGTAGAGGATGAATTTCAGTTGGAATACTTTTATTGCCACGAGAGACACCACGATATATTCGACCCGTTCTCGCATCAACTACGACCGATGATGCAGCGGGTACCCGCCCCCCTACCTCTTTAGCTACAAGTAATCTGTTTGCATAACCGTACGATTCTTTTTTAACCAAGCTGATGGCTTCACTCTCAGTAAGTGCACGACTAACGGCCTGCCCACCGACCTCCGTAACCGCAACCTCGGTCTCAACCGCTGCTTCAGTCTGTGCAATTAGACTACTTTCGCTCGAAACTCTCGTCAAAGCGGCGCTCGGGGCACCTACTCTACCTGACACATAGACCATTGCAACGTTTGCAGAAAGTGCACCAACGAACTGCGGACTAGTAAACTCACGTCGATATTGATCAAGCGTCACGCCTACTGGTTGCGACTGTATCGCTTGCACTTCTGACGAGAACTGTTCTTTAATCTCACCTACCCGCTGCTTTGCACGGTCCAATTCGGCATCAAGATTCCAGTATCTCTCTTGGACATCTGCGAAACTCGTCCCTGGCATTACCAGCGCATTGAACGAATCACCCAGATACTGGGCAAGTATGTTAAAGGGCTGTAGGATGCTCTCCACACCGGAGTTGACTGCTCTGCAAAATGATTCGCCGGCTTGCCCGAGATACTCCCAAAACGAAGGACCATCGGCTGCCACTTTCACAGGTTCCTGCACCAACGCATTATTCTCGCTTCCACGCCCTCCGCTCAGTCCACTCACGGTTGGCGTATCACCTCTGCGATCGGTATGCAGGGCCGGATCATTCCCCATCGCCGCATACGGGCTCTCACCCGGGTTCGTCACCGGATCGATACCCCACCACCGCCCCAGCCGTGCATCGTATTGCCGGAAGTACGTAGTGGTGTGGTCGCCGGTGGCCGTGGTGTCCCGCTCCATGCCGTTGTACCCGAACCGGTATTCGCCGCTGTTGCTGTACCGCCCAGGCTCGGCCATGCCGAAGGGGTACGGGTGGGTATACGCGCGCATTTCCGCGCGGAACTTGGTCGGCACGCCGGCGACAACATCGCTCAGCTTGCGGTCGCCGATCACGGCGCGCACGTCACCCAACTGGTCGTTCAGTTCGTACAGCCGCCGGCCTAGGTGCCGAGTGTAGTACACAGTGTCCGGCGCGGCGTCCAGGTCGATGCTGTCCTGGTGGTACACGCCCTCACGGCCGATGCCGTAGATGGGGTATTCAACACTGGTGATTGTGCAGTTGTTCGGCACGCCTTCACACGCGTCACCAATGCCATTGTTGTCGCTGTCCTGCTGGTCCGGGTTGGCGAGCCACGGGCAGTTGTCGCACGCGTCGCCGACGCCGTCGCCATCGGTATCGGTCTGTTCGCTGTTGGCGATGTCCGGGCAGTTGTCGCACGCGTCGCCAACGCTGTCGCCGTCCTGGTTGGCGCCCGGCGGGCTGCTGGGGTCACCGGGGCAGGGGTCATCGCAGTTGGCAAGGCCATCGCCGTCGGTATCGCCGCCGCACCACCAGCTTTCGCACCGGTCGCCCACGCCGTTGTTGTCGCTGTCCTGCTGGTCCTGGTTCCACGTCACCGGGCAGTTGTCGCAGCTGTCGCCGATGCCGTCGTGGTCGAAATCACTCTGCAACGGGTTGGCGCGTGCCGGGCAGTTGTCGCACGCGTCGCCCACCCCATCACCGTCGGTGTCGGCCTGGTTGGGGTTGGGGGTGGTTGGGCAGTTGTCGCTCCCGTCCGGAACGCCGTCGTCGTCGGCATCGCCCGGTGTCGCCGGCCGCGGCGCG
>CBHYLN010000056.1:0-31340 GCA_966128725.1 uncultured bacterium | reverse complement strand
CATCGGAACCCCCCGCCCCCCGGCCACCACCCCGGGCGGCGGCGCCATGCAGCTCGGCAAGAGCCAGGGCACGGTTCAGCATCGCCACCGGCGAGCCGGTGCGCGCCACCAGCGCATCGTACAATTGCACCACCGCATCCCAGTTTGCCAGCCCCGTGCGCCGCCGCGCAACATGCGCGGACTGTAGCGCGGCCTCCAGCCCGTAGCGGCCAACCGTGCCGAACGCTCCGGCCCGGCGCAGCAACTGTTCGGCATGAGCAATCTGTGCCCAGTCCCACGCATCAACATCCTGTTCGGCAAGCGGCACACATTCACCGCGCGCATTGCGCCGTGCACCCCGCCGCGCCTCGGCATGCAGCATCAACGCAAGCAGGGCCAGCGCCTCCGGCTGGTTCGGCATCAGCCCGGCCACCAGCCTGGCAAGCACAATGGCCTCGGCGGTAAGATCGTGGCGGGCCGTGTCGGTCCCCAGCGGATCGGCCCACCCTTCGGCAAACGCGGCATAGATGGCATCCAGCACGGCGCCCAGCCGCGCCGGCAACTCCTCGCGCCCGGGTATCACAAACGGAATGCCCGCCTGCCGGATCTTCTGCTTGGCCCGCACCAACCGCTTGCCCATTGCCGACGGCGCAATCAGGAATGCCGAGGCAATGGTGGCCGCGTCCAGCCCAAGCACGGCCTGCAGCATCAACGGCGCGCGGATGCCGGATTCGATTGCCGGATGCGCGCACACAAACATCAACGCAAGCCGCCGGTCGGGGATCTCCGCCTGCTCCTCAATGGTGGAGTATTCATCGGCCAGATACCGCAACTGCTCGGCAACGGCATCGCCCGTTGCGCGCCTGCGCGCCGCGTCGATCAGCTTACGGCGCGCCACGGTCAGCAACCATGCCTCTGGATTTGCCGGCACGCCGCCGCGCGGCCACTCCAGGAGCGCAGCGGCAAATGCATCGGCCAGGGCATCCTCGGCGGCCTGCAGGTCCTGTGTGCGGGCGGCAAGCAACGCCAGCAGCCGACCGTACCCACGGCGCGCCACGGCTTCGGCCTGGGCCTGCACGTTAGGCGCATGCCCCGCATCCCCGTCGCCGTTCTGCCCGTGCCGTATCTCCATCGTGCTGCCGTACCGGCTATCGTATCAATCTCAACCAAACGCCCGCGGCGGATTGCACCAATGCGCAACCCGCCGTTGGGAGCATCCGCGTAATACGCTGTTGAACAACGTCATCCGCGGCGTTGGCCCGCACATCCGCTCACTGTAACGTTCACAACAGAACGCCTCATTCGCATCCGCTCGGCCCAGTCTGCATCCAGCTGTTGTTGAACCGAGATGCCTGTTGGCGTTCAACATGCTGGCGCGGCATATCTAGCCGGCCGGCGTATAACACAGCAGCACCTTGCCGTTGCCGAACGCACGCGTGGAAGTCAGCGACAGCGCAAGCTGCCGGCCAAGCCCCTCGAACATGGTTGTGCCGGCTCCCAGCGCCACCGGGTTTACCACCACCTGATACTGATCGATCAACCCCGCCGCCGCGCACTGCGCCGCAATGCTGGCGCTTCCAAGGATCGCCATGTCAGGGCCGTCGGAATGTTTCAGCGCGCGCATCCGGGCCACAAGGTCGCCCCGCAAAAGCGTGGTGTTGCTCCACGATGCCTCGGCCAGCGTTGTCGAGAACACGATCTTCGGCATGGCGTTCATCCGCTCGGCGACAGCCGGATTCTGGCTGGCGGCCATCGGCGTTGGCCAGTAGCCGGCCATCATCTCGTACGTCACCCGACCGAACACCAGCGCTCCGCCGCCCGACGCGTTCTCGCGTACAAAGGCATTCCACTCGGCATCCTCGGGCGCGGAGTAGGCCCAACCGATATCACCGCCCGGCCCGGCCACATATCCATCAAGCGACATCTGATTAAAAACCACAAGGTTACGCATCGTGGTTCTCCCCCGTGTATCCCTTCAGGGCAACGTCGCCAAAGTCGCGTTGATGCGCGGCCAAGTCCAGCAGCGGACGCACCTCCACAACGCCGTGTTGCGCGGTTGGGCTGCGCGCGGCCCACGCGATCGCGGCATCCAGATCGGGCACCTCGATCAAATGGAACCCTCCCAGTTGCTCCTTGGTATCGGCGTACGGCCCATCAAGCACCTGCGCCTTCTCCCCCGCGAACCGCACCGTGGTGGCCGCCGTGGTTGGCTGCAGGCCGGTGCTGCTGCGAAGCACGCCGGCTTGCACCATTGCCTCGATATAGGCGCCGTACGCGCCAAGCCA
Organism: uncultured bacterium; assembly: GCA_966128725.1. Taxonomy (GTDB): domain Bacteria; phylum Bacteroidota; class Ignavibacteria; order OLB7; family OLB7; genus JAFDZV01. The sequence goes on along the minus strand of CBHYLN010000056.1, from coordinate 29,076 downwards.
TTGCTCCTGCTCCTCGCGCGGGAGTTCGGTCCAACCGGACTCGTTCACATAGTCCATCAGCATGAATTGCATGCAAGTCTCCACAAATGGTGTACAACGGGCACCATGCACCGTCCGCGATCATGACGAACGGGACCCGCGCGTTTGGACATGGGCGGGATGGATCGGAAGAAATCTCCTCAGTCCTACCGCTTCACAGCAGCCTCACCCGCATGTCGCGAGTCACGTCCGGCTCGCGAGCAACAAACAGATCAACGGCCGGGCTCTCGGCCACGGCGATGTTGTACGTGTCCTGCGTGTAATACTGGTCTTCATGGCTCACGTGGCGGTCGTTGAGAATAACGCGCCCAATCATGCCGTCGCCAAGCAGCAGAACGCCGGCCCTGTCACGCCGAAACGGGCGGCCAGAGACAGCCGCATTCCATTGATACCCCACGCGCAGTATTCCACCCTGTAACTCCCACAACAACGGGCCCTCGTGGGCGGGGCAACGCGGTGCGCAGCGCGTTCGATCGCCCGCACGCTTGAAACCTTCGGCACTTTCAACGAATGACGCGGAATGGAACAGGTACTCCGTTGGGTCAGCCTGTGCCTGCGACGAAACCACAAACGGCAGCGCGTCTGGCAGCCCATTGCGCACCGAAGCCCGGGGCGCGCCTCGGCTGGCCTTGGTCCAGAACACGCGGATGTGTTGAACTAGGATCATACGGAGAAATGCCCTTCACGCGCGTGCCACATTGGAGAAGTCACCACTCGCGTTTGGTACGGCGCGGGCATCAGCCCAACAACGCGGGGTTGCGTTGCCATACCGAAAACGTCAGCATCGCGGCATACGACACCCACCCCAGATACGGCAGCAGCAGCATGCCGGCAACGGTATTCAGTCGCCAGAACGCGATGATGGTACAGACGATTAGAACCCACAGCACAAGAATCTCGCCGAAGGCAAATGCACCGGTTCGCCACACGAAGAACAGCCAGGTCCATAACGCGTTGGCAACAAGTTGCGCAACGAACAGCAGGAACGCGGTACCGGCACCACGAAAACCATGCTGGCGCCAAACCAGCCATGCCGCAACCGCCATAAGGGTGTACAACAGGCTCCACGCAGGACCAAACAGCCACGCGGGCGGCGCCCAGCCCGGGCGGGCCAACTCCTGATAAAACGCGCCAGCATTGGCCGAGGCCAGCCCACCAGCGGCGGCGGCGGCAAAGCTTACCGCAAGCCAGCCGAGTAAACCAAGCGCCTGCCGAAGCCACGAGATGTTGGCCATGGGATCTCCCCGAGTAGTGATTATTGGGAATGGGAACCTGGCGCAGCCAGCGATGTGTTACGAGGCATCCTCGCCCGGCACGTCGGCGTGGAACACATGCATCACGCGATGCACAACTGGGCCGAACGTGATAGCGGCGATCACCAACACGGCGAAGCCGCTGTACAGCGCATACAGCCCGGCAAAGAGCTTGCCTGCCGAGGTTTGGGGTTCGCCCAACGGCCCCATGCCGGATAGGATCATCGAGGCGGTGTCGAAGGCATCCAGCCAGGGAAGATGTTCAAGGTAGTGGTACCCCGCCATGCCGGCCGCCAACGAAATCGCAATCAGGCCGAACCCCACAGCCAGGCTTTTCAGCAGGCGGCGAACGAACCTCGGCCACGGAAGAATCGGCTGCGACAGTCGCTCAATCTTGAACATGCTTCACCACGTTGCTGTGTTACTTCGGTAGCGTCATCGCGTTTGGGCGTGCGGCTCCGGAACTCAATGCCTGGGCATTTACCGAGATGGAACGCCTGTACCATAACCAGAATGCGAGAATGAACAGGCAGGCCACAACGAGGCTGATGGAAGGCGCCCACGTCTCCAGATTGGCAAGGTTTGGCGCGTCGGTCTCGATATGCCACAGGCCCGGTGTGTCGGTTTCGCCGGCCGCCCAGTGAGCAATGTTGGCGCCGGCGTGAAGGCCAATGGGCATTGCCAGCCCTCTGGAGGCAAGCGCCGCAAGCCCGAACAGAATCGAGCTGGGCACAACGCCCATCAACACGTTCTGCCACGACCAACCATACGCAAGGTGCAACAGCCCGAAGGCGGCAGTGACCAGAACCAGCGCCGGCCACGGCCCGATAACAGGCGCCAGCGTTCGCAAGGGATATCCCCGGAAACCAAGCTCCTCCATTACCACAAGCGCACATATCATGCCGAGCACCGGCAGCAACAAATCAACGCCGGGCGTACTTGCGGCAACAAAACGCACGGGACCGCACAACGCCGAAACAGTCAGGGCCGAGGCGGCATACTGCGCCACACCAACAACAAGGCCGGCGGCGCAATACACAAGGCTGGCACGGTTGAATCGAAACCCAAGGCCCTGCGTTGCAAAACCATCGCGGCGCAGAAACAGGCGTGTGGCAATCAGCAGAGCCACGCTGCTCAGCACTCCCCATGCAAACGCGCCCCACAGCCCCGGCAGAACATTTCTGACAAGGGCGACACCAACAACGCCCAGCAGGTATATACCCCAGAAGGCCAGCACCTTCAGTATTGCCGATCGCGGCGTATCCTGTGCTGGCTTGGCGATGTGTTTATTCATTGATTGAATTCCGGATTACACGGATCCCGCTTCTTCCCCGAACGGTGAGCGCGGTTGGATGAATTGTGCGCGGCAACCGTATCACCGCTGCAACACCACACGGCCCAGCATCGCGCCCACACGCTGCGCCAACGGACGCACTGCCGCCTCGTGCCGCGATTCGGCGAGCACAATCGTGGAGTTATCGGCCATGGGCAGCACAACGCGGTGTAGTGGATCATCGCCGCCGAGACGGCTGTGCAGCTCAACGGCAAGCACGTCATCGAACCGCGCAAGCAGCCGGCCGTTGTGCAGCACCATTCGCTGGCTTGCCTCGAAGGTATATTCGTTCCCCGCGATGGCGGTTCTCGCAAGCCGCAGGAACGGCAACAGGAACAGTATCGGGGTCAGCAGATATACCGTGTATAGGACTTCATTGCCGATGGCTTCGCGCACATTGTGCAGCACGGCGAACGGCGCCAGATACCACAGGGCAACAATCACAACCGCGCCCAGAAGCCCGACAACGGCGTCACGTCGCGAATGGCTGATGTGAAGCGTGTTGGGGTCCGGCGTCGAGATAGCGATGCGGTTGTTCATGGGGTCCCGAGATCAGCCTGCGGAATCCGCCCGCAGGCCAACGTTCCTGCAAACAAACATCATCAAGCACGGAATAAGGGAATGCGCGCGCCGGACCGGCATACAATATCACACGGCCGCCGATGCCGAGCAATGGTGAGGTTTCGTGGCACCCACAACACGTTTGGCGGCGCGGCTCCCTTCTCCTACACCTCGTGTCCGGCCGCGGCCATGTTCCGCAGGAATGTTTCCAGACTTTCCACCACACGCGAGCCTATGCGGCGTGCCAGCATAGGGCCAACAAATGCCCATACAAGGGCCTCGATCGCCACAAGGCCAACCAGCGGTGGCCCCCATGAGCGCCACGCCCCGGGACCGAACGCAAACAGAAACACGGTGGACAATACAATGCTGATGACGCCAAGCAACACAGGCGGGAACAACCGCGCAAACCGCTGCAGGCGGGCCATGGCGCCAAGCTCGGCGGATAGTTCAATTGTGGCGTCGGCAATGGCAAGCGTGATCCGTGATGCCCCAACAAGCGAGTTCTGATTGCTTCGGCTCATGCCCGGCCCGGCAAGCTGAACGGTGTTTGTGGTGCGCTCCTCCACGCGAAACCCAAGCGGCGTCAACGACATAATCGCGATATCGATTGCGCGCTGGGCCGAGCCGGCAAACGGCAGGCTGTTGCGATAGGTCGGGATTTCCATCCGTTGGCTTCTCAGGTTACAACGTGTTCCCAGGGCAGGTGCTGCCACGGCGAGCACAACCTACAACCACGCCGCCGATTCCCCACAGCGCGGTAGGAACTCCGTCCTCAGGCAACGCGCGCAACCACCAACCGCACGCGGCTTTCATGCGGCCGGTACGGCGATTGATCGCACCCGCCATACTCGTGTTCGATGCGCAGACCGGCTGATGTTATCAGGCCCGTGGATTCGTCGGGTTGAAGCGGATACCATCGGAAGCTTCGTTCAACCTCGTCAACCGTCTGTTCGCCCAGCACGATGCGAAATCGCCAATGCGTATACCACCACCCCGCCTCGCCCGGTTGTTGCGATGCGTGGTGCTCCACAACGGCCGCGCCAAGCGGCATCCGGCCCACGCACTGCCACGCCGAGGCAACCCTTCGGCTTGTGGCGACGGGCATTTCCAGAATCACAACTCCATCGGGCCGTACCTGCCGCGCAGCGCAGGCAATCAGCTCCGACCGCTGTTCGGGCGATAACAGGTGTACCACGGCGAAGCAGACCACGGCATCGAACGCCGTGCCCGTATCAAACCCGAACGGCCGTGGGATCGGCGTAACACGCTCCTGCACCCCGGGGCGCGCCGCAAGCGCGGCCAGCAACATGGCGAACATCTCGTGGTCGGGCTCCAACATGGTAACCCTGTATCCGGCCTCGGCAATCGCCAGGCCTATGCCGCCGGTGCCGGCGCCGATATCGAGCACGCTGCCGCCGGAGGGAACATGCCGCGCCACGCACTCGGCAGCGGCCGTGGCCTGGCTGTTGCTGGCGAACAGATCGAGAAACCGGGCAACGCCCTGGCTGTAGTTCATATGCGCGTATGGATTCATGCCTGTGTACCCACGTCGTGGCGACGATGAGCGCGCCAGACGTTGTCAACGCCGCCAACGGATATCGTTCGTGTTGTTATCGGTGCCATGCTGGTCGCGCGCGCAGCCCGGTTCGGTGAAGATCAGCCGATCGGCCGCATCCCAGATATGATCGGATGTCGACGTATAGCCGCGCAGCCACAACTCGCCATTGATCCGGCGCAGATAGAATCCCTTTGGGAACGTGTCGTCGTCAACCACCGGCATGGAAACAACCGTCACTGAGCCCGGCGGCGCGCGATGTTCGGTTATCGGGAACCCGATGAATCCCTCCGGCTGGTCCGTGAACTGCAGGCGGAGATGCGGCGCAAGTTCGATGGGAGCCGGATGCAGACCAATGCTCGCAGCTGCGCCGCATATGCTTCCCATGGTGGCCCCATCCGGAAAGCCGAGATCGCGGACGGCCAGCTCCACGATGTGCAGTGCATGGCGCTGCCCGGCACAGCAAAAGTGTTCGCTGTGCATCAGCGTCATCGCTGCATCGTTAAGCCGCACCCCCGACAACGCCAGATCCTGAAGCAGGCGCGACGGCGCCGAGCCGCCCACATGAACAAGCCTTCGGGTTGGGCCTGTTTTGAAATTGTTGTGACTGTCGCTCATGGTTGCGCGCGCGTTCAAGCATCAGAAGTCAGAGAATATCGGCCCACGGATGGTTGGGCCGGGCACAACGCAGCGCCGAGGCCAGCCACGCCCGCCCGCCGGTGCTCAGCCGCGCACGCACGGCCTCGAAGTCGGCAACGTCCTTCGGCGTTGGTTGTTTGGACTTGTACAACAACACTACTTCGGGGGCAAGGAACGGGATATCGGCATCGGCGTTGAAGGCAACCTCCAGTGGCAGCCGGAGGCTCGGATCACGACGGTACACCCACTGAGCGGCATCGGCATCGTTCATGAGAAATTCCAACTGCCTGCCGTCCGGCCAGGATGCATGAACTTCGTGAATCGGCGCGATAAGGGTTTCACCGGCACGCCATCGAACGGGTTCGTGGTTGACCATTTTCACCAGGCGGGCATCGGCCAGCAGCCCTGCAAGGATATGCTGATCGCGCCGCAGCACGGCGATATCGACATCGCTATGCGGGCGGGTTTCAACGCCGAGGAACAGATCGATAGCCCAGCCGCCGGCAATGGCCCAGGGTGCGGCATAGCTGCTCATCAGCCCAACTGCATGTTCAAGTTCGGAGTTCATGGCCGGTTCCATCTGTGTACTGGTTCAGAGGGGGGAATGTCCCGCATGGGCATTACCTGCCGGGCGTCGCCGCCTCGCGCGCCGCGGCCCCATCGCCTGACGCCCAGCGCCAAAGCCATCAGAACCGCCGCAACGGCGAACGTGGTTCGCATTCCCACCGCAACGTCCGCCGGCGTGGCGGCCGAAATATCGGTGCCGCCGGAGGCAAGCACGAACACGGCGCCCATTACCGAGGCGCCGGTTATCAGGCCAAGGTTGCGCGATAGATTGAGCAGCCCGGAAACCACGCCGCGCTCACCGGAGCCGATGCCCGCCATGACAGCGGCGTTGTTCGATGTCTGGAACAGCGCGTATCCGGACGTGATGACAACGATGGCGGCAAGGTAGCCCACCGCTGCAAATGCAACAGGCATCACCGCGAGCATGAACGAGCCGGCGGCAAGCCCCCAGAGACCGGCGGCAGCGATACGCCGCGCCCCGAATCGATCGGCCAACCGGCCCGCGGGTATCGCCGTCACCGCCGCGACAATCGGCCCAACAGACATGGCAAGGCCAACAAGCGGCGCGCCAAGCCCCAACGCGCGCGAAAGATAAAACGGACCAACCACCAACGTGGCCATCACAACCGTGGACACAAACACACCGGAGGCCAGGCTTGCACCCAGCAACGGGCTTCGGAACATTGCCAACCGCACCAGCGGCGACGCTGCACGGGCCTGCTGACGAACAAAGAGGCCGGCCCCAACCAGCGCCGAGGCAAGCAGCGCAACCGCGGGCAGGCCAAATCGTGCGGGCCGGATGGTCATGGCAAGCGCGTATGCGGCAAGCGTAAGCGCCAACAGCACGGTGCCGACCCCATCAAACGCGAGGCCCGCGACCTTGCGACCAATTCGATCAGCCGGCAGACGACGATAGGCCCACAGCAGCGCTAGAGCACCCAGCGGCAGGTTCACAAGGAAGATGGAACGCCAGCCCAGCGCCGCTATCAACATGCCGCCAAGCGACGGCCCCAGGGCCGTGCCAACCGCGGACATCGTCGCCAGCACACCCATGGCGCTGGCGTTGCGTTCCGCGCTCACGGTTTCGCCCACGAACGCCATGGTAAGCGCCATCATCACAGCGGCGCCAAGCCCCTGCACGGCGCGCGCGGCAACCAGCATCCACAATTCCGGCGCGGCGCCGCACAGCGCCGAGGCAACCGTGAACACAGCGATGCCCAGCAGCAACAATCGGCGCCGACCAACGATATCGCCCAGGCGGCCAACGCTCACGATCAACGTGGTTGTGGCCAGCAGGTAGGCCAGCACAATCCACTGCACCTGCTGAAACGAGGCGTTGAACTCGGTTGCCAGCGTTGGCAACGCAACGTTGGCGATGCTGGTATCAAGCGAGGATAGCAGCATCGGCAGCGAAAGGCTTGCAACCACTGCCGTTACCGAGCCGGCCGGCCGTGGCCCTGCCGCCCTGGCATCCACGCCGCCGGCGCGGATGCCGATAACGCCGCGAACCAACCGTGGCAGCGATGGGATGCGCATACAGGCAACTGCGGCGCCAGCCAACAATGCCACGGCCAGCGTGCGCTGCCACAGCGCCCAGCCCTCGGTAAACGGAATCGCAAGGGGCAGCATTACCGCGATGCCCGGAATTACAGCAAGCGATATCATCGCCGCTAAACGCGGCCGGGAACGAAGCGTGGTTGCATGGGTGCCTGTCATGGTATGGAATTCCTCGAACGTTGGTTTCGCAATGAACTGTGTGTCTCCCGCGACAGGCCACCGGACCCCGCGGAGCGGAATACACGGGACTGTCGACAACCAAGTTTAGCTCATTGCGATACCAGGCGGTAGACGCACCAGTTGCACTATATTCGTGCACGAAACGCCATGTGTGGACCAGGCTGTATCAACCCCGAACCTTGCAACGTCAACCATGCCAGCGCCGGATCTGAACCTGTTGATCGTATTGGATGTGCTGCTTGCCGAAGGCAGCGTGGCCCGCGCGGCCGAGCGTCTGAAGCTGAGCCCGTCGGCAATGAGCCGCGCCCTTGCACGATTGCGCGCAACAACCGGTGACCCGCTGCTGGTGCGAGCCGGTCGGGGCCTGGTTCCCACACCGCGCGCCGTGGAACTGCGCACGTTGGTACAGGGCCTTGTGGAGCAGGGGCTGGCCGTTCTGCGCCCTGCCCGGCAGCTTGACCTGACACGGCTGGCGCGGACGTTCACGCTGCGCGCCAGCGACGGCTTCGCCGAGAACTTCGGGCCGCTGCTTATCGGGCGCACCAGCCGCGAAGCGCCGGGCGTGAAGCTGCGGTTCGTGCAGAAGGCGGACAAGGAAAGCGCGCTGCTACGCGATGGGACGGTGGATCTTGAGACGGGTGTTGTGGGGCAGGCAACCGGGCCGGAGGTGCGCGCGCAGGCGCTGTTTCGCGACCGATTCGTGGGCGTGGTGCGGGCAGGGCATCGGCTGTGCAAGGGCCGCGTGACGCCGGCCCGCTATGCAAACGAACGGCACATCCATGTATCCAGGCGTGGCCTTGCCGGCGGGCCGGTGGACGACGCGCTTGCGTCGATTGGGATTGAACGCTCGATCGTCACGATCGTTGGTGGATTTTCGGCAGCGCTGGCGCTGGCGCGGGCCACCGATCTGGTGGCCACCGTTCCCGAGCAGCAGACCAGGAACCTGCGCGCCGGGATGCATCGCTTTTCCCTTCCGGTACCCGTGCCGGAGTTCACCGTGTCCATGCTGTGGCATCCCCGCATGGATGCCGATCCAGCGCACGCCTGGTTACGCGACTGTGTTCGCGAGGCGTGTGCCGCGCAGGCCGGCGCAACGCGGCGCGCGAAGGCCAGCAGGCGTTGACAGCGGCGCGGTCGCGCGGCGCCTCCCGCTAAAAAGCCGCGCACAGTTCCACCCTGCCGTACCAGAGCTTCCATCAGGGCTTGTCGGCACGCGTGGGCTCGGCTGCTGAAGAATGCGATTGCGCCGCATCCGATCCCATGTCAGCAAGCAGGCCCGGCGGCATCGGCCCCAGCGTTGAGGGGTTCACACTCCAGAGCTCCGCAAGGCTCATCACATCTTCCTCGTCCGGATATCTGCGATCCTCCCGGTCCCAGTAGCCCTCCTCCTCCGCCTCCGGCTTCGACGCATCGAAGAACGCGAACTCAAGCGTCACTTCCTCGGGGGTCTGTTCGCCGAAATCGATCTCCGTTTCTCCGGATTCACCAACGTAGCTATACGCCCGCCGCAGCGTGCCATTAATCGCCCGCGCCCAGGCGTGCCCTTCAACAACACGATGCGTGCCGAAGAACTGCACCTCGCATCCAAGCTCGTTGGACAACCTGACGATAAGATCCCCGAACGCCGCCGATTGCCCATCAACCAGCCGGAAGAATCCCACGCTGACGCAAAGTGTCCACCCATCGATCGGTTGCGTCACAAATGCCTGGCACCTGTCGTCGGCATAATCCATGATATACGAGGCGTCGATCCCGTCCTCGGCCTCGCAGGGTTTTGCGTTCCGCAGACGCAGCGCTCGGATCAGCCCGTCGGTATCCGCCGTTCGGGCGGCGATCCATGCCGTTTTGTAGCCGAACCCCATGTGTATGATCGGTGTTTCGTGTACGACTGCCTACATCCACACACTTCCCACAGGACACGCCGCAGGGGCGTGCCCGATCCATGAATCTCGTTATGGGCATCCCGTGCCCTGCAAACGGCGGTGTGTCAGCCACGCCCGGCGTACCAGTTCAACACCCGCAGGGCGCGCAGCGTGTTCCAGCGGCTCGGCAGGCCTTCACCCTCGTCCGTCTCGATCAACATTTCGCCGGGATAACAGGCATCCAGCGGCCACCGGCCGTCGCCGTCGCGTTTGGCGATCACCATGCCGATCGCCTCGGCAACGCGCTCGTCGGGCGCAACGCCCGCACTGCGCAGATAGTCCAGCCCACGCAGCACATCGTAATGCCACCACGTCGGGAAGGCGAATCGGCTCCACGCCGCGCCGCTCTTGCGATCGTGCTCGATCGCCTCGCCGGTTGACAGTCGCCGGAACATTCGGCGCTCCAGGAGATACTCCTGGCCGCGAATGCGCGCCTCGGTTGTTCGCGGGGCCGCCCCCAGGCGCAACTCGTACTCGAGCAGGGCTTCAAGCACGCAGATCGTGGTGTTGAACGACGACCGCATCGAGCCGAATTCGGCCTCGCAGTTCCAGCCGCCGTCGGACAACTGCTCGGCAAGCAAACGCTCCACAATGCCCGCGACATCCTGGCCAAAATACGCGCCAACCGCGCCAACCTGTGCATTGATGCAGGGCTCCACCTCACCGGCAAAGAAGGCATTGCCGTCGCACTCCGGCGGGCCGCAGCCTGCCCAGGTCACATGGTCGTCCACAAGCTGCACCGCGCGACGCGCCTGGTTGCTCGCTGGGTCGATCCCCAGATCGCGCAACAGCATCAGTGCGTGCATCGTGGAGTTCCACCCGTGATTCCATGCCGCGCCGCCCCAACGCCCATCCGCCCCTTGCAGCGCAAGCAGGCGAGCGCCCGCGCCCTCGGTAGCAACCCTGGCGCGCTCGGCCGCGATCTCCCGCGGTTGCGCCTTGGTCAGGTCGCGCATGGTCTGCCAGCGGATCGCCGGGTCGGATTCAAGCAGCCACCCCAGCACCGCGCTCTCCGGCTCCGGAATCAGATGCTCGATTGGATCGATCGCCATCTGTACGTGTTCCTTTTGTTGGCGAGCTCACACCGTGACAGACGGCACGCCTATCAGACTGTTGAACAACTCATCCGCGGCGTTGGCCCGCACGGACGCTCACCCCGACGTTCAAACATATTTCAACAGCATGATACGCCGCCGCCTGCCCGGCATCCCGTTCTACGTTTTACTTTATCCCGATTACCATCGAGTCCGGCCCAACAAGCGGCTCAACACGGGTTGAAGCAAACCCGGCCTCGCGCATCCATCCAGAGCAATCGGCGCCGGTGTAGTCAAATCCCCCGGGTGTTTCGATCAGCATGTTCAGGCTCATCATCAGGCCGAAGGCATTCTGCGACCTGTCATCGTCGATAATCGACTCGTACACAACAAGCGCTCCGCCGGCCGGGATCGCATCGTAGGCCTTCCTGATCAACATCTTCTTTGTGGGCAGATCCCAGTCGTGCAGGATATGCCCCATCAGCACCACGTCGGCCTTCGGCAGGTCCTGCTCAAAAAAGTTGCCCGGCTCGAACCTCACCTGCCCGCCCACACCAAGGGCGGCAACATAGTCCTCAAAAATCGGCGCAACTTCCGGAAGATCGAAACCGATGCCGCGCAGGTGTGGGTTGGCAAGCGCGATCTGCACCGCAAGATCACCCTGTGCCGTGCCAACGTCCACATACGTATGGTAGTCCTGCCACGGGAACGCCCGGGCGATGGTCATATTCGCACCGTGGCTGATACCCGTCATTGCGGCAAGGAACTCGCGCAGGCGGGCAGGATCGGCGTACAGCGTCTCGAACAGCGCAGGCCCGCCGGACTTTACTTCGTTCTGCGGCTGCCCGGTACGAAGCGCCTCGGTGAGATGGCCCCAGAAAGGATACAGCCGGTGGTTCGCCATCTCCAGAATCCCACCAACGTACGAAGGCTTCTTCCTGTCCAGAAACAGATCTGTCTCCGGTGTGTTCGCGTACGTGTCGCCGGTACGCGCAAGAAACCCGAGCGCAACCAGCGTATCAAGGAAGTCGCGCGCCGAACGCGGATGCAGGCCAAGCCGACCGCTCAAGCCCTCGAACCCCTGTGGCCCGTGTGCAAGCTCGGTGAACACTCCCAACTCGATGGCGCTGAGCAGGGTCTTGGAAGCCCAAAACGCCAGCCCTGTTTGAAGAATTCTGCCGGGGTTAGGTTGCTGGTCCATTCACTTCTCCTGTTGATTTGGTATCGCTGAAACGTAGGTGATACTTGATCGCAATTGTTGCGTGCGCACTGCCACACGAACAGTAGCGCACCGTTGATGCGGCCCGGTACGGAAACTCCGGTGATACCCGCACATGCCCATCACGCAACGGTTGCCGGTGCAATAACACAGCCGTTCCAATTTCACGACCGGTTCAATGCCGAGGCCGGTTCAAACGGATTGGGCGCCCACTGGCTCGCGTTTCGGGCCCTGCTTCTCCAGGATCACCAACGCAATGCCGCACAGGATTGCCGTCGCGGACAGGGCCAGTTGCAGCGTCAGCGGCTCGCCAAGGAACAGAATACCGCCCAGCGCGGCGAGCACCGGGACGCTCAGTTGCACGGTTGCCGCATGTGTGGCCTTCAGCATCGGCAAGGCCGTATACCAGATTGCATAGCCGATCCCGGAGGTAAGCGTGCCCGAGGCAATCGCGTACCAGATGCCGGCGGCATCCATCGTACGCCCTCCCGGCATGGCAATGCTTACAACCACAGCAAAGGGAACCGCGCGCAGGAAATTGCCCGCCGTAACCTGGATGGGGTTTCCGGCTCCACGCCCGCGCAGCGAATACACGCCCCATGCAATGCCGGCCCCCACCATCAGTATCGAGCCCACAACCGGCGGCGCCGAAAGGCCCGGCAGGAACAGGCCCAGCAGCCCGCCCAACGCCAGCAGAAGCCCGGCCAGTTGCGGTTTCGCCAGACGTTCCCCGGCCCATATTCCGTAGCCGATCATCGTCCCCTGAACCGCACCGAACAACAGCAATGCGCCGGTGGACGCCGGCAGGCTGATGTAGGAGAAGGAAAAGCCGGCGGCATAGGCGAACAACGCAATCGCCGAGGGCCAATTCCCCCTGGTACCGGGATCCGATTCGCGGGCCGCCTGCCCGGAGCGGCCGATATTCGCCGCCGCCCACAGGACCGCCGCGCCGGAGATCAATCGAATGGTCGTAAAGGTAGTGGCATCGATGCCGGTGTGCTTCAGTGCCATGCGGCACAACAACGAGTTCCCCGCAAAGGCAAGCATGGCAAGGCTTGTAAGCGTGACCACACGCATCAGATGTGTTGCGCTATATGTGCTGCTCTGGGGCATGCCGCGTACAGTGCCTGGGAAGGGATACCGATGAGAACGCTTGGGGGGGTTACCCGGAGGTCGGATTGCCCGCTAAGATACAGGCAAATGGTGAGGCGACGGTATGGGTGCCACACACGGCGCGCCACAATCGATCATGGGCAGGCATAATTGCATGGTGGGATTGATCCGTCGGGAGGGCACAGCGAGGCCCCCTCGCATGCGGCCTGTACGGCCGATTACTCGAACGCGCTGTCATCCTCGAGCCCCCGGATGAAGGCCTCGATATTCTCGGCAACGGGCGTAACAGCGTACTCCAATTCCTGATCGACATGCACCACCCTTGGCTCGCCGTCAACGCCACATTCACTGTAATCCAGGCATAACATATCATGCCCAGCCGAAGGACAATCGGCAAAGTAAATTCCGATGTCCGGATACCCCCATTCCTCGATCATGAACTTGCTACCGATTTCGCCGCACAAGGAGTACGGCTTGTTCGTGTCCAGGCCGTGAATTCCGGTGATGGCGATATGATCCTCGGCCCACGACGTTGGCCACGGCGTGCGATGATTTGTTCGCACGGGAATGCCGCCATTCTGATTGCGAAGCAGTTCGATGTAGGCCTGTGGCAGCCGATATCCCAATTCCGCCTGTGCAAACCGAACCATGGCATCGGTAAGCGGGGCGCCGACGTATTGCTCTTTAGCATACGCGGAATTTTCCCAGAAGCCGAGGAGGTCGAAATCGTGCATATGGAATGGCGTGATGATTGTTGAGCTTGGCTTGATGCGCGAAATACCTCGCCGAACGCGTTTACAGCGCCGCCAGATACTGGCCGAACTGATACCCCGCCGATGCAAGGAGGATGACAGCGAATGCAGCCAGCATTCCGATGATGATCTTTCGTGCCATTGGATGATTGCCCTGTGTGTTGATTCGAGATGACGTACGGCAGATCCCCGGAACATGTACTGCCGCGCCGAGCCTATGGTGCGGCCTTCTTCATGGGGCTCCGGTTGGCCGATTGTTCCACTGCGATTCGTGGAAACCCGGCGGATGTTTCATCCGATTGTTGCCCATCTACTCCCTGCCCCGCGCCAGGGTGAACGGCGCGGAGCAGCCGCAGCAGCGCTCGAGCGTCAGCGAAGCACGCCGCGCGCGGCCATCGATCGCGAATACCAGATGAAGAACGCCAGCAGCGCGGCGATGACGCCGCTCATGATGGCCATCTGCGCGCCCATGATGGCGCCGCCGTTGGTAAGAGCGTAGGTGTACAGCAGGCTTACCAGGAACGCGACCAGCGACACCGCAAACACCGGCGCGGCAAGCTTCTTGCGTATCAGCAGGAGGATTGAAGCCAGGAACGCGCCGAAGACACCAACTGCCCAGACAACCGTCATCCAGCCCGGCATCGCTTGATAGTGGGCAATCTGTTCGGGCGTCATGCCCGCGCTGGCCTGGTACTCGGCGCCACGCGCCATGCTCATCACGAAATCGAATACCCCGAAGGCGTTGAACAACACGGCGATGACGCCGATCAACCAGAGATGCCAGGGGGTTTTGGTTTGTGGGTCGGTCATGGTCTTTCGTCTCCAATAATGGTTGCCGACGAACAGCGCCACGCGTCCGTCGGTTGCGGAACTTCGCGCGGCAAAATACGCGAGCGTCGTTTCTTGAAGACCATCATAAGCTGCCTGAGCGCACAACGGTCTTCATTGCACCAATGCTGATATCCCGCACGATCCGGCAGACAGAATCACCGCTCGGGGGCTTCGCGCGCAGCAGCAACAACGCCGGCCGGCGTGTGCGGGCACTGTTGTCAGGGCACGGTTGTCAGGCCGCGCTTCCGGAGTTGTCGCGCCCGGCACGCACATCATAACACAGCTCGACCATGCCGTTGTTGTAGGCCCTGGCCTCCGTCAGATGCAGCGCGACGTCGCGGTCCAGATTCTCGAAGAACCGTATCCCATCACCGATCACGACCGGCAGCACTGAATATCGAACTTCGTCGGCCAGCCCGCGACGAAGGCACTCGCCGCAAACCGCGCCGCCCCCGACAACCCAGATGGAACCGAACGTCGGCCGCAGGCGCAGATTCAGGAGCTGCGCCAGATCGCCCGCATGGAACTCGACCGTATCCCGGGTTCGAGGCAGATCGCGGCTTGTAAGCACGAACGTGGGTTTGTCGCCGTACGCCCAGCCAAATCCCCTGGCTTCAAAGCTCAGCGCGGTCTCGTAGGTGCGCGACCCCATCACGTAGCAGTCGATGGTCTTCAGGAAGGCCTCCGCGAATTCAGGGTCGAGCGTCTCACCGCCCACGAATTCATCCGAGGTTTCCAGCCAGTCGACACGCCCATCCCTGCGCGCGATGAAGCCGTCCAGGCTTGCCGCCATGTGAATCGTTACGCGAGAATCAGTATTGGTCATTGTGTTCCCTCGATGTGGCGCATCGTTCGCACCAATACATTCGCCCGGAACAGGATTGTCATGTCGATCGCAGGGCGCTGTTGATTATCCCGAATGAGCAAGAACCAAACCTCCATTGCCGTCAGGGAGCCACACTTCGCCGTGTTCGGAGCTCACGTTGTAGAAGCCAACACCATGTCTCGCCGCGAGGCTGATAGTTGCTTCGTATGCCTGCTCAGCCTTGGACCACGCAAATGCAGCACAAATCACTGACCGGCCGATACTGTAGTCGGTGACGGATTCATCATCGTCGGGAAGATCTTCCAACGAGAACGGCCCGTTCATTGCCGGATAGGTGCGATTCATTTCCAGAAACCAGGCCCGCAGGGCCGGTGCTGAAACGTCGGGATTATCGTACGAATGCTCCTCTTCCCACTCCGACTGCGCGTCGTACCATTCCATGAACGCTTCTCTATCCTTCGGTGCAGCCTCAGGTGCGAACACCATCACGTCGTAGCTCATTGAATCAGGCGAATAGTTATTCCGTGGGAAGCGGGAACCCGTGCAAGCGAAGGAAGGAAAGCTTATCCCAATACCCGCGTTGGAAAACGATCCTGCCTCCCACAATGTGGAAGAAGCCGCAGCCCCGCAGACCCTGGGGATCGCGCCATTCCAGGATGGCCCACTCCCCATCCTGAAAAATATTCTCGATGATGCAGACCATGTTGGCACTGGCAAATCCGGCCGCGAACATCTCGCGGATCGCGGCACGGCCTGCAACCGGCTCCTCGGCCACCTGATGATTAACCGCATCATCGCTGTAGAATTCGGCAAGCGCGTCGGCGTCGGCGCGATTAAACGCTTCCACCCAGGATTGAACAAGTTCGCGAGGTGTCATTGTGTTCCGTATCAAGCTTCTTGTTGAGCAACGTCGGCACGCACCTACATGTACGTATCGAAGTTCCGGATGTAATCATCCAGATTCTCCTCCAGCATTGCCCTGTATTGCCTGGTGAAATATTCCAGGGTTTCCTGCCGCGCGTTCTGCATTTCCTCCGCATCGTTGAACCCGCAGGCGCTTAACCACGCATTGAACCTGGCGGTGGCATACATAAGCGAGGCGCTCACCTTGCCGCTTCCAACGCCGTTGTTCTGTTCGTTCGCAAGCTGAATTACGGCATCGGCCCGCTCGTAAAAATGAGGATCAACCGGATCGGACATTGTTGTCTCCACAGTCGGGTACACCAAGCCGAGTTATTCGTAAATCTTACCGTAGTAGAGAATCTCGGCGAGCATCCTCCAGCTCGGCACCAGCTCGGGCTCGTGAAATGGCTTGGCCTCGAAATATTCGAGCGAGGCATACAGGAACGAGGAGATACTCTGATTCTGCCACCGGTATGCACCACCACACTGATACAGTGAAGGCTCACGCTGTTCACATTGCTCGGCCTCCTCACGCTCTTCGGCAAGTGCCAGAACGAATGCAATGAAGGACGCACGATCAGCCACCTGAACAAGCAACTCCTCTGGTGATCCAGTACGCATCCGCAGCGACATGCCACACCCCGGGCAAAGCGTACAATCGTCCGGGTTCTGGATGCCACAGTTTGAACACGTTAGCATGGAGCGTTCCAAGTTCGTTGAGCGTTTCACGCAACACCGGGAAGCGGTAGTGCGCTGAACACGATACTGGCACGAACAAACTCGATGAACCTGCCAGCGACCGCACCCGGCGCCGCCAGCGATCACACGGCCTGCCCGATGCGAAGCAGGTTGCCGTCGTCGTCAACAATGGCGAACTCCTTCATGCCCCACGGCTTGAGCTCCAGCGCATCCATGCGGGGAATACCGTTTCCGGGAAGGCCGGCCTCCGAGAACGCAGCGTACAGCGCGTCGACGTCCGCGACTCGGATATAACAGCCGGCGGACGATTCGGCCGGACGAAGCTCGGGGTGGAGAAAGAAGTGTATCTCCAGATCGCCGCGCGTGAGGATGGCGTACGAGCCACCGACGCCGAGCACCTCACCTCCGAACCCGAGGCGTCCGTAGAATGCCAGGGTGTTGCTCAGCGATCGGCTGGGCAGTGTTGGAATCGCGATATCGGTCTGCTTCATGGTCTATGTGTTTGATGTGTTGCGCGCCCCGGCTTGCAAGCCGGGGCTCAGGCCTGGCTCGGCGCCGCGACCTCCACCTTGATGCGGTCCGGATCCTCACAGTACATCGCGTAATAGTCCGGCCCGCCGGCGTAGGGATACCTGGACTCGTACAGGCTGGTGTAGCCGTTCGCTCGAACCCAGGCGGCGATTTCGTCCACATGCGCCCTGGAGTTTCCCGTGAACGCAAGGTGGTTGAGCCCGACACGCTTGCGGTGATAACCGGCGGCGAGATGCTCCGCGGGCGCAGGCAGGAAGCAAAGGTAGGCTTCGCCCTCCTTCACGTAGTTCATCCCGCCCGGCCAGCGATCTTCCTCATAGCCCAGCATCTTCATGAACGGGGTCCAGAAGGCAACGGACTTCTCAAGATCGCTCACATAAATCTCGACATGGTGCAGCATTTGATACGCTCCTGCAATGTCAGCACATCGCTGATGGTGAAGATGCCCGAGTCAAGATCGTGTCGTGTCATATTCGGCTCCCTTTCCGGCTGCCGCGCGGTCACAAGGGATCATCGGCACGGGATGCCGCGAATATACGCCTGGTGTGTCCTTGGTTGATCGGCCCTTTGGGTACGGCCCGGCGCACAGCGCTACGCGGCGCCGGCCGGCCGTAGTGCTTCGGTTGCCAGACGCTGCATGTTCTGCTGGTTGGCGCCGGCAACGAACGGGGCGATCTCCTCGAAGTGCTCAACCGTATCGAAGGTCTGTTGCCAGCCCACCTGGGTGCCATCGCCCAGCGGTTGCAGTGTGATCGTGAGGATGAAGTGATGCCCCGAAAGATGTTCAATCTCGAAAAGCTCGTCCGGCAACAGGCGTGTGAAACGGCTCTCGTTCGGGTAGTCCTTCCCGTCAGGGCCGTGCATCGTCAGCAGCCACGCGCCGCCGGCCTGGAAGTCGAATCGGTGCATCGTGTTCGTGAACCCATCGGGGCCCCACCATCGCGCGACACGTTCCGGATCGCTCATGGCGGCGAACACCTGTCGCGGTGGCGCGGCAATGAACATGCTCCTGATATCCGAGCGCTTCTCAACTGATTCCATGGCGCCATCCGCGATGTTGTGATTGGGGCATGCCGACAAATGCGAAGGTTGTGCCGGCGCGCTGGTCGCCCGGCTCACTACCGTACCAGCTCGTACCGCATCACCACTGCCCCGGAGCCGAACTCCTGCCGGCCTACAAGCCGTAGATCGACATGTTTCGTGAGCCCCGCGAACAATGTAGGGCCGTGGCCCGCCAGCTTGGGATGCACCATGAACTCGTATTCGTCGATCAACCCCAGATCCGCCAACGCCATCGGGAGCGTCACGCCGCCCACGAACAGCCCGTTCCCCGGCTCCTGCTTCAGCCGTTGCACGGCCTCGCCCAGATCCCCGCGTATCAGCTCGGCGTTCCAATCGACGCTCTCCAGCGTGCTGGATACCACGTACTTCCTGGCGGCGTGGATCGTATGGGCGAACGGCACCACCCAGTCGGCCATCCACTCGGGCCGCACTCCGGTCTCGGCCACCGGTCGCCATGCTGATTCCATCATTTCATACGTCACCCGGCCAAAGAGCAGGGCATCGGCCCTGGCAAGATTCTCGGCGTGGTACCGATGCATCTCCTCGTACGGGACGATTGTACGATGGTCACAGCACCCGTCCACTGTGATGTTGATTGCGTATCGAAGAGGTCGCATTTGGCGCTCCAGAAGCAGGCTGATAGTTCGGTTGACAATTATCCACGTAAAAGAAGCAGGCAGGTTAATGCTGTGTGTTGTCCGCCGTGTCAGCATCGAAGATCACCACGTCCTGGCCAACCTCCACCTCGCCATACCGCAAACCGCCCACACGCTCGTACACATGCAGAACGGCGCCGGTATCGGTCCGCTTCGTCTCCACAAGACGGAAGCTGCCCGGGATCGCGCCTTCACCAAACAGGCGCTTGCCGCTTCCGAGCACCACGGGGAACAGCCAGATGCGAAGCGTGTCGACCAGATCGTGCTTCAACAGGGTCTGAAGAAGATTGCTGCTGCCATGCACCTGAATCTCGCCACCCTCCTGCGCCTTGAGCTTCGCAACCGCCTCAACAACGTCGCCCGCGATCAGATGCGAATTGTTCCATGCGACGCTCTCAAGCGTCCGCGAGGCAACGAACTTGGGCAGGGTATTCAGCGCTGCGGCATTCTCGTCCGAGGGATCGGTGGAGTTCGGCCACGAAGCCGCGAACATCTCGTAGGTCTTGCGACCAAGCAGGAAGGCGCCAGCCTGGTTGGTCCACTCGGTCATTATTTGCAGGAACGTTTCATCGAAGAACGGGACAAGCCAGCCGCCATGTGGAAACCCACCTTCTCGATCCTCATCGGGGCCGCCCGGCGCCTGCATCACGCCGTCCAGAGTAACAAATGCTCCTACAACCAGTTTTCTCATGTCAGATGTCTCCAATTGAACACGTCCGTATCCAAAGCACACAACTTCTCTTTCCCCGCGCGCTCCGTGAAGCGCCAACAGCAGGCAATGCGGCGAATATACGGTTGGTTGACCGTCCGGTTTGTCGGCCATTCGGCATCCTTCCCGCGCACCCGCACCTGTTGGGCCGCGCATGCGCTTGCGCATTCAGTACAGCGGCCACAACACGCGACACCCGCCACGGCTCGCCTCCGCGTGCGCCGCGCAGCATGGTCAGGGGTTCGGTGTTTCGTCGTTGCAACCGAGAGCCTGCGCCCCGCGCCACAGCCGGAAGCCCAGCAACGCGAGGTCAGGCGGCGCCCCTGCCAGGGATGCCCGGGTGGAAAAGGATGCGCTGCCCAACGGCCAGCTCACCGGTGCGAGCCACGCTGCCATAGACGCCCGCGGTGTTCTGGTGCACGCGAACAACGGCCTTGAGGATTTCCGATGACGGGTGCGCGGAGTCCGGATCGAGGTTGATCATCGCGCAACGAACATCGCGCTGTGTTATGCAGATCGCCGGGCCATCCTCACGCTCACCAAAGGAAAGGACGCCCCCCACCCACTCGTCCTCCTGGAACGGAACCGGTCGCAGGGAGCGGACCACGATGTTCGGGCGAAACCGACGCACGTCCAGGCTCAGCCCCGTGAGCCGCCCGATCTCCCCCACCGTATCCAGGGCGATCACCGAGACGGCCGCCTCATCGAAGATCCCGTGCTTCAACCGCATCATCTCCACGGGCGCGCCATGGCGGCGACCAACCTCGGCGGCCAGGTCGTCTCCAAAGACCGCCATCTCCTGGCCGCTCGGCGCGCGCACGTGCGTCGGGGGGTCATCCGGGGCGTTGCCTTCGTCGCGGTGCGGAGCAAACAGAAGAAGATCGGGAAGTCTGCCGGCCGTCAGCCAGGGGAACTCGCCGCGTTCACCAAGGCGGCGAAAAGCCAGGCGCCGATCTCCGTTAAGACCGTGCCAGCCCAGCATGGCGGTCTCACGTTGTTCGCCGCGCATGGACTTCACCGGATACCGGAAGATCGCCTCGACGCATCCAATTTCGATCGGCATGTTGGTTCCCAGTATGGAGTTCACGTTTGCAAGATGCCAAACACTTAGGTATTTTCATAAGTGTTCTGCTGCTGAAAATCCCCTGCTGTAGAATTCCTCGGTCGGCTCGAATAACCCAAACACATGGATGGTATCTGAAATGGTTCAATCCACGGTCACCGACGCGGTTTTTCACGCCCTGTCCAACCCGACTCGGCGGAAAGTTCTGGAGCGACTGTCCGCCGGGCCAGCCACCGTCAGCGAGCTGGCGGCGCCGTTCGGCATGCAACTCCCGTCGTTCGTACAGCATCTCTCGGTGCTCGAACGGAGCCGGCTGGTGAGGTCGAAAAAACACGGACGAGTGCGGACGTATGAGATCGCCCTGGAACGGTTCAAGGTGGTTGAAGACTGGTTGAACGCGCGCCGTCAGGAGTGGGAAGCCCGGCTGAACCGGTTCGACCAATACGCCATACAACTCAAGGAGAAAGAATCCAGATCATGAGCAAGCAATTCGCGATCGACCCGAAATGTGATTTTGTTATCGAACGGTTCGTCGACGCTCCCACCCGGCTTGTATGGGAAGCGTTGACAACCCCCGAGCATCTCAAGGAGTGGTACATGCCAAAGCCCTGGGGGCGAGTGGCGCGAGCCGAAATGGACGTGCGCCCCGGGGGCATCTTCAGCATCGATATCGCGGTGGCGGATGGCACGGAAGTGCCCAACCTTGGCTGCTTCCTGGACGTTGTTCCCATGGAGCGCCTGGTCTGGACCTCGATGCTGTTCCCCGGCTATCGCCCGGCGGTCTTCGACGACATTCCGATCACCGCCATCGTGACGATGGAAGCCGTGGGAGCCGGCACCCGCTACGTCTTCACGGCGCTGCACCGGAATGAAGCGGACCTGGAGACAAACAAGGCATCGGGCTTTTATCAGGGCACCGAAATTGCCGTTGATCAGTTCGTGGAGCACGTGCTCGCGATGAAGTAGCGCCCACGCGGCACGCGGCGCGAACGGGTCAGGCACAACACGGGGGTCCGGCGGCAATCGACGCGCGTGATTGGCCTGAAGTCCATGCTCACCTGCCGGGGTCGCGTGCAGGAACGCGGTGCCGAAAGAACAACAGAATGGCGGCCCGGTCGGCAGCCGCGCCTTGCCGGGCGGGGCCGCGCATTCAACACAGCGGCCACAATGCGCGGCGTCCGCCACGCCGCGCCTCCGCGTGCGGCGCGCCGCATGGTCAGGGGGTCTGTGTGCAGTTGTTGTGGCCAGGAGCCCGTGCCTCGTTACGCCGCGAACCATCGCGGGCGCGAATAAATTTTCGGGCGCCGCGCCCCTACCCGTACCGCTGCCGTACTTCAGCAATCGAACCGACGACAAGTTTTTCGAGTGTGGCGCGGTCGAGGTCAGCCAGTTGCTTGAAGTACAGGCATACCTTGCCCATCCTGTGTTTGCCCAGCTTCAACAGCAGGGCCTGTTGCTCATCTCCATCAACCATCAGGTACACCACCAGTTCGCGGCCACGAATGGCGAAGGCCACCAACGGGGCTTCACCGGTTCGTCCACTCGCGTAGGTGTACCGGTAGGTACCATATCCAACGATGCTAGGCCCCCACATTCGTGGTGCGTGGCGTGTGATCTTCTTGAACAGCGCCATCAACTCCCGGCAGTCGGCGGATTGCTGCGCGTTGGCTCGTGAGGCGATATAATCCTCGACGCTGGCGTCGGTGGGCTTGGTAAGATTTTCGGCCATAGTGTAGTCCGTAATTGCAGGTTCCCGGAACCAAACAGGCATGGCGTATTGCCGCCGGCCTACGGAATTAATTGATGCCGGCCAGGCCTCGGGCGACCCGTTCAGGCAACCGGCCTGGGCAGATCGCTGGCATCCTCAAGCTGCTGACTCAGGCAAATGACGTAGCCATCCGGGTCGGTAATCTCGAACTCGGCCAGGCCATACGGCATCAGCTCCAACCGCCGGGTTACGATGCCGCGCGCGCTGAACGCCGCGTACACCTCACGGAAATGCTCGCCGTCGCGGCGCAGATACACATCCCAATCGTACTGGCGTGGCGCCGAACGCTCCGGCGGAGTGCCTCGGCGCAACATCAATTCCACGCCACCTTGTTGGAGAAGAGCAAATTCGAATGGTGGTTGTGCGGGAAACGGATCGCCCACCAACGCGAGCGTTTCACGATACCACTGCATCGAGCGAGCAACATCCGTTACTCGCAACGTCGGAACAAGGAGCGTAATCGCCATGGCTGATGTTGGTGCGTCAGAGCTGCAGGCGTTGTTGGTACGTCAGGCGGGGCAAGCCCGCCCGTCGCCGCGCAGCCAGGAACGTTGAACAGGACAGCGTCGCAGGCTGATTCCCGATCGGCCCAACGGTTGCCGCGTCCCGGTCTGTCATGCGTCAGCGTACGCCTTCTCCAGCGCCGCCACGTCCAGCTTCACCATCTCCATCATCGCGTCCATCACAGCCTGTACCTTGGCCGGGTTCTTGTCGCTGATGAGCTCCGTGAAACGCCTCGGGACGATCTGCCAGGTGACGCCGAACTGATCGGTGATCCAACCACACTGCAACGGGGTTGCGCCAGCGCCGACAAGCCTGTCCCAGTAATTGTCAACTTCAGCCTGGTCATCACAGTTGACGAAGAGCGAGAACCCCTGGGAGAATGTGAAATACGGGCCGCCATTGTACCCCATGAAGGCCTGACCACCAACAACGAATTCGGCGGAGGTGATTGGGCCGTCGGTACCGGTGCGGGCGACGTTCCTGATCTCGGAGTCCGGGAACGTGGCGGTGTAGAACGCGATTGCAGCTTCGAGCTGGTCGTTGAACATCAGGAACGGGGTCACTTTGGACATCTCTGTGTCTCCTTTTTTGGTCTCGGCCTGAGTACTGCGCAACCCGCCGCGCTCCGCGTGCGGAGCAGCCACGGCAGGGCATACGGCAAATGTACGGCTTGTTGATATTCGGTTGATTAGTCGGGCGGCATCCTTCCGGCGCAGGTTCGGCCACAGGGTCATGATCACAATGCGGCTTTGGCTCTGACCATGCTGTCTCAGTCCAGATTCGGGAATGGATTGTCGAGGGATGACCGAGCGAACGGACTGTGCGCCACTCTGTGCAACGCCTCCGACCTGTTGAAGTCAGGACCGATAAGCGGGAGCAGACTATCTGGCAAACTCCACTCGCCATCTGATGAGAGGCTCACGCTGCCACCACAGAATGTGGCGAGAAAGAATGCTACTCGGGCTGCCAACTGCTGGTGCTCAGACGTAACTCGAAGAACAAGTGGGGACTCCTGATGCTGGTTCACATCCACGACCTCATCCTCCCGTTCGCGGTTCTGAACGTATAGTTCCGTCCATGTGCGAGACGCGGGATGGTACGAGTTGCCGTCGGTATCTACGTTCTGATCGTCGTGCCATAGGAACGCGATAACCAACCGGAAATCAGGGCGCTCGTTCGGTGCTGTGATGTCGATGGTATACATGGTGTGCGAATGTGGCCCAACCCTACAAATCAGCAGCGTGCGACGGTTGATGGATCATCGCTCGCCGCATTCATCGTGTTAGCCTGCAAACGATCTGCGGCGGCTCACCGCGCCGTCCGCTGCATGTTGTTATCCGAACATCATCGCTCCGGCGCGACCGTCGTTTTCAAGGCGGATGACGGACCTATTTCTTCTTCCCGCCGACACCGGGCACGGACGTAACCTGTGTCATCCATGCCGCGATCTGGCCTTCGTCAAGGTCATCAACGGAAGTAAGCTCCACGCCACGTGTCGACTTCCCCATCGCCACCGGCGTCACCGGTGGTACCGGAACAAGCGTGGTGCCGTTAATGAACATCAGCTTGACGTGCCCCGCGAAACCGCCGCAACAGAAACACCAGCCATCGCCGACACCATAATATGACATGCCCCATTTCACGGAGCGCTGCAGGCCGGGCAGCGTCCTGGCCGCCAGGGCATCAACTCTCTCGGCGATGCCGCGCTGCGGCTGCGGTAAACTTGCGATGTAGGCAAAGACCGGCTTGTCACCGTCCGCCGCCTTCGCGGGGCTTGCCTTGCCGGTGATCATGGATTCCGGCAGCGTGGTGGCGGCATCGTCCTGGGCCGCCGAGCGTTTGGCCGGCTTCTTGGCTGTGGGCTTGGAAGTCTTGTCTGTACTGCGCGTTGGCATGGCTGTCTCCTGTGCCTCGGAAGTCTCCGCATAACTACGTCGTAACCGCCGCGCTCCGCGTGGAGCAACGACGGCAGGGAATGCGGCAAATGTACGGCTTGTTGACGTGCGGTTGATCGATCGAGCGGCGTCCTTCCGGCGCAGGCCGGCACCAGAGCGTTCGAGCTTCGAAATGGCTCAGGCAGCAATTCGTGCCAGCACCTGCCGCCACAGCTCCTGTGGAAGCACGCCAGCATACCCTGACTCCTGAGCATCATTGCACTCGATAACGATCCAGCGTCCGTCGCTGGTTTTGGCAACGTCCACCACAAGGAACGGTACCCCAAGGCGGGTTGCCGCCTGGCGCGCAATGGCAATGCCTGATTCGGCATCCTCGCATTCGTAAGGCGCAACCTGATACCAGTAACGGCCCCAGCCCACGCACTCACCGTGCCACCAGAACGAGCGGAATTCAAGTGACGGAGGCACCTTTCCCGGGACATGACCAGCCACCGGCATCAGGGGTACATATTCGCGCACAACGGGGCGTTGCCAGTGGAGAATCGGATCGCTCCTGTACTGCTGTGCGGCCCGCTCGTAGTGCTCGCGGCTCTCGATGATCGACAGATCCGGGTTGTGCTTGCTGGTTTGCCTGGAGCCCTTCACGAATACCGGCCACGTGAAGTTGGCCTCCACCACGTCCGCAGTCGGAAGGCTGTCGAACACCTGCGTGCGGGGCGTAAGGTCAGGGATAAGCGGATACCAGCCTTCGAGCTCGCTTGCCAACGCATGTTCCGCTGGTGTGTTGACAAGCCGCAACCCCATGGCGAGCTTGTCATTGAATTCCTCGGCATAGTTGGCAATGGCACCAATACGGAGTACGCAGGGCTCCTCGCCGTCGATCTGATAGGGATGATTGCACGCGAAGTGGAGTTCGAAGTTGAAATCGTAGACGGCTACACCAACCTCTTCTCGTATCACTACCAGCCTGTCCTCGATACGCGTAATGTTCACGGCTTCAGCACACTTCTGTACATCCCGGAAATCAGTTAATGATTTCCCCCTGGTTATTCGCCAGCCTTTCCCGCCATTTTGCAAGCTCATCAGGCGATTGTGTCGCCCAATTCGTTATCTCGCCAACAATTTTCAACGGCGATTCGGAGCGGTACGAACGCGTCATATTACCCGGGAATTTCTTGTTGGTGACATTCGGGTCGTCTTCAAACGCCCCGGTCGGTTCAACAACGTACACACGCTCGCGCCCATCACCCTTTGCCAACGCCGCAGCCAGCCCCGCCCCGCTGATCATGGCCGTGAAATAGATGTGGTTCATCACAAGCTCCGGCTGGTAATTCGAAGTTCCTCCCGGCGTCAACAAATCACCGACCTGCAGGTCCGCCTTCGTCCCATGGAAAAACGGTCCCTTCTCGGAAGGCTCATTATTGAACGAGGCCGCCAATTCATGATATTCGTTCGCCTTGTCCGCATCGTTTGCATCCTCATGGCACCTGGCAATGCTTGAATACAGAATCGGGAACGCACTCCTGACGGAGTCGTCATGGATTACCAATGCGAACTGCAGCGCCGTTTCCAGCCACGTCAACGTGTCGGCCGCATTCCGTTGATGACGGGCCAGATAATACGCCGAGATGAATTTTTCGAAGTTGTACGTCGCCTCGTTCCAGGCCTGGAGGAACAGCGCCGACGCTTCCTCGGCCCGGCCAGCGTCCTCCATGCCCATCCCCTGAAGGCAGAGCCTGACAATGTTGTTGTGTGGGTTGAATTCCATGATTCTCACTTTCGAAGAATTGGTATCGGATGTCATGCGTCAACGAGCCCCGCGCGCCGGACTACAACATGGGTAGCCTTCTCCGACGCAACGAACCGGGCGCATTCGTATCCGAGGGCGCGCATGTCAATCCCCTCGAACAATCGCTCTCCCCCGCCCAGCAGGACCGGCGAGATAGCGAAGTTCAGCTCATCAATAAGGCCAGCACGAAGATATTGCCGGATCGTGTCGGGTCCGCCGCCGATGCGTACATCCATCCCGTTGGCCGCGTCGCGTGCGCGTTCCAACGCCTCGTGAATACCGCCGGTAATGAAGTGGAACGTTGTTCCGCCTTCCATCTGGATAGGCGCGCGCGCGTGATGTGTCAGGATGAACGTCGGAACATGATACGGCGGATTATCGCCCCACCATCCTTTCCAGTTCATGTCCGGCCAGGGACCGCGGATCGGCCCGAACATGTTGCGCCCAAGGATCCATGCCCCAACGTTCGTGAAACCCCGCGCGGCGATATCGTCATCAATCCCCGTTGTGCCACCGTCCGCGCCAAACAGGTTCCGTTGGAACGTGCGTGTCGTGACCAGCCAATGGTGCAGATCCGTCCCACCCACGCCCAGCGGATTGTTGATGTCCTGATTCGGGCCGGCTCCGTATCCGTCAAGCGAGATCGTAAAGCTCTCAACTCGGACGCGTGTCGTGTTCATACCTTCCTTTTGGTTGACGCGTGACTACTGCTACCAGCCGCGCTCCGCGCGGGGCAACCACAGCCGGGAATGCGGCGAATATACGGCGTGCGGCTGACCGGCTGTGCCGCATCACTCCAGCGCAGGTCCGCGCCAATTCGCCGCGCATCCGGCGCTTGCGGAGTTGAGTGCCGTGGCGGTCGCGTTCAGGGCAGGCTCCGAATCTGAGGTGTGAGCAACAGCGCAATCACAACAATGCTTACAAGCGTGCCAACCGGCAGATACCACAGGCTTGCCGCCGCGCAACCAAGAACCATCCACCAACCCGACGCCGGACGCATAGCAAAGACGACCAACGCAACCAGCCAGGCAACGCCCAGAAGGACGTGCAGCCACTTGATGAACGCACCGCGCGGGTCAAGACCCACCCCCGACACAACCCGCGACCATGGGCCAAGCTGTCCGGCATGTTGGCCGGAAGCCGGAGTGAAATAATCGCCGACAATCAACGCGCGTCCACCATCGAAGACAAACCAGCCGCCCTGAATCAGGCCCAGCGCCAGAATAATCCATTGGAGAGTGTGCATGTGTGATGTTGAGAATGTGCAAGTGAAAATGCGCGCGAAGAACTTATCGCCACGCTTAACGAAACCATCGGAATCGCCATCGGACACATCTCCCGCAACGCCTCCGTCCGCCGCGCACCGCGCGAAGCAACCACAGCCGGGAATGCGGCGAATATACGGCGTGCGGACCGTGCGCTTAACCGGCCTTGTGGCATCCCTCCCTCTTGATCGTGATCGACGAACCGTCAGGGTTCCGGCAACGCGCTGACCATCACGTAGTACCCATCGGGGTCACGCACGGCAAACTCCCAGGTTCCCGTGCCCGGATTCACGTGGGGTTCCTCTTCGAGCGCCGTAACCAGCGTACGAGCCCTGCGCAACGCGTCGTCCAAATCATCCACGCGGAAGAACAGGATCAGTCCGTTTCCGGGTTGCGAGCTGGCCGGGCCGATCAACGGTGGATGATCGTGTGCGCCCCACTTGTGGAGACACAGCAGCACCGTGCCATCGGTGTCGAGGATTTGCCCGAAGTCATCGTGCGCCGGAAGCGTCGCGGGTTGGCCGAACAGCGCCTGGTACCACCTGAAGCTGCTCACGACATCGGCAACGCCAATGATTGTCCAGATACGTTTCATCCGCCTGTTCCCTGTTGGTCAAGTACGTCCCGTGTTGCGGGGCCGGCCGCCAATATATGCCGCGCAATCCAGGTCGCATCAGCCCGGCCAACGGCGCGACACAGGCCAGCCATGATGCGTTCTGTGTGATGGGTTATGAATGATGTCGGTACGGCACGAACGTTCAGACGTCGTCGTGCGCATCACCCATAACCCCGCGCCAACGGCGCGACACAGGCCAGCCATGATGCGTTCTGTGTGATGGGTTATGAAT